>JAGALK010000003.1 GCA_017625255.1 Lachnospiraceae bacterium
GCATTTTTCTTCAAAATATTTTATACTGTTAATCATAGAGGACACCTTCCTTTGTTTGTATTTTGGTTGTCAGCCTTAAATACTTTATCACAAAGTGGTGTCCTCTTTTTTATTAATCCGAATAAAATTTTACGCTAGCGTGCATTTTGCACAATTTCATTTTATAAAACAACAAAAAAAGACGCAAGATTTTATGTCTTACGCCTCTATCGTCTTATGCACAAACACTTTCTAAAATTTCATTTAATGCATTCCCGCTGCTAGTATGGCATCGGATCACATTTGCATTACACTTTTCTGCTTCTGCAACTGCACAACGAACCATTTTATGTGAAACAGTGTTGGTAAAAAGAATAATCAAATCCGGTGTACCGATCTTAGTACTTAAATTTCCGGACATCTGTGTAAACACCTTTGCCTTACACTTATATTCCTTACAGATTTTTTTATACTGACAGACCATTCTGTCGTGTCCTCCAACAATTACTACACTCATTGTATTTTCTCCCATCTTTTTTGCCGGATATTATAAAGATAACAATATCCGGCATTTTTCTTACATAAATTTTCCTGATGTTTTTATACAGCTGCAAGCTGCTTTCCGAAGCTTACGCATTCTGCTAAGCCAGCATCATCCGGCATTTCCTGACAAATCAAGCCTTCGCCGTTTACAACGGTTGCACCGGCAGCATTCATACGATCTACCCATTCGCGCATCCACTGACCATCGCCCCATCCATAAGAACCGAACAAACCAATTGTTTTTCCTGCTGCAAAACCTTCTACATCACATACAAATGGCTCCATTTCGCCTTCTTCGAGAACTTCTGCTCCCATTGCAGGACAACCAAGCGCAAATACCTTTGCTGCCTTTAATTCATCCAAAGAAGCACTGCTGACATCTACAACCTCTGCATCTTTTCCTGCTTCTTTAATTCCCTGTCCAATCGCATCTGCCATTGCCTGCGTATTTCCTGACTGTGACCAGTAAACAACATAAATCTTATCCATATCTGCCTCCTAAATCGCTGCTTTCTGCAGCTTATCTTCTTTATAAATGTCTATAATATCTGTCATACTGACACCATTTGAAACCAACTGAATCAGGGTCTCTTTTGCCAACTCAAATTTACGGAACAACTGTAATTTTTCAGCTAAATTTCCATAGACCTTCCAATATCCGATATGCAGACTGTTTTTCCCTTCATTTTTGATAAATCCTTCTACATCTTCCACAGGATACCCTAACAGCAAACCCATTTCATGAGGAAAATGACAGTTATCTTCCATGTATTTCTGATATCTTTTCTGAAACACAGGCAAAATTTCTTCCAGAGAAAATCTCAGATATCCCATGCTTTCAAACAATGTCAAAACCTCAGATTTTGCAAGATATGCTTCGAGTTCTTTTCGATTATATAAAAGAATCGTAATCTTCTGACCGGTTACTAAAAGTACACTATAGGAAATCCCTGAATTCTTTAAAATCTGTCTGACCTGATAAAGACTTGATTTTGAAATAATCAGCAGATTGGATGGTTTTAATCCGGCAATCAATGGCGCACACTGTAATGCAAGCTGATTTTCCACATTTTTTAAATCCATATGCTGTACAATTTCAAATACTTCCTGACTCATGGCTCCTCCTTTTGGTTAGTTATCTCTAACTTATGTTTATATTAACTAATCTATGCATGTTCGTCAAGGCTGGGGAGTGAGAAAATTTATCAAAAAATTACACTTTGGTGATTAAATGATATTTCAGAATGTTGTTGTGAAATGGACGATAAATGTGGGCTGTGTAGAGTTTCCGTCCGGTTTTTAAGAATTGTGTAGCGCTGTCAGAACGAGCAGGGGCTGTGGGGAGGCGAAGTGTCCGGGAAAGGAGGGTTTCTAAACATTTTCATACCAGTTATGGTAACGCACACTACCGCTGTCAACACGGCGTCCCTCAAAAAAGTATCGGAATATAATCCTCAAATCTTCTTCATCAGCCGCACATAAAACTCCACCGTCTTAACCAGCGTATCCACCGGAATCCTTTCATTATTCCCATGTACCATCGCTCGTTCTTCCTTTGACAGTTTCATTGCCGAAAACTTGTACACCCGATCTGTAATACGATTGTAATGCCATGAATCACTGCAAGCCATCATCAAATACGGAGACACCAATGCCTTTGTCCATGTATCCGCAATAGTCTGACACAAAACCTTCCACGCATCACAATCAATATTTGACTCCGGTGAGGGATTGCGACCATTGCAAACCGTTACTTTTATACTTGGATTTTTTATAATATTTTCAAGATATTTTCTGGCAGATTCAACAGTATCACTGCCCATCAGGCGAAGATTCATACCTACCGATGCTTTCGGCGGAAGCACATTGAATGCATGACTTCCTTCCATTCTTGTCACCGCACAGGTAGTACGCATCATTGCATTTAACTCTCCTCCTGATAATTGGCACACCTTAGCGAATAATCCTTTAAAGCACCATAAATTTGCAAATAATATTTTATACCCAAAAGTGGAATGCCGTCCTAAGGTATCTACCATTTCCTTTACCGGTTTTGTCAACTGACCGGAAAACGGATGCTTTTCTATGCGTACAACTGCTTCTGCTAATTCTCCAACAATCGTATGCACCGGAGGCATAGATGCATGTCCACCTCTGCTTTCTTCTTGCAGTTTAATATTGGCGTAGCCTTTTTCCGCTATTCCAATCAACGCACATTCGTCTTTCACACCCGGAAAAGCATTTTCTACCACAGCGCCTCCTTCGTCTAAAACCATCTCCGGGTGAATATTCTGCTGTTCAAACCAGTCTACGATTGCCGGACAGGTAGAACCATTAATTTCTTCCTCTCCGGAAAAAGCAAAATACATATCCTGTTTTGGCAAGAAACCTTCTGCTATCAGCATTTCTGCTGCTTCTAAAATTCCACACAGGCTTCCTTTGGTATCTAATGTCCCCCTTCCCCAAATAAAACCATCCTCTAAAATACCCGCAAAAGCAGGTTTTTCCCACTGTTTTTCTTCTACCGGAACCACATCATAATGTGCCATCAAAACAATCGGTTTATCATTTTTTTCACCCTTCCAGTGATAAAGAATACCATTTTTACCTAAAAGTCTTCTTTCACAAGCCATATGAATATTAGGGTATAACACCGGTAAAAGATTTTGAAATTTTTCAAATTCAGCCAAATCCATCTTATCTGTATCATCACTGGATACAGTTTTGCAGCGAATCATTTCCTGCAAATCCCTAACGGCTTTTTCTTTATTAACCTCTATCGGCTTACCTTCTGGAATCCATGTTTTTTTAGGCAAAAACAAAATTGCCCGAACAAGAATAATTACAAAAAAAACAATAACCAGACATAACATCATCCATAATATATACTTTGTCATTTGCTCCCCCTCCAATATATGTATATGCTAATTATAGCTTCCCTTTTTTGTACAATATTCTTGCTGAACCAACGGTAATGATAATACCTACAGGCACTAATATACCTACGGAATCCGCTAATGATGGTACCAGTAAAAAGAGTGACAGCATAAATATCAACGGTACTATGGATATTTTCCAGTTCTTACTGATATATACCACTGCAAGTCCGCCAAATAATGCCGGTAAAATATTGTCAAATGCTGGTTTTACCGCAGGATTATCCAATATTGGCGTCAACGGCACTAACAGCACTACCCCAATTGCTATCACAATAGTTGTAACAATGGCAGAAACTGCAACTGCAATTGTTGAAATCACTTCTCCTTCTTCTGTTCCCGGTTTTACCTTTGCATTTTCCATAGCAGATAAGGCAGCCGGTGCTTTTATACTTGTCACATTTCCAGTTACAAAGGAAAGATATGAGCTTCCTGTTCCAAGCATCGGCACATAGGTCAATACCTCTACCAAGCCTACCGTCCAAAAAATTGGTGCCACGCCCAGAAGTCCTTTTAACACTGGCATCATGCCGGGCCATGCATCATAATAGATGCAGGTAATAACAGGATAAGAAAATATCATCACAAGTGCTAACAATATCCATATACGACCATATATATGGGTTTTTTCTTCAAAATTATCTCTTTTCATCCTGCAATACCTCCAATCCATGGTGTAATAACTACCGCAAAAATCATAGCTCCCAGCATACAAATAGGCAGCGCGTAGGTTTCTAACCATTTCATATTACATTTTTTTATCAACAGCCCGCAAATCATCATCAAAAATGCCGAAAACAATAGTACAAATACCGGAATCCATCCCACTAAACCACTGCGAATATCTGCAAATACCATACCTAAAAATGCTGAAATCATTCCCAAAAACAGCGAGGACATAAATATATCTCCCCATTTGCTGTCCTTACTTTTTATTTTCATCAATCCACCTTGGATTTTCTTAATAAATAAAGGTACCCAGATAAGTCCCGGGAAAATTCCCAAGGTCATCACCCATGCAATAGCTGTATAGACCTTTGGGTCCATAATGGTTTCCGATAAAGACACTCCCAAGGCATTTGCCGTTGAGGTAGCTGCCGGAAGCTCATAGGTAATCGCTCCAATCACACTTAATCTAAGCCACGGTAATGGTAAACCCAAGAATTTAGAAAGCGTGATAATACCAAGCAAAACTGCAACTGCCGGTGCAATGGTAAAAATGCTTGTAGAAACAATCGTCTTTTTGAGCTGCTCACTGGTAATACCAAGCTCTTTTCCTCTCTTATATGCACGAATTAAAAAGAATAGAGATTGTGCAATAATAAACACAATTACTGCTCCTGCTAATATAAATAGCAATGTATCATTTGGATGAAATTGCCGCATAATCTTGTCCTCCTTTGTTCATTTCTGATACTTTTTTCCTATTTCTATCATACACCTTAATACCTCTGCCGACAAGAGGAAGAATGTGGGCAAATATCCATTTACAAAGGAAAATACACTTCTTTCATATTAGTCTCTGACAAAAAAAATTGCCACCCACAGGATGGCAATCTTTTATATTATTTTCTTTCTTTGATAAAAATTACAACTACATACATTGCTACACAATATAACGGAACTAAAATACAAACTGCAAGGTTTGGCCCAATCAGGCTTGGCTCTGTTAATATATGCAGCAAAACGATTACTTCAACTAAGCATATCAAAGCACCGATTGGAATAATCGTCTTTTGAATAAAATCTAAAATCTCATCCTTTGATCGTTTGCCGGAAATCAAAATTCCTGCAACCAAAAATAATACAATCAGTATAAGTGATGGGAAGTCCAAAAAATTTGTTATCTGATACACTCCCATTGATGCAAACATCAAAATAAATGCACATCCTGCTAATACAATTCCAAATATCATTTGTAAAAGATTTCCTTTTTTGTGAATTTCATTTTCTTTCATAAGTGCCATAATATTTTCCTCCGCTTTCTCGGAATAACTTTGCTCTGACAGCTTTTCACCAGATAAAAGTTCATTCACCGTAATATCCAGAGAATTACATAATGCCTCAAGATAACTGATATCCGGAATGCTATTTCCACATTCCCACTTCGAAATTGTTTTATCACTGATACCTACCTGCTCAGCTAATTCTTTCTGGGTCATTCCCCTTTGCTTTCTGATTTCTGCCATGAATTTACCAATTTTCACCTGATCCATTATTTATTCTCCTTATTGCAATTTTTTAAGCTGCATGCATCTTATGACTTTACGGTATACTATAGATGCGTAGAATGCAATCCTCTATGCGTAGAATCGGGTCTACTTATAAGAGAATCCTTCTACTGCCCATAAATCTTTATGCTTATTGCTTTTTCTAAATTGATAGGAATTTCCTGCCAAACAAAAAAAGAAACGCTGATTTCTCAACATTTCTTCTCTGTTTTAATGCCGGCGACCGGAATCGAACCGGTACGATGTCGCCACCACAGGATTTTAAGTCCTGCGCGTCTGCCAGTTCCGCCACGCCGGCATTTATGAAATTTGTACATATCCTAAATGGATATGTAATGGGCAGAGGTGGATTCGAACCACCGAAGCAATATGCAGCAGATTTACAGTCTGTCCCCTTTGGCCACTCGGGAATCTACCCATTTATCAAGTCATCATACAACGCCCTGACAAGTTTGTATTATAGCATAGTCATTTTTTGATTTCAAGTAATTTTTCAAAAAATCGTAAAAATTATACACATTTTTCTAAAATGACCGCTGTTTTTGCCAGAAGTGTAATAGTAATTACTCCTTCTTCTGCTTCAAAATACCTTGGCATTAGGGAATATCCCTGTTCTGTAGTCGTAATTACCTGTCGCAGCTTCGCATCTTTAGTCATACCCGCACCTAAAATATTCAATTTCTTGGTGCATTCCCCATCTGCATGGTTAATCATAATAATAAACTGCTGTTTTTTGTTGAATCTGGCATAACACAGCAAATTATCTTCGCAATCTAAGAAATTAAAGGAACCTGTTTTTAGTGCTTCATTATTTTTATGCATCCAAATCAATTCTCTATGAAAATCAATTAACGGCTTATTTTCCTTTCCCCATGGATAAGTACGACGATTATCCGGATCTGTAAACCCGCAAACACCGGCTTCATCACCATAGTACAAGGTCGGTGCTCCCGGCCAGGTCATTTGTACAAGCACCGCTTCCCGCATAACTCTGCAATCTATATCTTTATCCGCAGCAGCAGCACCTAATTGTTCGACTCTTCCTGCTCTATGATTGGTTCTAGTCAAAAATCTGGAATGATCATGATTAGAAAGCTGATTCATGGCACAGTGCAGGGAAGATGTCATAAAACAGGTCATATAGTGGCGCATAGCCCCTTCAAAATCACTGATTTTGCCAATTCTCTCCGGCTGATATTCGTCACTGTGCTTTTCCATTCCTGTTAAAAACCATGTCAAGGGTTCCATAAATGCGGAATAATTCATAATAGTATCCCACTGATCGCCTAGCAGCCAGTCCTTCGGATCTCCATAATGCTCTGCTAATATCACCGCCTCTGGATTTGCCTCTTTTACGGCATCTCTAAAATCTCTCCAGAACTGATGGTTAAACTCCTTACTATGACCTAGATCCGCCGCCACATCCAAGCGCCAGCCATCTACACAATAAGGCTCTGATACCCATTTTTGACCAATGCGTAAGATATCCTCATACAATTCCTTAGAGCCCTCAAAATTTAGCTTTGGCAAGGTATCATGCCCCCACCAGCCATCATAGCTGTTATTTTTCGGCCACGCAGTAGCTTCCTGATTACGAAAACCAAAATACTTGCGGTATGGGCTTTCATTTGACAGATAGGCTCCCGGTGCAAAGCCTTCTCTTCCCTCATAAATGCACTCTCTGTCCAGCCAGCAGTTAAAAGAACCACAATGGTTAAATACGCCATCTAAAATAATTTTCATACCTCTGCGATGTACTTCCTTTACAAATTCGGCAAAAAAGGCATTGCTTTCTTCCAAATTGCTCTGACTGGTTACTCGGCAGCGATAACGCTCTGCCTGACTGTTATCGGTTTCATTTCCTTGCAGTAACCGCCCCTCGTCTTTTTGAATTTTTCCATAATGCGGGTCAATATGGTCATAATCCTGAATATCATATTTGTGATTGGATGGTGACACAAATATCGGATTAAAATAAATAACCTCTATGCCAAGACTTACCAGATAATCTAATTTTTGACGAACTCCTTCTAAATCTCCGCCATAAAACTCACCTACACTGAAATTTTCCGGCGGTTTATCCCATTTTTCTTCCGGTACTCTTGTACTTAAGGTTCGGATATAAAAATATTCTCCATCCAACACATCGTTGCTTTTATCACCATTTGCAAAACGATCCACTAAAATTTGATACATAATGGCACCCTTTGCCCAATCCGGTGTAGAAAATCCCGGTACAATTTTAAAGAAATACTGCTCTCTAATCTCTTTTGATACACCATAACGGTCGTATCTGTAAAGCTCCGTTCCGGAAATGATTTCAAAATAATAGACATATTCTTCTGTACATAACCGAATATCCACCGCATAATAATCAAAGGTATCGTCACTTTCTGCTAACCGCATCGGATATCTTGCTTCTTTCGTGCATAACCATATATTCTCTGCATCATCCTTTGCTGTACGAAAACGAATATTTACAGTCGTATTTTCTTTTGGTTCCGGAGGATTCCGATAATCTCTGGTTCCATCTGAAAAAAGCACTTTTTTATCAATCATAACTATCTATTTCCTTTCAATATGGCATTATATGTCATACATTAGCTTTCCCGTTTTATCACTTTACTACACCATCATATTTTTATACAAAGTAAAAAAGACAGCCATCAATCTGCTGTCTTTTTAGGAGAAGGTATTTTTACTATGGGGTGTAGCAAAAACTATATATAATGTATTGGGGGGTTTTTACGAGAATTATAATACCACCATGCGCAGAATAAGTGTGCACAAACTTCACAATTTCAAAAACCTTTTTTTGTGCATTATGTACATTGCCATTTTCTTATGATAGGATTTCTCAATAAAAAATTGCACAAATACTGTCAATCTATTCCAATTCCTTTTGTTTTACAGCAAGATTTCCCATCTCAAACCAAAAAAACCGGCTTTCTCTATCACGAGAAAACCGGAATTTTTTTACTCAAAAAGTGCTTCAAACTCTTCTCTGTTAATTTTTTCTTTTTCTAATAATAAATCTGCACAACTATGCAAAATCTTTTCATGCTCAAGAATAATCTCTTTTGCCTTAGCATAGCACTCATCAATAATGCGTTTTACCTCTTCGTCAATTCTTGTGGCAACACTTTCACCATAGCTGCGGGCATGTGCTAAATCTCTTCCAATGAAAACCTCATCATCCTCATTGTCATAATTGATAAGTCCAACTTTCTCAGACATACCAAATTTAGTAACCATTGCTTTAGCAAGTCTGGTTGCCTGTTTGATATCCTGAGATGCACCAGTGGTGATATCGTCAAATATCAACTCTTCTGCCACACGACCACCAAGGTCTACAATAATTTCCTGCAGCATACGACCTTTTGTGTTAAACATCTCATCATTTTCAGAAAGCGGCATCGTATAGCCTGCTGCTCCTGCTCCTGTTGGAATAATAGATACCGAATACACAGGTCCTACATCCGGCAATACATGGAATAAAATCGCATGCCCTGCCTCATGAAAAGCAGTGATTTTCTTTTCCTTTTCGGTAATAATACGGCTCTTCTTTTCTGCACCGATACCAACCTTTACAAAGGATTTGCGGATATCATTCTGTACGATATATGCCCTATCCTCTTTTGCTGCATAAATTGCTGCCTCATTTAAAAGATTCTCTAAATCTGCTCCGGTAAATCCTGCGGTTGTCTGGGCAATCTGTTTCAAATCCACATCATCCCCCAAAGGCTTATTCTTGGCATGTACCGCAAGAATTTCTTCTCTGCCGCCAATATCCGGACGACCCACATGAATCTTTCTGTCAAAACGACCCGGTCTCATAATCGCAGGGTCTAAAATATCCACACGGTTAGTAGCTGCCATGACGATGATTCCCTGATTTACACCAAAACCATCCATTTCCACAAGCATCTGGTTTAATGTCTGTTCTCTTTCATCATGTCCTCCGCCCATACCTGTTCCACGGCGGCGAGCTACTGCATCAATTTCATCAATAAATACAATACATGGTGCATTCTTTTTGGCTTCTTCAAACAAATCTCTTACTCGCGAAGCACCTACACCAACAAACATTTCTACAAAATCAGAACCGGAAATACTAAAAAACGGTACACCTGCTTCCCCTGCAACTGCTTTGGCAAGTAAGGTTTTACCGGTTCCCGGAGGTCCTACTAAAAGCACGCCTTTTGGTATTCTGGCACCTAAACGGGTATATTTTTTTGGATCTTTTAAGAAATCCACCAGTTCTTCTAACTCTTCTTTTTCTTCTCGAAGTCCTGCCACATTTCCAAAATTCATTTTATTGGCATCTGTGGACAGCTTCGCGCGGCTCTTACCAAAATTCATCATTTTGTTATTGCCGCCACCACCTGCTGCCTGATTGCTCATAATAATAAACAGAATAAACATCGTTGCCAACACAATTAAAAGCGGCAACAGATTTAACAGCCAACTTTCCGGCGGTACATCTGCTATATAATAATTTTCAAAGGTATATTTTTCTAACACATCCTGTGCTTCATTGACATCTGTAACATACAATTCTTTGATACTGCCATCAGAAAGCCGGATATTTAAAATACCTGTTGGGATTTCACGATTCTGTTCAATTTCTACATAGGCTACATCTCCATTGCTTAATGCTGTTTGGAATTGTACCATTGTATATGCGTTCTCCGCACTTTGTTTGGCATCTAACATCATCCAGACCATAACCACAACAATGATCAATGCCATATAGAATCCAAATCCCCTGTAACTACGCTTCTTCAAACGGGAACCTCCTTCTAGTCTAACTCAACAACACCTATATATGGCAGATTTCTGTATTTCTGCGCATAATCCAAACCATATCCTACCACGAATTCATCCGGAATGTTAAAACAGGTATAATCCACATCAACTTCTACTACGCGTCTTTCCGGTTTATCTAAAAGTGTACATAGCTTTAAGCTCTTTGGATTTCTGTTTTTAAGATTTTCGAGTAAGTAGCTCAATGTTCTTCCGGAATCAATAATATCCTCTACTACAAGAACATTCTTGCCTTCGATACCATCATCTAAGTCTTTAATAATTTTTACAACGCCACAGGATTTTGTATCCATACCATAACTGGAAACTGACATAAAATCTAAAGAAACCGGAATGGTAAGTCTTTTTGCCAATTCACAAGTAAAGAATACTCCACCTCTTAATACACAAATAAGATGTACCTGTTCTCCTTCATAGTCTGCACTAATCTGTTTTGCAACTTCTGCAATTTTTTTGTCTACTTCTTCCTCTGATAATAATACACGAACTGTCTCACTCATTATTCTTCCTCCATCCATTGTACTTCCAATACCGTTTTCGTACTCTCTGTAACCTTGTAATATTCGCTGATGCGCCCTCCCACAATCCATAAAATGTGGGAATCTTCTGCTAAAAGCATTCTATGATTTCGCTCTGCCAAAGGAACCTTTTCATTAATCCAATAGGACTTTAACTTTTGTCTATGCCCCTTAGCATCTGTCACCAGATAATCTCCGGACTGTCTGGTTCGAAAATATAGCTTGCCTTTTATCATATCATAATCAAACCATTTCGTATACTGGTTTTTGGGAATTTCTGCATATTTTTTATTGAAAAAAAACACTCTGTAAGCAAATTTTCCGATAGCCGTATCTATTTTTCCCTGTTCACTGTCCTTAAAAATCAATTCCTGCACAAAAGTGTCTGTTGATATATCTTTTTTTCTTTCTTCCTTATGATAAAGAAGTAATTGATCGTAGGATTTTTCTGCCATTATCCCATAGGGTAAATCTATGCGTCTGCCGGTTCTGCCTTCTGCTAAATCTAAAAGCCCCTCAATATGTTCTCGTCTAAGATCTTTTCTGCTGCCGGCAGCTTTTGCTAACAGCTCTAGCATAATTTGCTGTCTCATGACCCTTGGATAAGCTTTTAAGCACGCAATGTCTATACATATCTTATTTTCTTTATAATCAATATTCTGTTCTAAAAGCAATTTTACTTCATTTTTTAAATAATCTGCCAATTCAGCCATATCTTCTGTCAGGCGATTCATATGGGCAACTGCCTGTGTATTTACATTAGAAATCTCCGGCATAATCAGATTTCGGATACGGTTCCGGCTATATGCCATATCTGCATTGGTCAAATCTATACAATAGCCTTGTCCTTCTTTCCGCAAAAATTCTTCGATTTCCCTTCGTGTTACACACAATAGTGGTCGGATAATACTCCCTCTTACCGGACGAATTCCCGCCATTCCATCCATTCCACTGCCTCTGCATAAATGAAACAGCAGCGTTTCTGCATTATCATCCCCGTGGTGTGCAACTGCTGTCTTTACACTGCCTCCCCGTTCCTTTGCTATGGCTTTGTATCGCATTTCTTCTTTATGAAAAGTCTCATACCGCACTTTTCTCCCGGCTTCTTCTACCGTAAGACCTTCTTTTGCTGCAATTTCCTCTACAGGAAAGGAGCTGCAAAAAAATGGAATGTCATACTGCTCTGCTAACTGACGGGCAAACTGCATATCTAAAAGGCTGTCCTCTCCCCGAATACCATGCTCCACATGAACAACAGACATAGAAAAATCCATCACACGCCGAAGCTGTTCTAATATCAGAAACAAACAAACAGAATCTGCGCCGCCGGAAAGACCTATACAAATATGATCTCCCGGATTTACCATATGATGTTTTTTCATATATGCTGTCACTTTTTCAATCATTTAATTCTCCCAGACTGCTGCCGCTAAAACCGTCATATCATCCCTGACTTCTCCACCGGTATGCAGCATAACCTTTTCCAAGATTTTTTTTGCCAACAGCCCCGGATGATTGGTTTTTATATCTGAAATAATTTCTTCCATAGTTTCCTCCGGTCTGTCTGCCTGCAAATATTCTAACACACCATCTGTTACCATGACAAGGAAATCTCCATCTGCAAGCTGCTTTGTTGCCCTTTCAATTTCAATCTCAAAGCTGACTCCCACCGGAAGAGAAGAGGATAGCAGACACTCTACACTGCCATTTTTGTGACGAATAAATGTCGCTGATGCACCAATTTTATAAAACTCCGTTTTTCCTGTGTATAAATCCACAGATGCCATATCCACAGTGGAATACTGCTCATCCTCACCTCTGATTACCATAGCAGAATTGAGCATTTTTATGGCTGTTTCTTTATTAAATCCTGCTTCGACGAATTTTTCCAGCAAATCAATAACAACTTCACTTTCCTTACATGCCCGCATACCAAATCCCATTCCATCCGAAAGACTTAACACCAGCTCCCCATCAGCTTTTTCCATACAGGAAAAATTATCTCCTGAAACTGCTGCACCATCTTTTATCAGCTTTGCTATTCCATGTACCGCATGAAATACCGGTTGCTCTTCATAGGTAATTTCCACCACTTCTTTTCCAATAAATGTACGGACATCCTTATGGGGACACATATGTAAATCCAATGCTCCGATTACCGCCTTTGTCAACAGCTTTACCGCCACACAATTTCCCCATTTAGAATGTACACGAAGAAATACCTGCATATGCCCGCTGTTTTTTTGATACAAATGCACCTCATCAACTACAATGCCGCATTCTTTTGCCCGATATCGAATTTCTGAAAGCTTTCTTTTCTCTTTTGCATCTAATAATACCGATTCATGAATACAATCCTGCATAATATATGCCATGGCATCTAATTGCTGGGCAATCATTTCTCGATTTTCAAGCAATCTATTATACCACGCACGATTCCATCTCGCCTGTTCGAAAATGCCGGTAG
The DNA here is from genome assembly GCA_017625255.1 of Lachnospiraceae bacterium. Taxonomy (GTDB): domain Bacteria; phylum Bacillota; class Clostridia; order Lachnospirales; family Lachnospiraceae; genus Roseburia_B. The sequence continues at coordinate 13,502 of JAGALK010000003.1, forward strand.
CTTCCCTCATAATATCCTCTGCATGCCGACAATGATATTCCAATTCCCGACTGACCTTTATATCCGGTTTTCCTGTCTGAAATAAGCTTCCTATCCATCGCCCTAATACACCATACATTGTATGATTGGATGGTTCCCAGCATAGAGCACATGCATCACAACCGCTGCAAACTCTACCGGTAATCTCCTCCTGCATTTTTCCCATTTCTTCTGACTGATCCGTCATTCGTTTCCCCATAGAAAGAAAGGTTTTTGCCAATCCTTCAAAACTCGCTGCATAATTTAAAAGCCGCTGCTCCTGAAATCCATCTTTGATAGGCTCCATGATTTTTGCACTTTCTTTTTCTTCTAAAAATAAATGTACCCCTCTTGATGCTAAAATGACAAAACCAAAAATAAATACTGCTTCTAAAACTGCCAACAGCAACGAAATCTGATTGCGAAAATCAAAGATTCCACCAAACACCGACAACAAAAGTGTTCCCACAGATGCCACTATAGCGGCTAAAACGGTATAGCATCGCTTTTCTACCCATTCACACATTCGTATTGCTACAGCAATAACAAGTATTGTCATTCCATATTTTGCGATAACTGTAATAGGAAGAAATGCAATTAATCCGGTCAGCATTCCTATCGAAAGAAGCCATCTGCCTTTTTCTTCCAAATATACGGCTGCAAAATATGCAGGTATCAAGGGATAACATCCCATAACCGATACTTTACAAAGTAATGCACCTAAGATACTGAGTACAAATTGTTTCCATCCTACTTTTTCTGTTTTTTTCATGCTTAAAATCCTCCTTATTTCTGCCCAAAAATTATTACCGCCCCAATCGGCTTCTCTGGCATTATAGGCTTCCTGTTATAAAATCTTTGTCAAAGGATTGCAGGCATTTTAAAAACTTTTCGCCAAAAATGCCCTCGAATTGTAGATTCGAGGGCATTCAGCCATTACAAGAAATTCCTGTTATTCTTCTTTAAATATAATCTCATTTTCATAAACTAAACCTAATTTACTCTTTGCGGTATCTTCTACATATTCCTGACTGCCGACATATTCCTCGTATTCTGCAATCTCATCTCTTCTTTCGGTTTCTTCTTCTAACTGTTCTATCAATTCCTGTTCCCTTGCAATGTATTCCTGATTCTTCTCATGCAAACGCGCAATCTGAATAGACATTACTGCAAGTAAAATGACTACAATACAGACAATACTTAATCGCCCTGTACTTTTATTCTTATTTCTGCGATATCTGCTCATGGCTTCATCCTTCTTACCTTATCCTATTAATCCTATTACATTTTGCTTATACCTATATTAATAGCTTTTTTTATTTTTTTCAATTGTTTTTGAAAAAACGAGGATACTTTTTTTACCGGCTTACCCAGAATATTCCAAATACGATTCCAGACCCCAAGAATTGCAGATAAAATTTTTACAGATATTTTAATAATCCAGGGACTAAACCAGCTATTTTCCATCAGCATTCCAAGCGCAACTCCTGCCAACACAAACCATCTGAGCAAACCGTCATTTTCCTGATACAGCATGGCAAAAATACCGATTGCACAGGCAAGCCAATATATACCGTCCTCCACTGCCATAAGAAATGCTCCATGCTTTACCATTCGCCGGAATATCCGAAGCACATCATAGCCTAACATCAAAAGCATCCCAAATAGCAGGGATATAATAAGAAGATTTCCCTCCATTGCAATTGTTTCACTGACGGCTCTCATTTAAATAACCGTCCCAAAAAAGATTCCGCCTGTTTTCCATAATCCTTGACTTCAGAATAGGCTAATGAATCGATTCTGCCTTCTACATCTATTTCTCCCTTTTCTAAACTCAGCCGATTTACATGAAGATTGTTCCCCTTAATCAAAAGCATTCCCTGCTCTGTTTCTAGCAATATCTCTGACACATCAAAGGAAAGCACATCCACTACGCCGCTGAAATTCCCCATTTTTCGGTTGCTTAAAAGAACCTTGTGGGATTTGTTTACTGTTTTTTCTTCCATACCTATATACCCCCTGTTTTACAACCGCTTATTAAAATGGTTGTCTTGATTTCCTTTAAATAATATATTACAGGGAGATTTCATTTATACCAAAAAAAGGGAACTCCTTGAACAGAGTTCCCTTAAATGCTTATACACTATTCTTCCATTGTAAGAATTTCAGCCTGATATTTCTCTAAAATCAAACTCTGAATTCTATCTCTGGTATCAGAGTTAATCGGATGTGCAATATCACGGTACTCGCCATCTGCCGCCTTACGGCTCGGCATTGCGATAAATAGTCCCTTCTCTCCTTCAATTACCTTAATATCATGTACTACAAATTCTTCATCAATTGTAATAGACACTACGGCTTTCATTTTACCTTCTTTTTCCACCTTACGAATCCTTACATCTGTAATCTGCATAATATTCTGCCCCCTTTTTGTCCTATGCAAGTCCTGTTATTGCGCATGCCCACTGTTCTGTCTACATAACAGTGTATCTGTCAACATCTTCTCTTATAACCTTAACTCCATTGTCTCCGCAATAGTATGTATTCGCTCTTAGTGTATTTCGACTTTCCACAATACAGTTTTCAATATGTGTATTATCCCCAATATACACATCATTTAATATGATAGAATTCTTAATCACACAATTCTTGCCAACGAATACTTTCTTAAATAAGATAGAATTTTCTACTTTACTGTTGATGATACAACCGCTGGCTACTAAACTGTTGCGAACATCTGAACCAACATTATATTTTGCCGGTGGAAGATCATCAACCTTCGTTGCAATCTTTGGCTCGTCTCTAAAGAAGAATTTACGAACTTCCGGTTTCAAGAAATCCATGTTGGTCTGATAATAGGATTCTACAGAAGCAATATTGCTCCAATAGGATTCCATCTTGTAACCATAAATCCGTTTCAGATTCTTGTAACGAATCAAAATATCGGTTACAAAGTCATGTCTTTCTTCGTCTGCACATCTCTCTAACATTTCAATCAACTGGCGTCTGCGAATAATATAGATACCTGTAGATACTGTATTTGAGCTTGCAATCATTGGTTTTTCTTCAAATTCTATAATACGGAAATCTTCATTCATCCGTACCACACCGTAGCGACTTACATCTGTGCCTGCCGGCATATCCTTGCACACTACGGTAATATCTGCTTTTTTCGCAATATGGTAATCTAAAAGCTGGTTATAATCACCCTTGTATACACAATCACCACTGGTAATGATTACATATGGCTCATGTCTTCTCTTTAAGAAATCTAAGTTCTGGTACATAGCATCTGCTGTACCTCTGTACCAATAGCTGTTTGCTGCTGTAACGGTTGGTGTGAAGGTATAAAGACCTCCCTGTTTTCTACCGAAATCCCACCATTTGGATGAGCTTAAATGTTCATTTAAGGATCTTGCGTTATACTGTGTCAATACTGCAACTGTATGAATATGTGAATTGCTCATATTGCTGAGTGCAAAATCAATACAACGATAGCTTCCACCAATTGGCATAGCTGAAATCGCTCTGCGGCTTGTCAGCTCCTGCATACGATTGTTGTTACCACCTGCGAGAATAATTCCTAATGCCTTCATTTGCTGTCACCTGCCTTAATAATGTATTCGCCTCCGGCAAGTATACCTTCCGGATAATCCGAAGCCTCAGTTACACCGGAAATTGCTGTATTCTTTCCGATTTTTACTTTAGCCGGAATATAGGAGTTTTCTCCAATTGTTGCCAATCCAAAGCAATAAATCTTTTCGCTTAATTTACTTGGCACTTCTTCTCCAATACCAATTTCTACGCTATCGCCAATCTCGCATCCCTCTGCAATAATGGCTTTATCTACGATACAGTTATCACCTAATACGGTATCCTTCATAATGATAGAATCTCTGACAACTGTTCCTTTACCAATAATAACGCCCGCACCGATTACAGAATTGTGTACTTCACCATATACCTCTGTACCTTCTCCTATAATACTCTTCTCAATTACTGCATCCGCAGATAAATACTGTGGCTCTACATTGTCTGTCTTGGTATAGATTTTCCAGTATTCTTCATACAGATTAAATTCAGGAATCAAATCTACCAGTTCCATATTTGCTTCCCAGTATGAGCCTAATGTTCCTACATCCTTCCAGTATCCATTATACTCATATGCAAACATACGCTGCTGCTTCTCATGGCAATATGGAATAATATGCATACCAAAGTCACAGTTGCTCTGATCCTTCATTGCAATTAAGGCTTCTCTTAATACCGGCCAGCTGAAAATATAAATACCCATAGATGCAAGATTGCTTCTAGGATTTTCCGGTTTCTCCTCAAATTCCATAATCCGTCTGTCTTCATCGGTAATTACGATTCCGAAACGGCTTGCCTCTTCCATTGGTACAGGCATAGCTGCGATTGTAACATCCGCATTGTTTTCCTTATGGAAATCCAACATAACCTCATAATCCATCTTGTAGATATGGTCACCGGAAAGAATTAATACATATTCCGGATTATAGCTGTCCATATAGCTTAAGTTCTGATAAATCGCATTTGCTGTTCCTGTATACCATTCACTGCTGTCACTCTTCTCATACGGTGACAAAATAGTAACACCACCATGATTACGGTCTAAATCCCATGGAATACCGATACCGATATGGGTATTTAACCGAAGTGGCTGATACTGTATTAAAACACCTACTGTATCTATCCCAGAATTGATACAGTTACTCAATGGGAAGTCAATGATTCGGTATTTTCCGCCGAATGCAACTGCCGGCTTTGCAACATTGGCAGTTAATACACCAAGTCTGCTTCCCTGACCGCCTGCTAAAAGCATGGCTATCATTTCTTTTCTTATCATGTCACTCACCTCTCGTCAAATCTCTTTTTGTGATACAAAAATTATAACATACTTCTATTTTTTTGTGCAACAATTTTAACAAATCCTCTCTAAAAAAATGACTATTTTTGTTAATTTTTACATTTGTCACTAAAATTTCTCATTTACGCCCCATATAAATCTAACATATGTTACCATTCTGCTCATTATACTGCGGCTGATATTTTTCTCATCCTATAAAAAATTTTTCGTTACAATTTGCAAAACCGGGATTGTTGGTTATAATAATAAGGAATGAAATATTTTAATTTTTAAATAGAATGGACGGATGAAACTATGTACCAGATTAATTTTAACAAACCTATGCATATTCATTTTATTGGCATCGGCGGCATCAGTATGAGCGGACTCGCCGAAATTCTTCTAGGAGAAGGCTTTACGATTTCCGGCTCTGATTCAAAAGAATCCAACCTTACAAAACAGTTAGCAGAAAAAGGAATAAAAATTTCCTATCCGCAGGCTGCCCAGAATATTACTGATGATATAGATGCGGTAGTCTTTACTGCTGCAATTCATGAAGATAACCCGGAATATGCTGCCGCAAAAGCTAAAGGGCTTCCTATGCTTTCAAGAGCAGAGCTTTTAGGGCAGATAATGGATAACTACACAAAATCCATTGCTATTTCCGGAACTCACGGCAAAACAACAACCACTTCCATGGTCAGTGAAGTACTTTTAGCAGCAAATACAGACCCTACCATATCCGTAGGTGGTATTCTGCATACAATTGGCGGCAATATCCGTGTAGGCAAATCTGATGTTTTTGTAACAGAAGCCTGTGAATATACCAACAGCTTTTTAAACTTCCGTCCAAAATACACCGTTATTTTGAATATCGAGGAAGATCACATGGACTTCTTTAAAGATCTTTCCGATATCCGCAATTCTTTTCGAAAATTCGCTGCAAATACGGTTTCAGATGGTGTAGTGATTATCAACAGCGATATTGAGCAGCATGAAGAAATCACAAAGGAGCTTCCATGCAAAATCATCACCTTTGGTCTGTCGAAAGACAGCGATTACTATCCAAATGACATCACCTTTAATGCGACCGGCTGTGCTTCCTTTACAGTTATGCATAAAGGTGAAGCTCTTACACAGATTCAACTATCTGTGCCGGGACTTCATAATGTTTCTAATGCTCTTTCTGTAGCTGCCTTAGGCTGTGAGCTTGGACTTTCCTTAGCATTTATCAGTCAGGGACTTTCCGCTTTTTGTGGAACTGACCGCAGATTCCAGTTAAAGGGAACCTTAGAAAATGGTGTTACTATCATTGATGATTATGCGCATCATCCAACAGAGATTACAGCTACCTTAACGGCTGCCCGCAACTATCCCCACAAAAGGATTGTCTGCGTCTTTCAGCCTCATACTTATACTCGTACAAAGGCATTTTTGCAGGATTTCGCAAAGGCACTTTCCCTTGCGGACATGATTGTCCTTGCTGATATTTATGCTGCCCGTGAAACAGATACCTTAGGAGTAAGTTCAAGAGATATTGAAGCTGACCTTAAAAAATTAGGAAAAGATGTATGGTATTTCCCCACATTTTCCGAAATCGAAAAATTTTTACAAAAAAAATGTATGCACGGGGATTTGTTGATAACTATGGGCGCCGGAGATGTTGTAAAAATCGGCGAATCACTACTTATACACTAAGTTATCCACATTATCCACATTTTAAATGAATTTTTATTCACATTTAAAATGTGGATTTTTTATCTCTGAAATCCATTGAAAACACACTTGTCCTATTTGGTTATCCACATTGTCCACAATTCCGCAAACCCTTGATTTTACTGGGGTTTCGGCAAAATTTGCTCTTTTCAATTCTAAATACGCGTGCTATAATTTGGTGCGTAACAGATTGACTGTAATGCAATTTTTGAAATAGCAACTGAAAGAGGATATACCTATGGCAAAGATAAAACTTCACAGCAGTGGATATTTAGCTACCACCTGTGTCCCGAATATTTTTATAGATAAATATATGACAAATGCTAATGGAGAATTCGTAAAGATTTACCTTTACCTGCTTAGAAAAATGCAGATTAACGATACTGACACTGCATTTTCCGTTTCAACCTTAGCTGATATTTTTGATCACACAGAAAAGGACATTCTGCGTGCCTTAAGCTATTGGGAAAAGGTTGAAATGCTTCATTTAGAATATGATCATGAACAGAATTTAACCGGTATAGCCTTACGGCTTCCATCTGATTCAGTCTTTACAGAGGATACCTCTATTATAGACAGCTCCGTTTCTGTAAATACAGATACACAACCGCTCCTCGAGCCGCAAGCGGATGTTTCCGTTACACCGGAAGTCTCCGGTAAGGATGTTTACACTGCAGAGCAGGTAGATAATTTTCAGGACAATGAAGCGGTTCAAGAGGTTTTATTCATTACAGAAAACTACTTGCGCAGAACCTTAAATTCAACAGATATCCGCACCATTTTATATTGGTATGACGGTTTGAAATTCTCACCGGACTTAATCGAATATCTGATTGAAACCTGCATCAGCAACGGACATACCAGCCTGCGCTATATGGAAAAGATTGCTCTTTCCTGGGCAGAAGCCGGAATTTCTACCGTAGCAGAAGCAAGAAAAGAACACAGTATGCACAATCAGGATGTCTATGCTGTCATGAAGGCATTTGGCATCAGCGGCAGAAATCTGATTCAAAATGAAATTCATACCATTCAAAAATGGACAAGCTCCTATGCCTTTTCCATGGACATTATAAAAGAAGCCTGTCGCCGAACCATTCAGGCAACAGGAAAAGCCAGCTTTGAATATGCAGATACTATTTTAACAAACTGGCATAAAAATGGTGTACATACATTAGCAGATGTACAGAAGCTAGATGCTGCACACCAAAAAGCCCGTTCTGCAGCAAAGTCAAAAGCAACTGCCAGTCAGGCCGCAGGAAACCGATTCAATAACTTTTCACAGCGTACATACAACTATGACCAGTTAGAGAAACAATTACTTGGTACCGGCAATTAATCACAGGGAGATGCACATATGCCATTAAACAATTTGCAATATGATGAAATCATTCGTGAATATCAGGCAAAGCAAATACAAAACCAGCATATCGTTGATGCGCGCATAAAAGAAGTCTACAGCAAGGACAGCCGCTTAAAAGGCATTGATGATGCCATTTCTTCCTGTTCCGTTGCACAGGCGCGAAAAATGTTAGACGGTGATTCTTTGGCTCTTGCCGATTTACATCAGCAATTAGCAGAATACAAAAAGCAGCGGTTGGCTATATTACAGGAATTAGGATATTCTGAGCAGTATTTTGAACCCTCATATGCGTGTCCTGACTGCAAGGATACCGGATATATCGGAAATGACCGTTGCCATTGCTTCAAACAGCGCGCCATTGATTTGGTGTATACCCAATCCAATATCCGGGGTATATTAAAAGAAGAAAATTTCGATACATTTTCCTACAATTATTATTCCACCTTGGAGATTAATCCTTCCACAGGTCTTACTTCTTTAGAAACCATGCAAAATGCGGTAAAGACCTGTCATAAATTCATCCATGAATTTGATACGGATTTTTCTAATCTTTTCATTTATGGTGATACAGGTGTAGGCAAAACCTTTCTTTCAAACTGCATAGCAAAAGAACTTTTAGATACAGGACATTCCGTAATCTACTTTACGGCTTTCCAATTATTTGATATATTTGAGAAGAACACATTCCACAAGGACACACCAGAGGATATGCTCGTTGCGCATCAGAATATTTTTGACTGCGATTTGTTAATCATTGATGATTTAGGAACAGAAATGCCTAATTCATTTACCATATCCCATTTATTTTTGTGTCTGAATGAACGCATTCTTCGTCGGAAATCTACAATTATTTCCACGAATCTGTCATTACAGCAAATGGCAGATATTTATTCTGAACGAACTTTCTCGAGAATTTCGAGCAATTATGTTATGCTGAAATTGTTCGGAGACGACATCCGTATTCAGAAAAAACTTCGTTAACGAATTCATTAGAGAAATCTATTGAACTATAAAACACATAACACATGCTATTTATGGAGGACTATCATGGCAAACGATGAAAGATTTTTAAACACTCTTCCTACTGGTTCCCTAGGTCTTATTCCTTTAGAAAGCTACAAGGAAATGGGTAAAAAGGTAGACAAGTATCTTGTGAGCTGGAGAGCAGAAAGAGAACAGGAACATCACAACGATATGGCCTTTAACGGCTATAAACGAGACACTTATGTTTTGAAAGCATCCTGTCCTCGTTTCGGAAGTGGTGAGGCAAAAGGTATTATCAAGGATTCCGTTCGTGGATATGATCTTTACCTTTTAGTGGATGTTACCAATCATCACTTAACCTACTCCTTATGCGGACATACAAATATGATGTCTCCGGATGACCATTTTGCTGATTTAAAACGAATCATTGCAGCCGTTGGCGGAAAGGCAAGAAGAATTACAGTGATTATGCCATTCTTATATGAAAGCCGTCAGCACAAACGCACTTCCAGAGAATCCTTAGACTGCGCATTAGCACTTCAGGATTTGGTAAACATGGGGGTTGACAATATCATCACCTTTGATGCACACGATCCTCGTGTACAGAATGCTATTCCATTAAGAGGATTTGATACAGTACAGCCGGCTTACCAGTTTATCAAAGGTATCTTAGCAGATACCAAGGACTTAAAGATTGACAATGAACATATGATGGTTATCAGTCCTGATGAAGGTGGTACAAACCGTGCCGTTTATCTTGCTAATGTACTTGGACTGGATATAGGTATGTTCTATAAACGCCGCGACTACAGCCAGATTGTAGACGGCCGCAACCCGATTGTTGCCCATGAATTTTTAGGTTCTTCCGTAGAAGGAAAAGATGTATTAATTATTGATGATATGATTTCCTCCGGTGACAGCATGATTGATGTTGCTACAGAATTGAAAAAACGCAAGGCAAACAGAATTTTTGTTATGGCAACCTTTGGTCTTTTCACCAATGGTATTGAAAAATTCGATAAAGCCTATGAAGATGGTATCATTTATCGTCTGGTAACTACAAATCTGACTTATCAGGATGAAGAATTTGTCTCCAGACCATATTTTATCAGTTGTGACATGAGCAAATATATTGCTCACATCATTGATACCTTAAACCACGATTTATCTATCAGCAATTTATTAAATCCATATGATAGAATTCAAAGACTGGTAGCAAAATATAAAAAAGAGAATAATTAATGCTGAAAAGAGGTACACTCGCTTGGAGATGTACCTCTTTTTTATATCAAAACTCTATTTTACTTTTACAAATTTTACTTTGCTCCAGTTACCGTATACTTTTGTCTTTCCAGACATCTTATACGCTCTTACACGAATATAATATTTCTTACGAGACTTCAATTTCTTAATAGTAATACTTTTCTTTGAAGCTTTTACAGTTTTAATCTTTGCATTTTTACCATTCTTCTTTGTTCCGTAAGAAATCTGATAACCTGTTATTTTCTCTTTTTTAGAAAGCTTTTTCCATGTAACAGTAATCTGTTTTGCTTTTGGAGATTTTACCTTAGATAAAGTCACCTTTGCAGGCTTCTTTACCTTTACAGGTGTCGTATCCTTTGATTCTTCCGTTTTGTTTTCTGTTTTATCTTCATTTTCCTGAATTGCCGGTGCTTTAATGACAAAGGTTTTAGTTATTCTTCCATAGCAATTTCCCGTTCCACTTATGGTCACCTGTGCTGTACCTGCATTTATATTATTGTGATATGCGATAGTATAATCTTTATCCTGTACTAATGTTTCTCCTGCAAATACAACGGTTACTTCCGGTTTACATTCAGCTCCGGTATAGGTATATGTATCTGTGGATAAAGTAACCATTGCACTGGAAATGTCTGTTTTTTCTACTGCAATACGATCAATATCCGGTGTATAACCACTGTTATTATACAGACAAATACTGTTTTCGCCCTTTTGTAAAGAAACAGTTATCGTTTTTGCTGCAACTGCTTTCCAGTCATTTGCATTTCCTACTAATCCCAAAAGGCAAACAGGTTCTTCATCATTTACTTTAATATACAAATCTCTTGCTGTACCACAAACATAATATACTCTTAAATCATATTCTCCTGCCACCTTTGCCTGAATCTTTTCAAAGGTTAGCGTATTGTCTGCCGAACCTCCCACATAGCCGACACACTTTAAGCCTGATGCATACTGATCCTCAGCTACCACTGCTGCGCCGCTTAATACAGCATAGGTGGTATCTTCGGCTTCATAATAGTTAAAATTATCATAGGCGGTCTTTTTTAAGCTGTCTGTCTTTGAAAGCTTGATACCACATCCGCCATTTGCCAATAATTTTAAGTCTAAAACCGTTTCGGCTGTTACTTTCTGTGTACTAAATTCAATGTTGTCCCCAGCCTTATTATCTGTATAAATATAGGCATTGTAGGTACAGCCTTTATCCAGAAAATCTAATGGTACCTGATATGTTTCTGCCTCTAAGGTCATAGCTGCAAGATACCAGTCCTCTTTACTTCTTCTTGCGCGGATAATATTTTCCCCCGGATAACCGCCTAACAAACGACTTTCATCCCATACAGCAGGTACATCTGCAATTAAGGATAAACCATTATATCCTTCATATACATATGCAGAATGTGCAAAGGACTGAATGGCAGATTCATATACAATAGAAGTTGCCAACATAAATCCTGCTGTAGCATTTGAGCTGTGTACACGATATGCAGTAGGTGTAAATTCCATAGAACCTAATACATTTCTGGTATATGGTATAGTCAGCAATGTGGCGGTGCTTGAACCATTGTTCCACTTATAATTTTCCATACCTGCAACGGCTTCACTGGATAAAATATTAGGATATGTACGGTTTTCTCCATTTGGGTCGGTACATCCATGATAGTTCAATATCAAATGATGCTCTGCTGCGATATCTGCCAGATTGTACATAATTTCCATAGCAAACTGGCTGTCACTATTGATGTAATCGACTTTTACACCCTTAACGCCCACTTCTTCACACCATGCAAATTCTTCTTCAATGGCATCTGCACTGTCTAAATCAAAGATATGCTTTCCATCAAACTTATTTACACCGTACCACAATAACAGACTTACGCCTTTTTCGTCTGCATATTCTACAAGGGATGCAATTTTACTCTTATAATCATCCCAAAGCTCCCAGCCGTAATCCACAAGACAATATTTCATTCCGGTTTCTGCTGCAAAATCAATATAATCAATCATAGTTGTATATTGAATAGCATCATAGGAGGTTGACCACCAGGACCAAACAGACGCTCCCGGTTCTACCCAACTAAAATCACCTTCCGGTTCCGGATTTAAGTCCATAATCAGACTGCTGTTTGTCACACTTTCTAAATCCTCACCTATAATAGCCACTCTCCATGGTGTATGGAATTCATTCTGCATCTCTACTTCTGTAATATACGAATAAGATGCAGAATATGTGGATTTATCCTTTGATTCATCTGTTTCCTGATTCAGATAACGGCCAAAGGTTACCTGCATGGATTTATCATCATTTACCGTTTTAAAAATAGATGCACAATATGGCTCTTCTTCATTGTAAACATTTGCCTCTGCTAATAATACCCATGTATTTCCGCTGTCCTCCTGCAAAGATGCCAAAATCGGTGTGGAATAATTAGATTCAGTTTCATACATTTCCTGTATTGTGCGTTTTGTATATTCAATTCCTTCATAGGTCTGGCTGACAGGTACTGTCCAAATAGTTCCCTTATCCGGCAATACAAATTCACTGGCTTCTTTTTGTACATAAGTAGTTTCTGTTGTTTTAGAGGTATCTCCATCTACTTCATAACGGTATGCCATACCATCATCAAATACACGGAAAATCACCTTAACTTCACTGTTTCCTTTTGTCAGTACAAAGCTTGTTTCATGATATACCTTATCCACATGAGAGGTGCTGCCCTGTAAAATGTCATAATTTTCTCTGCCTGTGGTCTGCATCAAGGACGATGCCTGTAATTTTAACCCATTGCTAAGATCTTCTTTAGCAGTAACCAGACCTAAGGCTGAGCACTCAAGGACTACCTTTCCTTCTCTGCTTACAGAATAATAATATGCATCCTTTGCATCCTTCCAGAATTTAACCACCAGCTTTCCATCTTCGGAGGTGGTTGTAAACTCTTGAATCTGCTCTAAGCTTTCTCCTGCATAAATCCCCTCTGTGGCATCCTGCATGATTCTTGGCCCTTGAACCTTTAGTCCATAGCCTCTTGCAAGCTCTGCAACTTCTTCCTCTGTCAATGCCTCTTTATATATAGAAACATCATCCAACTGCACCTTACAATCTGCATCCGACCAAGTAGATGTAGTCTTTCCAAGTGCATGATTTGTAAAAGCAGACAAACCATTCAAACGATTCTTTAAGATTGAACCATCGCCTTTTGTACAGCTAGAAGATACTTTATCGCCATTTATATAAAATACCACTTCTTCTCCAGACACTGTAAGAGTAATGTAGTTCCATACAGACTTTTCCGGCTCACTACCATAAATATGCCGATAGGAATCACCATCATCAAAAATCAAATTCCATACCTTATCGGATGCATATGGTGCGTAGGCAAATTCCATACCGTTACCGGAATTGGATGAACTAAATGCTCTGGAATAGCTGACAATATCACTATCTTCTTTCATCCAAAAAGACCATGTAAGACCTGTGTCTGCTGAAACCCCGCTATACAAATCACTTGGCAATTCTACATAGGAGCTTCCTTTACTTCCTCCGCTTAAGGTTAATACCTGATTACTGTCGCCTAAGCATTCCTGTCCATCCACTGTAATTTTTGAAGCTTCAACTTTGGCTGTTCCCTTTAAATTTGCTTCCCCATTTAAAACAGAGCCGCCATTTACGACTTCTGTGCCCTCTACGGCTTCAAAATCCCACTTATAGGCAGGTGTTGGCAGCCCTTCTGACTCTGCGGCACTTACAGGCATTTCGCCCAAAGACCACGGCAGCATTGTTACCGATAATATGACCGCCAGACATTTCTTCCATGTTTTTTTCCTCATAGTATACTCCTCCTGAAACTTTTTATCCTTTTTATCATATCGGATTTGCCCATTACATAACATGGATTATTTTTTTAATTTTGGTAAAATATTCCCTTATATAATCAAAAAAGACAGTATCTATTACTTCAACGGTAATAAATACTGTCCCATTTAACTATAACTATAAAAAATTAAAACAAATCGATACGACCTGTAATTTTCTTATTGATTACATAATATGCAGCCCATTCCTGTGGTTTCATATAAATCTGTAAAGATTTAATAGAAGATTCACGATGTCCTTCTGCTACATATAATGCTTTTACTTTTGCTACAAGATCAGCTACACTAGCTTCCTGTGTACCATTATCTTCATACTGTACAAAAACTTCCGGCTCCATAACAGCCTTTTCTGCTACTTTTTTGGTTGTCTTTGCTGCTGCTTTTTTAACTACTTTTTCTGCAGCTTCTTTTACTTCTGCAACTGCTTCTTTTGCTGTTTCTTTTACAGCTTCAGCGATTTCTTTTACTTCTTCCTTCTTTGGTTCTTCTTTAACCGCTTCAACTACAGCTTCTTTTACTTCTGCAACTGCTTCTTTTACTTCTGCTTTGATTTCTTCTGCTTTAACTACCGGTGCCTTTGCTA
>JAGALK010000148.1 GCA_017625255.1 Lachnospiraceae bacterium
ACCTCCATTCCGCTTCGCTTCATGTCGGTCGCGGCATTCGCCGCATCAATCCAGAAAGAATCAGTTTTATGCAAATGAATTTGCAACAACTGATTCTTTTTGGATTGGCACTGCTCATTGCAAACGCGCAAACCGGAATTTTTTAAAACCCCTTGTAAAATCATCAACAATTTCATATAATACTATAAAAGTAAACGAGAGGATTTCGTGTCCTCTCGTTTTTCTCAATATAAGAAGAAACACAAAAAATAAAAATACCACTAGATAATAAAAAAGGTTAGAATAATATGAAAAGAAAAACTTATATCCCTATATTAATAATCATACTACTTCTGCTTGTAGTCGGCAGTTCTTGTATCGGTTATCGTTTGTACATGAAAAAACAAAATGCAGCAGTACTATCAAATATAGAAACAATAGAACAGACAGACTCAAAAAATACAATATTAAGATCCGGTATATTTCAGGCTTTTGAAAATAATATATTTCATGCGGGAATCATTCCTGAGGGGCTAGAGGTAGTAAATCTCACGCCTGAGCAGCAGGCTGAGAGGGTATATTCATTTTCTCAGGGACCTCGGGCTTATAATGAAGGACGCCCTTGGGGCGGAGAATGGTGTCAAAAGATTGTAAAAGGAAATTCTTTCGGCGGTTTTGGCTGTGGGATGTGTTGTATGGCAAATATCTATAGTACAATATCTCCTTATGAATGTTCTCCTTGGGATATGTTTGAATATGCTACACAGGTAACTTATTATTACCCTTCTAGAGATGGTGGTGCCATTGGATGGGGAGATATAAAAACGACATTGGAAAATACGGGTTTTGAATGTAATGTGCATAGAAAACCCGGTTCGTATGAATATTTTCAAGAAGTTATCAAAAAATCAAAATCAGCAATTGTCTTGGTAAGCAGCTATAATGATGACACCTTTTGGGAAGATACCAGTGGGCATTATGTGAATATATATTTGTATCAGGAGGATACAGATATGGTATTTTTAGCTGAGCCGGGAGATTTAGAGAAGAATCGGACATGGGTTCCGTTAAAATATGTGTATGATGCATTAAAAACTGCCAGTAATTTTCATTATTTAACAGTAGAAGCTTATGATGAAGAAAAAAATAATTGGAAACATAATGGCATAGATGAAATTTGGAACGGAAAATAATCTGTTCGGAATATGGAATACTAAAAGGGGTACACTCTTTTCAGAACAAGAAAATCAGTTTTGAAAGGAGTGTATTTTTATGATGAAAGGATATGTAGTAGAAATGAAAATCTAAATAAATTATAAAATTGCAAATAATTGTTGACAAAGAAATAGTAAGGTGCTATCTTAACAATATAAATATTAGCACTCCTATTTGATGAGTGCTAACAATCAACAAACCGACACAGGAGAGAGAAGATGGATGAACTTGGCGAAAGAAAAATAAAAATATTAGATGCAATCATCCGCACCTATTTAGAAACCGGTGAACCGGTAGGGTCAAGAACGATTTCAAAGTACACCGATTTGAATTTGAGTTCTGCCACCATTCGAAATGAGATGTCGGATTTAGAGGAGTTAGGTTACATTGTACAGCCGCATACTTCCGCAGGGAGAATTCCTTCCGATAAAGGATATCGTTTCTATGTTGACCATCTTTTAAAGAATAAAGACAAAGAGATATCTGATATGAAGGATTTTGTTATTGAACATACCGAACGGATGGAAAATGTGTTAAAGCAGGTAGCAAGAACGCTTGCACAGTCTACAAACTATGCGACAATGATTACTTCTCCAAAATACAGTGCAAATAAGGTGAAATTCATTCAGCTTTCCCAGTTGGATGACAATCAACTGCTTGCGGTGATTGTTATGGAAGCCAATGTGGTAAAGAATAAAATTATTCCACTTGAGGAACCATTGGATAATGAAGCACTGCTTCGGTTGAATGTACTTTTGAATTCAACTTTAAATGGTCTTTCTATTCCGGAAATCAATCTGGCAACAATCAGTAAGATGAAGGAACAGGCAGGAGATTACAGTGATATCGTAGGTATTGTGCTAGATGCGGTATCTGAAACTCTCAGTCAGGAAGAATTAGAGATATATACCAGCGGAGCAACGAATATTTTTAAATATCCGGAGCTTTCCGATTCCCAGAAAGCCAGTGAATTGATTTATACCTTAGAAGAAAAACAACAGCTTGCAACCTTGGTATCTGACAGCTTAAGTGATGAAGCCGGTACGGGTATTCAGGTTTATATAGGAAATGAAAGTCCGATTCAGACGATGAAGGATTGCAGCGTAGTGACAGCAACCTATGAACTGAGTCAGGGCGTCAAAGGAACGGTAGGTATTATCGGACCTAAGCGAATGGATTACGAAAAGGTTATGGGTAGTCTAAAGGAATTGACAACACAGTTGGATGGTATTTTTAAAAAGCCTTCCCAATAAAAACATAAGATAAGAAACAGTTTTAGAAAGGTGGTAATGAAGTGGCAGAGATAAATAATGAAGAAGTTATGGAAGAACAGACAGAAACAGCCGAAGCAAAAGAAATAACAGAAGAAGCTGTAAATGAAGCAGAAGTTCAGATGGAAACAGAAGAACAGGCGGATGAAGAATCTGGTGAAGAACCCAAAAAAGGTCTTTTTAATAAGAAAAAAGATAAAAAGAAAGACAAGAAGGATGAACAGATTGAAGATTTAACAGATCGTCTGAAACGCCAGATGGCAGAGTTTGAGAACTTCCGTAAGAGAACAGAAAAAGAAAAATCCCAGATGTATGATATGGGAGCAAAAGCAATCGTAGAAAAGGTTCTCCCGGTAATCGACAATTTTGAAAGAGGGCTTGCAGCAGTACCGGAGGATAAACAGGAAGATCCATTTGTGGATGGAATGAATAAAATTTATAAACAGATGATGACGGTTTTAGAAGAAGCAGGCGTAAAAGCCATTGAGTCAGTAGGTACAGAATTTAATCCGGATTTCCACAATGCAGTAATGCATATCGAGGATGAAAACCTTGGTGAGAATATCATTGCTGAGGAATTCCAAAAAGGTTATATGTATCGTGACACAGTAGTCCGTCACAGTATGGTAAAAGTAGCTAACTAATTAATATAGAGTTTAAAAATCAGGAGGAAACAATCATGGGAAAAATTATCGGAATTGACTTAGGAACCACAAACAGCTGTGTAGCAGTTATGGAAGGTGGAAAACCAACCGTTATCGCAAATCAGGAAGGTGCAAGAACAACACCATCTATCGTAGCATTTACAAAAACAGGTGAAAGATTAGTAGGTGAGCCTGCAAAAAGACAGGCAGTTACTAATGCAGAAAAGACAATCTCTTCTATTAAGAGAGATATGGGTACAGACAATGGTCGTAAGATTGATGACACAAAGTATTCTCCACAGCAGATTTCTGCAATGATTCTTCAGAAATTAAAAGCAGATGCAGAAGGATATTTAAGAGAAAGCGTTTCAGAAGCAGTTATTACAGTACCGGCTTACTTTAATGAT
>JAGALK010000149.1 GCA_017625255.1 Lachnospiraceae bacterium
ATGACCTTGAAAATAGAGGGTTTGAGAGAAAACCAAGAGAAAAAGAAAGAAGATGTTTTTGAGGTAAACCGAGAAAAATCCGAGATAGGGTGAGGATAGAGAAAATTGCCTTTTGAGGATAAAGAGGGTTGCCTTGATATAGTGAATATTTAAAGGCAACCCCCTTTTATTCGCAAAAAGAAAAAAGGGATAGCCTAACCGAACAAAATAACGAGATAAGAAAAAAGACCTCATGTAGAGGAAATTCCCTCCGCATGAGGTCTTTTTATGTGCTAAATAAATGAAAATCCTTATAGATACTAATGTTGATATAGGTAATGAATTGAACATAAAGCATTGTATGAATAAAAAATGTACGATATAATTTAGCATAATTTATGCAGAAAAGGAAAAATAATTATGAGGGGCGTGTATTTATGGAACCAACAGCAAATCTGCGACAGGCAATAAGGGATTATAAGAATGGAAAAACTCAGGCATTTGATGTTTTGTATCATGAATCAAATAAATATGTGTACACCTGTATTTATAAAGTGATGTGTGGAAATGATAATGTTCATGATGCTGCTGATGAAATTATGCAAAACACTTATCTGGAAATTAGCAGGAGTATCCCAAAGTTAGAGAATGAAGACAGATTTTTACAATGGGCAGGTATGATTGCAACCAGAAAATGCTATGCGTACATAAAGAAAAATAAAAAGTATGTATTGTTGGATGAAGAGGATGACACCTTTGATACATTGGCAGATAACGAAAATATTATCCCGGAAACAATTATTCAGGATAAGGAGAAGCAAAGATTAATCAGGGAAATTATTGAAAGAGAACTGACAGAAATGCAGAAGCTTTGCATTATTGCCTTTTATTATAATCAACAAAAGCAATCAGAAATAGCGCAGGAGCTTGGGATTCCTGAAAATACAGTCAAGACAAATCTTTCTAGAGCAAGAGCTAAGATTAAAGAGGGAATACTTGGTGTAGAGAAGAGAGAGGGAATAAGACTTCACAGTGTTGCACCATTTATGTTGTTGCTTTTCAGAGAAGATGTATTGGCTGCGGTTGTGCCACAAGAGATTACAAAGAATGTGTTATCGGCGGTATCAGATATGACAGGTGTAGCCGTAAATGAAACAACTGTAGGAGAAAGAAATGTAATAGAAAGTACAAATGCATCCACAGCAACAGCTATTAAAGGAATAATGGGAAAAGTGTCAGAAGCATCGTTAAAGACGAAAATTTTAGGTGTGGTTATAATAACCGGAATAGTTGGAACAGTTATAGGAGCAACAGTGAGCGGTGGATTGTTTATGTCAAATAAAGAGAGTGATGAAATAGAAAATTCTTCAGCAAATCAAGTTATTGAGCGGACATGGGAAGAAGAACATAAAGCGCATTTATTTATGTATGCTGATGAAGGTGATCTTCATGCAAGTGATTTTGATATACATGATTTTGATGAAGACGGTATACCGGAAATGCTGATGTATGACGAGATAGAAGATGGTTATCATTTTTGTTATTTTGATAAAAATGATAATAGAACGAAATTACCATTTTCATTTAGTAATGGAGAGAAAGCATTGGTGGGATATACGGATGATGCAAAGCAATTGGTTATGATATGGGATAATGCATTTGAGATAGATGCACAGCAATATGTGATGCCAATGGTGTTAATAAAAGAATATGAAAACGAGAGACTGGCTCTAAAAAAGGAATATAGAGTGGTTGGTACCAGATTAAATTCATATGGCGAACATGAGCTTGATTATGAATTGCGGGAACTTGAGAATGGGACAGATGTTTGTACAGATTTGACAGCAGAAGAATATGAAAAAGAGCTGGAAAAAATTAAGAATTCACTAATTGAAATGAGACATGTGGAGATAGAAGAAAATGCTATTGATGCACGGTTTGCAGAATTTAAGAAGAATGGAAATGATTCTGTTAAAAGAGTAAATGACGATAAGAAAAAAGAATATGTAGAAAATATAGAAGTGGAAGTATCAGAAGAAGAAAGAGAGAATTTAAGGATTCTTGCACAGTTTTTTACGGCAACCAGATGGGGAGAGAATTTGTCCGGTATGGAAATTAAACCGGAAGAGAAAGATGCATGGAAGTTTATAGAAAGATTAGGTGCAAATAATTTTTCTTATCAGGAATATCCATATGATAAGTATCTTCCCAAGAAAGCAGACGGACAATTATATTCACAAATGTATACAAAGGAAGATATACGCGAATATGTAGAAAATGTATTTGGCATAACATCATCCTATACAGACTATACGCATTATGATGTGGATACAGAAAATTTTGTATATTATGAAGCTGAATTGGAATCAGCAGATAAATGTGAGATTCAAAAAATTGTGAAACTAGAGGACACCTATAGGGTTACAGGTCAGGTTGCATTTGGTGAATATCAGGATATGGATAGTATAGAACCAACCTACATAGCGACATATGATTTTACAATGATGCTTATAAAAAATGAAGATAGTCCGTTTGGATATATTTTAAACCGCATCCGTTATGACTAGGGAAATGATTTGATAGATGCTACATATATTGCCAGCAATTTGAAAAAACGACCTTGAAATGAGAATGAAAAATCATTTCGAGGTCATTTTTTATTTGAAACTTTAGGGTTTTGTACAAGCAGTTTTGCGCCGTTTTCTACGATTGTTAATTTCCTCTTTTCGGATGGAAATATCCGTAATCTCATCATCAGATGCCACAAATTGCAGAATATCCGAAACCATACAGTCTAATATAAGACATAGTTCATTTAGTGTGGTGGTGCTGATTGGTTCATTATGGCTCATTCTGCGAAGCGTGTTACTGGATAAACCCCAGTGGTAAATAAGCTGATATTTTGTGATATTTCTCTTTTGAAGAGTAGTCCAAAAAGGATCATAGTTAATCAAACAGATGCGCCTCCTTTTAATAGAACAACAGTTATGTATATTATGTGCAGAATATTACTAAGAATATTTTATTTTGCCTGTAATATATTGAAAATTAGTTACATATTACATATGCAATAAATTGAGCATAATTTTGTTGCGAAACCAAAGATTAAAAGATATAATATAGGAAATAAGTTCTATATATTGCACCTATAAAATAAAAAAAGTATTTTTGTGAAACTTTTTAAACAGATGCGTGCTCTCTTGAATAAGAAACATCATAGAAAATATATGGAGGACATGAAAATGGATGATAAGAATTATTTGGAAAAACTGTTGATAGCTAACAAGTATGTAAAATGTGAATGCTGCGGAGGAAAGCTTTATTATGTGGACAGTGGCAGATACAAATGTCATTCCTGTGGAAATGAAACCTTAGACGATTTTGGCAAGGTGAAAGCATTTTTGGATCAGTGTGGTTCTGCACCAGCTTCTGTGGTAGCACAGGCAACAGGTGTAAGTCCTGAAATTATAGAATATTTTTTGAAAAAAGGAAGAGTCGAAATCCCGGAAGGCAGCAAGTATTATTTGAAATGTGAAAGATGTTCCTGTTCTATCCGATATGGTCGTTTTTGTGTAGAATGTGCAAGAGAATTAGCGGGAAGTCTTCAGGCAATGTTTAATGAAGATATAGGAGAACGACCTAAATATGAACAAAATCCGGATATGGCAGGAAGAATGCGTCACTTTACAAAGGGTATTTGGTTTACATAAAAAAATGAAAGGATACGGAAAGAATATTATGAAAATAAGAAAAATTTTAGCATATGGACTATTGGGATTAGCAGTATCAGTAATCATGCCAATGCGGGTATCCGCGGAAGAAAGTGATGAATTGACAATACCAACCTGTTATGAGGATGGCAGTATTTCACCGGTTAGAACAGATGGTAAGGATATATTTGCCAATGGTACATCTTTGATTTTTAAGGATGGACGGATGTATGAAGATTTAGCTCCCTATGGAGAATTTAATGAAAATGACAGACATATTTACACCGGAGGATATTTAGAAGAAGATACAGATTTATTTGATGGAAAACAGGAAATGGACCTGACCTATAGCTACATTTATACAGGTGGAATAGATAATAGTCAGTATACGGGAGAATGCTATATCACGGTTGAAAATACCACAGTAAGAGGCATATATGTAGACCATGTGGAAAATGCTACAATACATATTAATCATTCGAATGTATTGCGCAATTATATCAAAAATACTACAGGAGATGTGAATTATACCATTGAAAACAATGCAGATGCAGTACAGGAAATCTATTGTCAGGATTTAATATCCGGTGAAAATGGCGGACTTATACAGGGGAATTTGAATCTTACATTAAACAATATCAAAGTATCTCCTAATTGTACAATTTTAACTTCGGGAACAGTTTGTGGAGATACCAAAATTGTAGTAAATCATTCAGAAATCAAAGGAATTGATGCAGCCCACATTACAGGGACAGATACTAAAAAAGGTGATGTATATGTAGAAGTAAATGATTCTGTATTAAGCTATATAAATGGAACTAGTACAGGATATTATGGAAATGCAGCAAATGTAAACGGAGATATAGATATTCATGTAAATAACAGTACATTAACAGGTGGCATTTACAAATATGCAAGTAATTACAATTATATTAGCTTAGATAACTATACATATAAAAATGTAGTAACAGGAAAAGGAATTGTACATATTACCAATTCCACGGTAAGAGATGTCATAGATAAGGGTGGATATGCAAATAAAAATTTTATGTCGGATGATGCAATGGTAATAGTAGATAATGCGCAGATAAGCAATCTCACCTGTAATCAGTTAAATGTTAAAGGACAGTATATCATGAATTATATGGTGACTAGAAATGTCTGCCTTGAAAATGGAACATTGGTTTTTGATCAAAGCGCACATCCGCATTCAGCTTATATAAACGGACAAATCAGCGGAAAAGGAAATTTTTGGATAAATATTAAGAAGCAGTCACAGCATATTTATTTTAAGGGAAATGCGCCCATTGCCAAAGGAACATTGATAAAATTAGTGCCGGTACACGATGAAAATGAAAAATATATTCCTTATACACAGACAGAAGATTTGCCGCAAAAAGTCAGCTTTTCTTTCCAAAAGTCCGGTGATTATACGGGATATAAACAATATTTTACCTGTGATAATTTTGACATTCAAGAAACCACAGAAGAAGATATGAGTACAATTTCTTTAGTAAAGAAAACAGCACAGACAGTAACTGCGCCAAAGAAACCAACACTTATTTCTGTTAAATCCAAAAACAAAAAGACAATTACCGTAAAATGGAAAAAAGATAAGACGGTAACCGGTTATAAAATTCAGTATTCTACGAATAAGAAGTTTAAAAAAGGTGTAAAAAAGATAACTATAAAGAAAAATAAAACAACATCTGCTAAAATTAAGAAATTAAAATCAAAGAAAGTTTACTATGTAAGAATTGCGGCTTATAAGAAGGTGGAGGGAGTAACCTATACAAGTGCTTATACAAAGGCTAAAAAGGTAAAAGTAAAATAAAGGCAGCCTTTTTACTTGTCATTCCAATTTGAATATGCTATCCTACAGAAAACTTGTAGAATAGGAAAAAAACATGAGAAAATATGTAAATTTTTGTATAGTTCTATTGATAACGGTATTTTTTACAGGCTGTGGAAACAGAGAAAATGTAACGGAATTTATGCAGTCTTTAAGACTGGATAACAGAAAAGAAGCTCGTGCAGCAGATAGCGATAGTATTATCCTAAGCACAGAAGAAAATGCAGATGGTATGGATATCACTGTGACAGAATCCACAGAGGTTTCATTGGAAAAGCTTGTGGATATGGAAGAAATTAAACGGACAATTCTTGAAAATGCTGCCAGCGAATTTACCGCAGAATATCCTATAAATGAAGCATTTTTAGATTGGTTTTCTGAGGAATACAACGAAGAAGCCTTGCAGACTATAGCGCAGGAGGTTAAAAAAGGCAGTACAGATGCAAATTTCTGGTATGACTTGACGGGTAACAGCATACATGTATTATGGCTTTCTTATTGCAAGGATGCAGGCTTTAAGTATCAGTTAGAAAATGTAAAATGGAAGACTACAGCAAGCAAAGAAGAGATTACGATGGCATTTACCGGAGATATCAATTTTTCAGAAGGCTATGTGACGACAAGATATTTAGATGCTTGTGAAAATGGAATATATGACTGTTTTTCTGCGGATTTGCTGGAATTGATGCAAAGTATGGATATTATGATGCTCAATAATGAGTTTACCTACAGTACCAGAGGAACAGCCCTCGAGGGAAAAGCCTATACTTTTCGTGCAGACCCCTCTAGAGTGGAGTTATTAGAGACTTTTGGAACAGATATTGTCAGTCTTGCCAATAATCATGTGTATGATTTTGGACCGGATGCCCTGTTAGATACGGTATCGACCTTAGAACAAGCAGGAATACCAGCTATAGGTGCGGGAAAAAATCTAAACGAAGCCAGTGAACCCTATTATTTTGTCTGCAATGGAAGAAAGATTGCCATTGTGGCGGCTACACAAATTGAACGGTCATTAAACTATACGAAAGAAGCCACAGAGGATAGTCCGGGGGTATTAAAAACACTAAAGCCGGAGAAATTTGTCAAGGTAATTGAAAAGGCTGAGAAAAAAAGTGATTATGTCATTGCTTTTGTACACTGGGGAACAGAAGGAGACAGTAATTACGGAAATGATCAGGTAAAATTGGCAGAAGCTTTTGTAGAAGCCGGTGCAGATGCTATTATTGGCGGACATACCCATTGTTTGCAGGGCTTTGATATAATGAATGGTGTGCCTATTATCTATAGTTTGGGAAATTTCTGGTTTAGTAAAAGTACGCAGGATACCGGATTAGCAAAGGTTACCATTGATACAAAAGGCGAATTATCACTGGAATTTATCCCTTGTATACAAAAAAATCTCTGTACATATCTTGTAACAGAAGCCGACCAGAAGAAGCGGATTTTAGATTTTATGCAAAAACATTCTGCTTTAGGAGTTTTGGTGACACAGGATGGAAAAGTAGAGAAAACAGAGGAAAAACAATAGACAAAATCAAAAAGTTGCGTTAAAATGTTTGCGGATATGTAACATACGCAAGGGATATAGACTTGCGAACAAATAAATACAGAATGAAAAAGGAGAATGACATGAGTAAAAAACCAACCGTATTAATGATTTTAGATGGCTACGGATTAAATGACAAAACAGAAGGCAATGCTGTAGCACAGGCAAATACACCAAATATGGATAAATTAATGGCAGAATATCCTTTTGTAAAAGGCAATGCCAGCGGACTTGCAGTAGGTCTTCCTGATGGACAGATGGGTAACTCCGAAGTAGGTCACTTAAATATGGGTGCCGGAAGAATTGTATATCAGGAATTAACCAGAATTACCAAAGAAATCGAAGATGGTGATTTCTTCAAAAACGAAGAATTATTAAAAGCAGTAGCAAATGTAAAAGCAAATGGTTCTGATTTACATTGCTTTGGTTTATTATCTGATGGCGGAGTACATAGCCACAATACACATTTATATGGATTGTTAGAGTTAGCAAAAAGAGAAGGTGTAGAAAATGTATATGTACACTGTTTCTTAGACGGAAGAGATACATCTCCTACATCAGGTAAAGGCTTCATCGAAGAATTAGAAGCAAAAATGGCAGAAATCGGTGTTGGTAAAATCGCTTCTATCTGTGGCCGTTATTATGTCATGGACAGAGATAATCGTTGGGATCGTGTAGAATCCGCTTATAAAGCTCTTACAGCAGGTGAAGGTGTTCGTGCAGCAAGTGCAGTAGAAGCTATCAGTGCATCTTATGCAGAGGAAAAGACAGACGAATTCGTAATGCCAACTGTTATTGAAGCAAATGGTGCTCCGGTTGCTACTATTAAAGATAAAGACAGTGTAATCTTCTTTAACTTCCGTCCTGACCGTGCAAGAGAAATTACAAGAGCATTCTGTGCAGACGATTTTGACGGATTTAACAGAGGTGCAAGATTAAATCTTACCTATGTATGCTTTACAGAATATGATGTAACTATTCCAAACAAAGAAATCGCATTCAAGAAAGTAGAATTAAAGAATACATTCGGTCAGTACCTTGCAGACAATGGCAAGACACAGGCAAGAATCGCAGAAACAGAGAAATATGCACATGTTACTTTCTTCTTCAATGGTGGTGTAGAAGAGCCAAACAAGGGTGAAGACAGAATTCTTGTAAATTCTCCAAAGGTTGCAACCTACGATTTACAGCCGGAAATGAGTGCACCGGAGGTTTGTG
Source organism: Lachnospiraceae bacterium (assembly GCA_017625255.1). Classification (GTDB taxonomy): domain Bacteria; phylum Bacillota; class Clostridia; order Lachnospirales; family Lachnospiraceae; genus Roseburia_B. The sequence goes on from JAGALK010000149.1 coordinate 8,309, forward strand.
AAAAATTAGTAGAAGCTATCAAATCCGACAAATATGATGTCATCATCATCAACTTTGCTAACCCGGATATGGTAGGTCATACAGGTATACCTGAGGCAGCAATCAAAGCGGTAGAAACAGTAGATGCATGTGTAGGAAAAGCAGTAGATGCCTTATTGGAAGTAGATGGTCAGATGTTCATTTGTGCAGACCACGGTAATGCAGAACAGTTAGTTGATTATGAAACAGGCGGAAGCTTCACAGCACATACAATCAATCCTGTTCCATTTATTCTTGTAAACTATGACAAAGAGTATGCATTAAAAGAAGGCGGATGTTTAGCAGATATCATTCCAACTATGATTGAAATGATGGGTATGGAACAGCCGGCAGAAATGACAGGAAAATCTTTATTAATGAAAAAATAAGTAAATTGCAAATATGCAGAATAAAAAAAACAGGATATGTAAAGCCGCATATCCTGTTTTTTTGTCTAAAAATATAAAAAAATATTGTTATGGCAGGGGAAAAATAGTAGAATAAAGAGCAGTATGTTTTATTTATAGAATGTCGAAGGGAAAAAAGAATGTTAAAAACAAGAAGAATTTTGGCATGGTTATTTATCATAGCAATGACTTTTTCAGGTGTCAATACAAAAGCAGCGGCTTTAGATGGCGCAAAAGATAAAATGGAAGCAACAGATGCAGAATCACAAACCTCGGAAGAAGAAAAGGAAGCTTATCAAACAGCGATATTAGCTGTTGAAGCAGAGGAATTAGCAGAGGTTATTACAGAAGCATCCGCGTTAAATGCAGTTGATTACTCGGTAGAGAGCTGGATGGCATTACAGATGGCAATCAATGCAGCCAAAGAGGCTTTAACAGCAGCAACAGTTGAAGAAATTCAAACAGCCAAAGAGACTTTAATAGAGGCTAGGAATGGCTTGCAGGGAACGATTAGAACCTACGCAAAAGCATCTGCTTCTTATGCATCGGGAACAACCATGGAGAATATCAATGATGGTGATATAGAGACCTTTTGGAATGGTTGGGGGGATGATAGTCTTGTAGGTGGAAAAATCAGTCAGTGGGTTATGTATGACTTTGGTAAGATGGTTGTTGATTTAACAGGAGTTGTTGTCAATTGGTATGATGATGGAGGAGGAGTAATAGTTCCAACAGGTATCATAATTGAGTATGACAGGAATGGAAAGTGGACACCGGTTACACCAACAGAAGAGTATACATTTACAGCAGCTTCAAATAATATATATCCATTTGAATCTGTAAAGACAAGCCGGATTCGTATGACAATGACAAATGCTGCTTATGGACAGTGGTGTGGTGCATCTATTTATGAATGGGACTTGATTGGAAAATTTGCAGAAGGCAAAGCAAATCTTACGGTAGTCATTGAGGAAACGAAAAGATTAACAGAAGCAGATTATTCAACAAAATCCTGGGCAAAGTTAGCACAGACACTTGCTGATGCAGAAGCAATTATAGCGGATAGGGAAGCTGCGCAGGATATGATTGATGCACAGATTTCAGCATTGACAGAAAGTATGGAGGTGCTGATTCGAAAAGATACTCCGATTAGAGAGTGGGCGAAGCTGACTGCTTCCTATGCATATGGAAATACCCTGGAAACACTTAGGGATGACAGCAGAGAGGGGTATGATTTCTGGAATGGCTGGGGAGATTCTAGTCTTGTAGATGGAAAAATCAGCCAGTGGGTTATGTATGATTTTGGTGAAGAAGAGGTAGATATAACAAAAACAATAGTTAATTGGTCAGCGGATGGCAGCGGAACGCTCCTGCCGACAACACTTGCTATTGAATACGACAAGAATGGTATATGGACCTCTGTAACACCCACAAATGACTATGAAATCTCAACTGGTGATGATGTTGCCTATAAATTTGAAAAAATTACCACCAGTAAACTTCGTATGACAATGACAAATGCAGCTTATCATGGCCAGTGTGGTGCAGCTATTTATGAATGGGATGTAATTGGTGAACTGTCATCCCAAAATGTATCAGGTGATACATTTAGTCAGAAAGCAGAGGCGGATGAAGCTAAGCTTATATTAGACAAAAGGAAATGTTTTATGAGGAAAGGGGAAGTATATAAGATTGCTGTTAAATCCTATGAAAGTGCAGCAGATAATAAGTTGGTATATACATCAGATAAAAAAGGCATAGCAACAGTGTCTTCAACAGGTGTTGTAGTTGCTCACAGGAAAGGGACAGCGAAAATTATGGTGAAGACATCTGATGGAAGAAAAGCTGCTGTTACGATTAGGGTGATTAAGTAGTATGGTTGCCGTTCGGTTTTTAATGGTTGTGTAGTGGTGTCAGCCCCTGCTCGTTCTGACAAATTTACATTGTGGAACCGGACTACTGTATATAGAATGCTACATCTGTCTGGTTGTGAAATGCTATTCCATATTTTGCTTAACCAGACATAACATTCACAACTGCCCATGTATCATTTTCAAAATGTAGATTGCCATATAGGGTAGGTATAGGTGTGGGCAGATGACTTTGGGAGGGTGTTAGATTTGCTTAATATTCTTGAGAGAATCAGCGGAAAATTGCCACGGATGGCAATTTTAGGCGAAACCGCCATGGAGGGCGGTTTGAGCCGACGCGTCCGTTACCAACATCCATCATAAGAATATTTAGCAAATCTTACACCCAGACAATCGGAATCTGCCCACACCTATACCTACCCTATATGCCCACCAAATAACAAAAAAATGATACATTTCACTACACAAAAATATGTCATGTCGTCCGTCCCTCAAAAAAATCGGAATACCATTTATCCTCAAAACCGGAATTTTTATAAAAATATGAAAAAATACATTGTTATATTGAATAAAAAATCTTTTCAAAAAAGGTCTGTCACTTGTATTAAGTGCAGCAATGGTAGCGACATTGTTACCAGCTCAGGCAGTAGCTGCTGAAGAATCAGCTACAGAGCCAACTGTATTGGCTAAGTTTGATTTTGACACAGAAGCAGTTGACGGTGTTTACACCGGAACAGGTGCGACGGCTACAATTACCGGCGGCACAGGTGCGGTTGTAACCACAGAAGACAAAATAGTGGGAGATGGAGCTTTAAGTTTAGGTTCTTCTACATACCTTGATTTAAAAGGAACTACAGAGGGGACAGGTATCGTAGATGGACAGGAAGCAATTACAATTTCTTACTGGAGTAAACCAACCGGTGGTGCAGGATGGGCATATTTCGTTGCTCCAAATGCAGATCGTCCGGATGCTGATGAAGATAAGGAAAATTATCTTGGTATCTTAGATAAAGCAAGTGGTATTACTGTTGAGCGTTATGCGGCAGGTCGTGTAAATGCTGCTAATGCAGGTTCAAGAACAGGTGAATGGGCAAAAATTGATATTGTATATGCTAAAGATTCTACAATTGCATATGTAAATGGTGAAGCAGTTTCTACACAGTCTGCAGTTACATCCATTGATGATTCCGTTGGAGCAAACGGTATCTTCTGGATTGGTAAAGCAGCTTGGGGTAATGAGTTTTTTGAAGGTTTAATCGATGATTTTACAGTATATTCAGGTGCTTTAACAGCAGAGCAGATTACAGCAAACTACGAAGCTAATAAACCGGCAGAGGTTGTGATTGAGCCTGCAGCTTTATTACCTATCGCAGAATATGATTTCAATAATGGTATTGGTGAAGGTGCAAAAGCAGTTGTAACAGGTCTTGGTGCATATGAAGGCGAAGTTGTATTTGATACAGGTTGTACAGGCGCAGAAACAGATAAAGCGGTTAAATTAGGCGACTATGGTATTGAACTTTCAGAGAAAAATATCGGTTCTGATTATTCCGTATCTTTCTGGGTAAAAGCTGATGGCAGTATTAATACAAACTCTGCAGTGATTGCATTAGGCTATCATGCTCCTGAAAAATGGTTAGCAATTTCTGGAAATAGCAACAGTGCAAATTGTAAAGTATGGACAAAAGAAGAAGGTACAGAATACAATTGGACAACAATTGGTACTATGAACATTACAACAGACTGGTCATTTATTACTATGGCACAGAGTGGTAATGATTTAAGAGTATATCAGGATGGTAATTTGGTTGTATCCGGAAAAGCTTCTGATATCATGAATAGTGAAACAGGCGGTATTTTACTCGGTGTTAATAACTGGGATGCTGAATTTACAGGCTTAATTGATGATGTGGCAGTTTATGACAAAGCATTATCCGATAATGATGCTAAATTTGCTTATTTAGTAGAAACAGATGCAGCAGCAGCATTAGCAGGAGCAAAATTAATACTTGCAGAAGCTGTTAAAGGAGCAGCTGAAATTGACAGAACAGTTTATACAGCAGAATCTTTAGCAGTATTAGATGCAGCAGTTACAGCGGCAAATGCAGAAATTGCAAATGAAGCAGCAACAGCAGAAACAATTGAAGCTGCAGCAACAGCATTAGAAGAAGCAGCTTTAGGATTGGTTAGAACATTAAGATCCTATGCAGTATTAACAGCTTCCTATGCAAGCGGTACAACATTAGAAAATCTTAGAGATGGTGTATCCGGTGCCGGAACATGGTCATTCTGGAATGGATGGGGAGATGCAAGTCTTAGTACAGAAAATAACAGTCAGTGGGTAATGTATGATTTTGATGACAAAGCAGTTGATTTAACAGGTGTTGTTGTAAACTGGTATGATGATGGCGGCGGAGTTGTAGTGCCAACAAGCATTAAAATCGAATATGATAAAGATGGTGAATGGACAGAAGTTACACCAACAGGTGAATATGCATTTGTTAAAGATGAAAATAATGCATATGGATTTGAAGCTATTACAACTACAAAGATTCGTATGACAATGACAAATACAGCATACAATTCAGCAAGTTGTGGTGCAGCTATTTATGAATGGGATTTAGTGGGTGCATTTGCAGAAGGTGTAGATCCTAATGCAGCAAATAAGGTAACTCTTAAAACTACAATTGAAACAGCAAAAGCTCAGGTAGAAGCTGATTATACAGCAAAATCATGGGCAAAATTGTTAGATGCTATTGCCGCAGCAGAAGCAGTTGTTGCAAATACAGAAGCTACACAGGAGATGGTAGATGCAGAAGTAGTAGCATTAACAACGGCTATTGACAGATTGATTAGAAAAGATGCTCCGATCAGAGATTATGCAACAGTTTCTGCATCCTATGATTTTACTACATGGGGTGAAACATTATCAAAAATCAATGATGGCGATGAAACAACCTTCTGGAATGGCTGGGGTGATGAAAGTCTTACAGATGGAAATGTAAGTCAGTGGGTAATGTATGATTTTGATGATGAAAAAGTAGAATTAACAGCTACAACTGTTAAATGGTATGATGATAATGGTGGAGTTAAAGTTCCAACAAGTATCAAGATTGAATACGATAATGAAGGAACATGGACAGAGGTTACACCAGTAGGTGAATATACTTATGTTGCAAACGATTGGAACACATATGAATTTGAAAAAGTTACAACAACAAAGATTCGTATGACAATGACAAACGAAGCATATAATAGTGCATGTGGTGCTTCTATCTATGAATGGGATGTTGTAGGATATTTAGAAGGTACAGCTCCGGTTGGACCAATTGAAGTAAATGTTAAAGGAACTATCGGAAATGCAGGTAATCAGGCAGATAATACCCAGCATGCAATGATTGCAGGTTATGGTGATAAAACAGAAACTGGTAATGATGTAGTTGCTCCATTTATTGATGGTAAAGCAAGCGGTGGTTCCATGTTCGGCAGCGCAAGAATTGGTGTTGTACAGTTTACATTACCAACAGATGTAGCATTTGATGATAATAAAGTTGCTACAGTAACCTTACACTTAGCAGAAGCTAATAATGTAGATGAGTCCAGAGGTCAGTATACATCTATCGCACTTTATCAGACAGCTAATCCGGATACAGTAACAGTATCAGATGCTACAACATATGCAGCTTTAGATTACACAAAACCAATTTGGAGTGATGTAACTGTTACAAAGACAGGCAGTGCAAATACTGAATTGTCAAATTACATAATGAACTTTGATGTAACAGAAGCTGTAAAACAGGCGTATGCAGATGGAAAAACAAATGTAGTATTCCGTGCACAGGTACCTGTAGCAGGTGTTTGGGTTTGGAATGAAACAGCAGAAGATGCTACATTAGTTCCAGAATTAACAATTGCTGATAAGGTAGTAGTAGATAAAGCAGCATTAGAAGCAGCAATCGCAGAAGCAGAAGCATTAACAGAAGCTGATTATACAGCAGAAACATGGGCTGTATTTGCAGAAAAATTAGCAGCAGCTAAGGCAGTTGCAGAAAATGAAGATGCAACACAGGAAGCAGTAGATTCAGCAGTTGCAGAATTAGCAGATGCAAAAGGCAAACTTGCAAAAGCTCCAGCTCCAATAGTAGTAGACAAAACAGCATTAAATGAAGCAATTGCTCAGATGGAAACATTAAAAGAAGCTGATTATGAAGCAAGCAGCTGGGCAGCTTTCCAGACAGTATTAGCAGAAGCAAAAGCAGTTGCAGCGGATGAAAATGCAACAGCAGAAGATGTTCTTGCAAAAGTAGAAGCGTTAAGCACAGCTTATGAAGCACTTAAAAAAGTTGAAGAGCCGACACCAACACCAGATCCTGTAGTGGTAGATAAAGCGGCATTAACAGCAGCAATTACTGAGGCAGAAGCATTAAAAGAAGCTGATTATACAGCAGAAACATGGGCTGCATTCCAGACAGCATTAACAGCAGCAAAAGCAGAAGCAGCAAAAGCAGATGCAACACAGGAAACTGTAGATGCAGCAGCAAAGACATTAGCAGATGCAAAAGCAGCATTAAAGAAAGCAGAAGCAGTACCGGTTGTTAAAGAAACCACAATCACCTTAAGCGAGACAAAACTTAGCATGGGTGTAAATGAGAAAAAGGTAAAATTAACAGCAACTGTAGAAGGTGCAGCAGAAGGTCAGGCAGTTACATGGACATCCAATAAAACAAATGTTGTAAAAGTTAAAAATGGTGTACTTACCGCTGGTAAGAAAACAGGTACAGCAACTATTACAGCTACAACCGCAGACGGTAAAACAGCAACATGTAAAGTAACTGTTAAGAAAGCTCCTGCAAAGATTACATTAAATGCTAAAACAAAGCAGTTAAAAGTAGGAAAAACATTTACAATTAAGGTTAAGAAATATAAACCAACAAAAGCAGCAAGCTATAAACTTACATTTAAATCCAGCAACAAGAAAGTTGCAAGTGTAGATGCAAATGGTGTAGTAAAAGCTAAAAAGAAAGGTACAGCTAAGATTACAGTTAAGACATATAACGGTAAAAAAGCAGTTGTTACCATTAAAGTTAAAAAATAAGCAGTGAAACAGATACTTGCTGACAAAAGGAGTCTTCGGTCAAACCGGAGACTCTTTTTACTTTGCGTGCGAAGCTGTGCATTCTGTCCGGGGCTTTAATTTGATGGGAATTTTCCATAAAATAAAAAGAACCAGCTTACTCTTTGGTAAGCTGGTCTATTAATTCTGTAAGATCTTCTGGCTGTGTAGTAAATTCACATCCATAAAGATAATGTTCAGCGTCAACGGCTCTACAGTGTACAATTCGAATCACTGTAAATACTTCATGGGGTAAAAGCTCATCGGGACCAAGATTTGCATTAAAATAATATCCTATGGGTAAGACACATTCAGAAATAAATGCAAGTCCGGCGCGGGATATATCGATAACCTGAATGGGTGAATTTAAATTGCGTACACCGGATAAAGGATTATCTTTTTTGTAAAATTCGGATATGCTCAACTGCATAGATACAGGAATTCTTGGATGTGTTCTTTTTTCCAATATGTTAAATCCTCCTATGTAATAAATCAACATATATCAATCTAATTATAGTACTTTTTTCCTGTTCGTCAAGAATGAAATAAGTTTTGATGAAAAAAATAAATAATATTATAAGTAATACTTATCAAAATAAAAAAATCAACAAAAAAAATAATAAATCATCATACATTTTCTATCAATCAAAGAATCAGAGTTTCTGGCAAATACATTGACTTTGTAAAACGGGCTGTATTATAATTTACGCGTATAGCGGTGAAAATCGCAAAAACTGATTTTAATTATGTTTACAAAGCATAGGATGGAGGACAAAATGAGCATTCAGGAATTTAAACCAGTAAAAGAAGGAAAAGTAAGAGAAGTATACGATGCAGGCGACAGCATGATTATCGTAGCAACAGACAGAATTTCAGCATTTGATGTGATTTTGAAAAATGTAATTACCAAAAAGGGTGCAATTTTAACTCAGATGTCTAAGTTTTGGTTTGATTTTACCAAAGACATCGTACCAAATCATATGCTTTCTGTAGATGTGAAAGATATGCCGGAATTTTTCCAGACAGACAGATTTGATGGCAACAGCATGAAATGTCAGAAGTTAGAGATGCTTCCAATCGAATGTATCGTTCGTGGATATATCACAGGAAGTGGCTGGGAAAGCTACAAAGAAAATGGCACAGTTTGTGGAATTAAATTACCGGAAGGATTAAAAGAATCCGATAAATTACCGGAGCCGATTTATACACCAACTACAAAAGCTGATTTAGGCTTACATGATGAGCATATCACTTTTGAAGAAAGTGTTGAAATTTTAGAAAAGATTTATCCGGGTAAGGGTGAAAAATACGCAGCTGCAATCAAGGATTGTACAATTGCATTATACAAAAAATGTGCAGAATATGCGTTGAGCAAAGGTATTATTATTGCAGATACTAAGTTTGAGTTTGGTTTGGATCCGGAAGGAAATGTAGTAATTGGTGATGAAATGCTTACACCGGACAGCTCTCGTTTCTGGCCATTAGAAGGTTATGAATCAGGAAAATCACAGCCATCCTTTGATAAACAGTTTGTAAGAGACTGGCTGAAAGCTAATCCGGACAATGATTATCTGCTTCCGGAAGAAGTTGTAAAGAAAACTGTAGATAAATACGAAGAAGCATTTGAATTGTTGACCGGCAAAAAATTTGCATAGGATAAAAAAGAGGAGAAAGATTATGAGTACAGACAGATACACAAGTCCGTTGTCAGAAAGATATGCCAGTAAAGAAATGCAGTATATTTTTTCACCTGATATGAAGTTTAGAACCTGGAGAAAGCTTTGGATTGCCTTGGCAGAAACAGAGCAGGAATTAGGTCTGGATATTACCGATGAGCAGATTGCAGAATTAAAAGCAAATGCCGATAATATCAACTATGAAGTTGCTGTTGAAAGAGAAAAATTAGTTCGCCATGATGTTATGTCCCATGTATATGCATATGGTACACAGTGTCCGAATGCAAAAGGTATCATCCATCTTGGTGCAACCTCCTGCTATGTTGGTGATAATACAGATATTATTGTAATGGCAGAGGCTTTAAAATTAGTAAAAACAAAATTGGTAAATGTCATGGCAGAATTAGCAAAATTTGCTGATACATACAAGGAACTTCCTACATTAGCATTTACCCATTTCCAGCCTGCACAGCCAACAACAGTAGGTAAAAGAGCTACTCTATGGTTACAGGAATTTATGATGGATTTAGAAGATCTTGAATATGTCATGGGCAGCTTAAAGCTTTTAGGTTCTAAAGGTACAACAGGTACACAGGCAAGCTTTTTAGAGCTGTTTGATGGAGATAATGAAAAGGTGGACCAGATTGATCCTATGATTGCAAAGAAAATGGGATTTGAAGCTTGTTATGCAGTATCCGGTCAGACTTATTCTAGAAAAGTAGATACAAGAGTAGCAAATGTATTAGCAGGTATCGCAGCGAGTGCATACAAGATGTCTAATGATATTCGTCTGTTACAGCACTTAAAAGAAGTAGAAGAACCATTTGAGAAGAATCAGATTGGCTCCTCAGCTATGGCATATAAGAGAAATCCAATGCGTAGTGAGAGAATCGGTTCTTTGGCAAGATATGTTATGATTGATGCATTAAATCCGGCAGTTACATCTGCAACACAGTGGTTTGAGAGAACCTTGGATGATTCAGCGAACAAACGAATCAGTATTCCGGAAGCATTCCTTGCAACAGATGGTGTATTGGATTTATGTTTAAATGTCGTGGATGGTCTTGTGGTATATGATAAGGTAATTACCAAACGCTTGTTATCTGAGCTTCCATTTATGGCTACAGAAAATATCATGATGGATGCAGTGAAAAAGGGCGGCGATCGTCAGGAATTACATGAAAGAATCCGTCAGTTATCTATGGAGGCTGGTGCCCATGTAAAACAGGAAGGAAAAGATAATAATCTCTTAGAGTTAATTGCCGCAGATCCAACCTTCAATTTATCCTTAGAAGAGCTGCAGGCATCCATGGATCCGTCTAAATATGTTGGAAGAGCACCTCGTCAGGTGAAAAAATTCTTAGAGGATATTATTCAGCCTATTTTAGATGCGAATAAAGAGCTGTTAGGCGTAAAAGCAGAGATTAATGTATAAAAATGGGAGGCATATATGAAAATTGCAATTGGTAACGATCATGCAGCAGTAGAGTTGAAAAAAGTTATTGCTGCTTATGTAGAAGAATTAGGTCATGAAGTTGAAAATTATGGTACAGATACAAACGAAAGCTGTAATTATCCGGAATATGGTGAAAAAGTAGCAAGAGCCGTAGTAGAAGGAAAAGCAGATTGCGGTATTTTAATTTGCGGAACAGGTGTAGGTATTTCTATTGCAGCAAATAAGGTAAAAGGCATTCGTGCAGCCGTATGTTCAGATACAGCAACAGCAAGACTTGTAAAACAGCACAATAATGCGAATATTCTTGCATTTGGTGAACGAATTGTAGGTGTTGAACTGGCAAAGGATATGGTAAAGGCTTATTTAGAGGCTGAATTTATGGGCGGAAGACATGCTGATCGCATCCAAATGATTGCAGATATCGAAAACAGACAGTAACAGGCAAGAGGTGCAGACATGAGTACATATGATGTCATTGTGCTGGATTTAGATGGAACCCTTACAAATTCCAAGAAAGTGATTACACCAAAGACGAAGGAAGCTCTGCTAAAGGTACAGTGTGCCGGAAAAAAGGTCGTATTAGCCTCAGGCAGACCAACAGGTGGCGTTGTGTATTTGGCGGATGAGCTGCGTCTGGATGAATTTGGCGGATATATTCTATCCTTTAACGGCGGACATATCATAAACTATGCAGAAGGCAAAGTGATTTATAATAAAATCGTTCCGAGAGAATTGACAGAAGCCATATATAGAGAAACTCTTAAAGCAGGGCTTGGTATTATTACCTATGCAGACAGTGAAATTGTAGCTGGCACAGAAGTTGATGCTTATATGGAGTTAGAGCATAAGATTACGCGAATGCCAATAAGAAAAGTGGATAACTTTGTAGAAACTATCGATTTTCCTGTTAATAAATATCTTTTGACCGGAGAACCGGATAAGGTACTTGCTGCACAGGAGCATATGCGAGAAGTGTTTGGTGATAAAATGAATATTTTTCGTTCAGAGCCGTATTTTTTAGAAATGATGCCGCAGTCCATTGATAAGGCATATTCTTTGGGGATTTTGCTGGAATATTTAAAAACGGACAGAACCCATATGATTTGTTGTGGAGATGGCTTCAATGACCGTTCTATGATACAGATGGCAGGTCTTGGCGTTGCTATGGCAAATGCACAGGATGAGATAAAGGAAATTGCGGATTATATCACTTCTTCAAATGATGAAGATGGTGTGGCAGAGGTTGTTTACAAATTTATGTTGACATAGGAGCACAAAAGATGGGATTGGATAAAATCAGACAGGAAATTGATGAAGTAGATACACAAATGAAGGCGTTGTTTTTAAAACGCATGGAATTAGCGTATCAGGTAGTTGAAGCCAAAAAGCAGACTGGCGGGGCAGTTTATGTACCGGAGAGAGAACAGGCAATTATTACAGCTCGTTCATCGGATGTGGAACAGGAATTATTGCCGGAATATCAGTCATTTATCAAGCAGCTGATGGGAATTAGCAGAACTTATCAATATTCTAAGCTGATAGATCAGACAGAAAAGCTTAAGGATTTGCCCAAAGGAATGGGTGAAGTGACATTGGAGTTTGCTTATTCTGCAAAAACAGATCATTTTGCTGTCTGTCTGAATGCTGTATCACTTGCAGGACTTACCGTAAAAGAAATCATGATAGAAGAAAAAGAAAATAAGCCAATTTGCCGTTTGTGTTTATCTGGTGATTTTTCCAATGAAACAGCAAAAGCAGCCGTATTGCTGATTGTAGAAGAGAATGTATAAAAGAGGGCTGTCACACAGAAATGATTTTGATTATTTCATGATGTGGCAGTCCTTTTTCTCTTCCTTTTTAGGTGTGAATATAGTACAATATGCTTATGTGGAATAATATGGGATAAGGGGGACAATTTTATAATGGAATTGGGAAATAGCCAGAATCAAATGTCCGAAACAATAGAAGAATTGCGTACCCGTTTAGACAAAGATAAGCTGACGGGTTTATATAATTGGGAAAAGTTCGGTGAGGTA
>JAGALK010000013.1 GCA_017625255.1 Lachnospiraceae bacterium
GCTTTTCCTTGTTCCGTTTCATCACTTATGTGATGTTTACTGTTTTAAGGTTTGCAACTTTCGTTGCTGTTCTTGAATAGAAAAACCTCAGCTCGAATCTGCTTTGCTTCTTCAATCCGGATTTTTCTTAATGATTCTCAAAATCTTTCAAGGTTATTTCACTGTTCAGTTATCAATGTTCTTTGTTGTCGTTTTCAGCGGCAACTCGTTTATGTTATCATGTTACCAACTGTTTGTCAACAACTTTTTTTAAAAAATTACAATTTTATATTTTAGTTGATATCAAACGGAGAAGGAGGGATTTGAACCCTCGCGCCGGTCACCCGACCTATACCCTTAGCAGGGGCACCTCTTCGGCCACTTGAGTACTTCTCCAAAGTTATATCTTCTAAATTATAAAATTGTTTTGCGCCGTAACGCACAACTAATGTTACTACCAACTATTCTTTTTGTCAAGTGTTTTTTTATAATTTTTTCTACAAGAATTCTTTTCTATAAAAAAGAGACCTTATAAAAAGTCTCTTTTCTTTACAATATAATGTACTTTATATCTCAAATCTATTCATCAATTCTACCATTGTTTCAACTTGTGCTTTTTGTTCTTCACTAATTGCGGCAGTTTCTTCGGATGTTGCTGAATTATTATCTACTACACCAGATACTAACATAATATTCTCATTGATCTGATTCATATTCTCAGCATCATTTTTTAATATTTCTGCAATTTGTCCCATTTTTTCTGTTGCTTCTTTAGCGCCGTTCATTACTACATTCATATTCTGAGCTGTTTCATCTGCTATTGCTATTCCTTTATCTACAGCTAAAATGGTAGTTTCTATTAACTTGGTAGTTCTTCCAGCTGCTCTTGCGGATTCCTCCGCTAAATTTTTCACCTGATCTGCTACAACAGCAAAACCTTTTCCTGCTTCCCCTGCTCTTGCTGCTTCAATTGCTGCATTTAATGATAGAAGATTTGTCTGGGAAGCAATTTCTTCTATGTCATTAATAATTGTACCAATCTGTTCTGAACACTTACTTATTTCTCCTATTGCGTCTTTTAGTTCTTGCATTTTGACATTTCCAGTCATTAATGTCTCTCCGGCTTTAGAAGCAATTTGAACAGATTCTTCTGCTTCATTTACATTATTTTCCATGCTCTTTAGCATATTATTGACAACAATCACTAAATCCGATACCTGTGCTGCCTGAGTAGTACTTCCTTCTGCTAAATCTTCTGCTGCTGATGCAAGCTGTTCTGAACCATTATCAATTTGTCCTGATACTTCTCGGATTGTCATTAATGTTTCACGCATTTTTTCACTAATAGTTAGAAGAGATTCTTTAATCTTTATAAATTCCCCGACATATTCCTGCTGAATATCAATTCTGTAATTTCCACTACCCATCTGTTCAAGTATTTCTGATATTTCTTCCACCATATTTAAAATATTTTCTTTCATAAATGAAATCGATTGTACCATTTGTCCAACTTCGCTTTCATCTACATACATATCTAATTCCTGTCTGAAATCTCCCTTTGCTAATGCTGTCATTTGAACAGATACTTTTTTAATTGGCTCTAATAATTCTGTGCGTGAAAATTTAATAATATTTTTTATCTGAATAACTACATACATAAAAGATATTATAAATATTACCTGCATAAGCGAGCTAAAAATACTTATATTTCTTTTTTCTATGGATTTTCTGTTTTGTATATCTGATATTACTTCGTCTGTTATTGCATTAATTTGACTAACTGTTTGCTCATAGCTATCATTAAATACATGATTTTGTGCTGTTATATAATTTCCGGATTTAATACTTTCTATTGCACCTGTTTCAAGTGGAACAAGACCATCTGATAATTCTATAATTTTATTTAATTTACTCCATTCTTCCTCTGTAATATCATTTTCTTTTAATATTGCTATTGCTTTTTCACGGTTCTTGTCTTCGTTCAGCTCTTTCATATATGTATCATAATATATTTCATTTGCAGTTACCGCATAAGACTGTACTGCATAAGTCAGTGCTTTAGATGCTAAACGATACTGATTCAATGCTACTGTAACTTCTAGCTGTGCACTTTGTGTATTGGATACATATGTCGTTGCTGCAATCGACAATATTAACAAAACAATGCCTAATCCAATTGCAATAAAAGCCTGATTTACAAGCTTCTTTAATTTCGCTGCCTGACCAACGATATTCGATTTCTTTCTTTTTTCTCTTCCCATAGCTATTCTCTCCTATCTAATGTATATTAATTCATGTTTTTATTATAATACTATTAGATAACATTGGCAACTAATACAAAATATTCTGATTTTTCAGTTTATTTCATACAATATTCTCTAATGGCTGTTTCATAAAGATTATTTCCCTCACAATCTATTACTACAATTGCAGGAAAATTCTCTACTTCTATTTTTCGAATGGCTTCTGCTCCTAAATCTTCATAGCATACAATTTCAGATTTTGTGATACATTTGGATAATAATGCACCTGCGCCGCCTACCGCAGCAAAATATACAGCTTTATTACGGACAACTGCATCCATAACTTCCTTTGTTCTTTTTCCTTTTCCTATCATTGCTTTTTCACCTAAATCCAATAGTGTAGGTGCATATTTATCCATACGGCTTGCTGTTGTCGGACCAGCCGAACCAATAGGTCTTCCTTCTCTCGCCGGAGATGGTCCCATATAATATATGGTAGAATCTTTGATATCAATTGGGAGCTTTTCTCCCTTTTCAAGAGCTTCCATCATTCTTTTATGTGCAGCGTCCCTTGCTACATAAATTGTTCCTGTTATATAAACATAATCTCCGCTTTTTAAATCCGCGGTTATCTCTTCTGTAATTGGTGTATGAATGTATTTATCCATAATATCCTCCGTTTTTACTCTGATTATCCACAATTCAAAGCCTTAATTGTGAACATTTTTGTTATTTTTCTCAATGATTGGTGATATTTTATTAAATTACTCTCACCACATGACGATTTACATGGCAGCAAATATTAATTGCTACCGGAAGTCCTGCAATGTGTGTAGGATATGTATTGATATTTACAGCAAGGGCGGTTGTTGTTCCACCTAATCCTCCCGGTCCAATACCCAGACGATTGATTTTTTCAAGCATTTCTTTTTCAAGCTCACATACATAAGGTATATTAGAATGTTCATCTACATTTCTGGTTAATGCCTGCTTTGCCATTATAGCTGCTTTTTCAAAATCACCACCTACACCTACACCTACAACCATAGGTGGACAGGCATTTGGACCTGCATCAGCAACTGCTGTTAATATTGCATTTTTTACTCCTTCGATACCATCTGCTGGTTTTAGCATAAATACACGGCTCATATTTTCACTTCCAAAGCCTTTAGGTGCAAAAGTAATTTTTACTTTATTTCCCGGCACAATTGAATAATGTATAATAGCCGGTGTATTATCTTTTGTATTTTCACGAATAATGGGATCTTTTACTACGGATTTTCTTAAAAATCCTTCAGTATATCCCTGACGAACACCTTCATTTATGGCATCTTCTATATTTTCGCCTTCAAAATGTACATCCTGACCAATTTCCATAAAAATAATTGCCATTCCTGTATCCTGACAAATAGGAATCATTTCTTCGTCTGCAATTTTTAGATTTTCCTGTAACTGATTTAATATTTTTTTTCCTAACTCGGATTTTTCTGTAAATACAGCATTCTTCATTGCTGCATCCATATCTTTGGATAAATAGTGATTTGCCTGTATACACATTTCCTTGATATTTTCTGTAATTACACTTGTCTGAATAGAACGAATCATTTTTTTCTCCTTTTTCTACTGGTAATGTTAAAAAAGGGGACTGTATACCAGCCCCCTCCGTAATTTTATGATTCCTAATTTTCTTCTGTTTCTACTGTCTCACTATCTGCATTTTCAATTTCTTCTATGAGAGTTTTATCCTCTCTGACTTTTGCAATGCTGGCAATAGTTACATCATCATTCATATTGATTAGCTTCACACCGGAAGTTACTCTGCCAAGAATTGAAATATCTTCAACTTTCATACGAATAATGATTCCTTCAGTCGTAATAATCATAATTTCATGATCATCGTTTACAGCTTTGATACCTACAAGATTACCTGTTTTTTCTGTAATTTTATAACATTTTACACCTTTACCGCCACGATTTTGTGAAGTAAACTCATCCATTCTTGTTCTCTTACCAAGACCTTTTTCGGAAGCAATCAGTAAATATTCTCCTTGCGTATGCATCTGCATACCTACAACCTCGTCCCTATCCACTAAATTCATACCAATTACACCCATAGAATTTCGTCCGGTGCTTCTGACATCAGTTTCGTGGAAACGGATACACTGACCATATTTGGTAACAAGAATGATATCTTTTGTATTATCTGTCTTTTTAACCTCAATTAACTCATCATCTTCTCTTAAATTGATGGCTGTAAGACCTGTTTTACGAATATTTGCATAATCATTTACAGGTGTTTTCTTTACTATACCATTTTTGGTAGCCATAAAGAGATAATTACCCTCTGTATATTCACTGATTGGAATTACGGCAGTAATTTTCTCCCCCGGCTGCAATTGCAATAAATTGATAATTGCAGTTCCTCTGGCTGTTCTGGATGCTTCCGGTATTTCATATGCTTTCATACGATATACTTTTCCGGTGTTAGTAAAGAACATCATATAATGATGTGAGGTTGTCATCAATAATTCTTCAATATAATCGTCCTCAATGGTCTCCATGCCCTTGATTCCTCTTCCGCCACGATGCTGACTACGGAAATTATCTACACTCATACGCTTAATATATCCAAGCTTTGTCATGCAAATTACGGTATTGGTCTTTGGAATCAAATCTTCCATTGAGATATCGTATTCATCAAATCCAATGGAAGTTCTTCTGTCATCTCCATATTTTTCAGATATGATCATAATTTCTTCACGAATTACACCAAGAAGTTTTTTCTCATCTGCTAAAATTGCTTTTAATTCTGCAATTTTCTCCATAAGTTCAGCATATTCTGCTTCTAACTTCTCTCTTTCTAATCCGGTAAGAGCTTTAAGACGCATATCTACAATTGCTTGAGACTGTGCATCCGATAAACCAAAGCGTTCCATTAATTTTTCTTTGGCTTCTGCTGTAGTACGGCTTCCACGAATAATACTGATTACTTCATCAATATTATCTAAAGCAATCAATAATCCCTGTAAAATATGCGCTCGTTCTTCTGCCTTGTTTAAATCATATTTAGTTCTTCTGGTGACAACATCCTTTTGATGTGTAAGATAATAATCTAACATCTCATAGAGATTGAGAACTTTTGGCTCATTATTTACTAATGCAAGCATGATTACCCCAAAAGTATCCTGCATCTGGGTATGCTTATACAGCTGATTTAAAATCACATTTGGATTTACATCTCGTCTTAATTCAATACAAACACGCATACCCTGACGGTTAGATTCGTCTCTAAGATCTGTAATACCATCTATTTTCTTATCACGAACCAATTCTGCAATTTTTTCAATTAATCTTGCTTTGTTTACCATGTAAGGAAGCTCTGTGACAACAATACGATTCTTACCGTTTTGCATCGGCTCGATATCTGTAATTGCACGAACACGGATTTTACCTCTTCCTGTACGGTATGCCTGTTCTATACCGGAAGTTCCAAGAATCATACCGCCTGTTGGAAAATCCGGACCTTTGACAATCTTTAAAATTTCTTCTAATTCTGTTCCTCTGTCTTCTAAAACCTGATTATCAATAATTTTGACAACTGCAGATATTACTTCTCTTAAGTTGTGCGGAGGAATATTCGTTGCCATACCTACTGCAATACCCGAAGTTCCATTAACTAAAAGATTCGGATATCTGGCTGGAAGTACTGTAGGCTCTTTTTCTGTTTCATCAAAGTTTGGCATAAAATCTACAGTATTTTTATTAATATCCGCAAGCATTTCCATGGAAATTTTACTCAGTCGTGCTTCTGTATATCGCATAGCAGCTGCGCCATCGCCATCCACAGAACCAAAGTTTCCATGTCCATCTACCAATGGATATCGTGTAGACCATTCCTGTGCCATATTTACCAATGCACCATAAATAGAGCTGTCACCATGTGGATGGTATTTACCCATGGTATCACCTACGATACGGGCACATTTTCTATGTGGCTTGTCCGGTCCGTTATTTAATTCAATCATGGAATATAAAACCCTTCTTTGCACGGGTTTTAAACCATCTCTTACATCCGGAAGTGCTCTGGATGCAATTACGCTCATGGCATAATCTATATAAGATGTTTCCATCGTTTTTTTCAGGTCCACATCATGAACCTGGTCAAAAATCTTGTCATCCATTTATACTACTTCCTCCTATACATCAAGATTCTGAACATATTTTGCATTTGCTTCGATAAATTCGCGTCTTGGCTCAACTTTGTCACCCATTAAGGTTGTAAAGGTCACATCTATTTCAGATGCGTACTCTTCATCATATACTACACGCTTTAAAATTCGCTTTTCAGGATCCATAGTTGTCTCCCAAAGCTGCTCAGCATCCATTTCGCCAAGACCTTTATATCGCTGAATCTTGTTATTGCCATCACGACCGATTTCCACAAGAATTTTATTCAATTCTTCGTCGCTGTAAGCATACCATATTTTCTTATTTTTTTCGATTTTGTACAATGGCGGCTGCGCCAGATAAACATAGCCTTGCTTAATCAATTCCGGCATAAAACGATAGATAAATGTCAAAAGTAATGTACTGATATGTGCACCATCCACATCGGCATCAGTCATCAGAATAATCTTATGGTAACGCAATTTTGTAATATCAAAATCATCATGAATACCTGTACCAAAGGCAGTAATCATGGCTTTAATTTCTGCATTGCCATAAATTTTATCTAATCTTGCTTTTTCTACATTTAAAATTTTTCCACGAAGAGGTAAAATTGCCTGTGTTGCACGATCTCTGGCTGTTTTTGCAGAGCCTCCCGCAGAATCTCCCTCTACGATGTAAATTTCACAATTTTCAGGATTCTTATCTGAACAATCTGCTAATTTTCCCGGAAGAGTTGTTGCCTCTAAAGCAGTTTTTCTTCTGGTTAAATCCCTTGCTTTTCTAGCAGCTTCCCTTGCTCTTTGTGCAAGAAGAGATTTCTCGCAGATAGTTTTCGCAACAGTTGGATTCTGTTCAAGAAAATAAGTAAGCTGCTCACTTACAATACTGTCAACAGCACCTCTTGCTTCACTGTTTCCAAGCTTTTGCTTTGTCTGTCCTTCAAACTGCGGTTCACCGATTTTTATACTGATAATAGCGGTTAAACCTTCACGAATATCATCACCGGTTAAGCCTTGATCTGTATCTTTTATGATTTTATTTGCTCTTGCATACTGATTAAAGGTCTTTGTAAGCGCATTTCTAAAACCGGCAAGATGTGTACCACCTTCCGGAGTAATGATATTATTTACAAAACTAAAAGTCGCATCATTGAAAGCATCATTGTGCTGCATGGCAACTTCTACATAAACACCATCTTTTTGTCCCTCGCAATAGATAACCTGATCATAAATCGGCTCTTTGCTTTTATTTAAATATTCAACAAATTCCTTAATACCACCAGCATAGTGAAATTCTTTTTCTACTGTAGGTTCTTCTCTGTCATCCCGAAGTACAATTCTTAAATCCTTGGTTAAGAATGCAGTTTCCCGCAATCTTTGTTTTAAAACATTATAATCATAAACGGTCTCTTCAAAAATCTGAGCATCCGGTAAAAAAGTTACCTTTGTTCCGGTTTTGTCTATTGGGCATGTATCGACTTCTTTTAACGGATAAATAGTTTTTCCCCGTTCATAGCGCTGCTTGTAAACTTTTCCATCACTGCAGATTTCTACCTCTAACCAGACGGATAACGCATTTACGACAGATGCACCTACACCATGTAATCCTCCGGATACTTTGTATCCTCCACCGCCAAACTTACCACCTGCATGCAACATAGTAAATACGACTTCTACACCTGTAAGTCCTGACTTTTTATTAATACCTACCGGGATACCTCGTCCATCATCCACAACGGTAATGGAATTGTCCTTATTGACGGTTACTTCGATATTTTTACAAAATCCTGCCAAAGCTTCATCGACGGAATTGTCTACGATTTCGTATACCAGATGATGCAAACCTCTTGATGAGGTACTACCGATATACATACCTGGCCTTTTCCGGACTGCTTCAAGTCCTTCCAAAATTTGTATTTGATCTGCTCCGTATTCAGTACTCATTGATATCCTCCTGATTTTCCTGATTTTTCTCAAAAACTTCTCCCTCAATCACTTCAAATACACGATTAATATGAAACCGGTTGCGTATAAATTCGTCTAAACCTGTGCATGTTATGATTGTCTGGGTATCACATATATTATTTAACAGATAATTCTGCCGGTTACTATCCAATTCTGACAATACATCATCCAACAATAGAATTGGAGTATCGTTAATTACCTGTTTTACCAATTCTATTTCTGCTAACTTTAAGGATAACGCACATGTCCTTTGCTGTCCCTGTGAACCAAATTTACGAATATCAATATTTTTTATGGTAAAAGATAAATCATCCCTATGAGGTCCTGCTGTTGTCTGTCCTAATTTTAAATCCTTTTCTCTGTTGCATTCTAATTTTTGTGCAAATTCAAGTACATCTACATTTGGTTCATAAGACAATAAAAGCTGTTCTTTTCCCCCGGAGATATGGAAATGTATATCAGCTACAATTTCATTCAGACGACTGATAAATTTTTGTCTGCCAATAATAATCTTTTGTCCATATTCAACTAATTGCATATCCCATACCGGAAGTGTATCCTTTAAATCCGGTCGATAATAAATATCCTTTAAAAGTTTATTTCGCTGATTTAATATTTTATTATATTTTGCCAAATCAGAAAGATAAATTTTGTCTAACTGACACAGCTCTGCATCCATAAACCGTCTTCTTTCCTGAGGACCGTTTTTTATAATATTTAAGTCCTCCGGCGAAAAAAATACAATATTCAAAATACCAAATAAATCACTTGCTTTTTTTATTGGTATTCTGTTAATAGCAATTCCTTTTGATCGATTTTTCTTTAAATGCATATCAATTTGAAATTGCTTTTCCTGTTTTTCGACAAAAATACGGATGTGGGATTCATCCTGATTAAAACGAATAATCTCTTTATCCTTGCTGCCTTTATGTGATTTTGTCGTACCACCAAGATAAAGTGCTTCTAAAATATTTGTTTTTCCCTGTGCGTTATTGCCATAAAGGATGTTTGTCCCTTTTTCAAAATTAATATGCAATGTTTCGTAATTACGATAATTATTAAGTTCGAGTGACTTTACAATCATTTTACTACTTTAAAAGTTTCTCCGTCAAAAGATACAATATCTCCATCCCGAAGCTTTTTTCCTCTGCGTTCTTCCACTTCACCATTTACAGTAACAGCTCCATCTAAGATAACCATTTTAGCATCTACACCTGAACCTACTAATCCAGCTTTTTTTAATGCCTGTCCTAAACGGATAAAATCTTCACCTTCTCGAATTTGAATTTCCATCATTATTTCCTCTCGTATAACTAATTTGCCATTGCATTAAAATTTACTGGTAAAATCAAATAGATATAATTTTCGTTATCATCCTTGATAAAGCATGGAGCTTTTGGATTTACCATATAAAGAGTGACCTCTTCTTCATCGATGACACGAAGTGCATCGATAAAAAATTTAGGATTAAAACCAATAAGAATATCCTTTCCGTCTTTTTCAATATCAATCTCTTCATTCATAGAACCGATAAAAGAGTTGATTTTTAATTCCATGGATGTATCAGAAATATTCATGATGATTGGTTTTTTATCACCTTCTTTAATCAATAAAGTAGCACGATCTATACAATCTAATAATTCTCTTTTATTGATTTTAACTTTGGTTTCATAATCGGATGAGAGCATCTGTTCAATCTTAAAATAATCTCCTTCAATCAATCTTGATACAACAGTTGTCTGATCAAATTCGAAAACAATATGATTTTCTGTAATATAAATCGTTACATCTTCTTCTGCAGAACCTGGAATAATTTTACTGATTTCGTTTAAGGTTTTACCAGGAACAACAACTTTCTTAGATTCATAATTATCCTTTAACTCAATATTTCGAATAGAAATTCTATGTCCGTCTAAAGATACAACTTTTAACTGGTTTTCATGAATTTCAAATAATTCTCCTGTCATAAGCTTATTATTGTCATTATCAGCAATTGAAAAGATAGTCTGACGAATAACTTCTTTTAATGTAAACTGGGACATAGAGAGAGAATCTTTTTTTTCTACATATGGAAGATAAGAAAAATCCTCTCCTGATTTTCCAACAATGTTAAATTTTGCCTTTTCACAAGTAATATATGTTTTAAAGGAACTGTCTGTTTCGATTGTCACTTCATTGTCTGGAAGCTTTCTGACAATTTCAGAAAAGATTTTTGCATCTAAGGCAATAATACCCGGTTCTAAAATTTCTCCATCAATCTTTGTTTCAATACCAAGTTCCATATCATTTGCTGTTAATTTTATTTCATTTGCAGATGCATCAATTAAAATACATTCTAAAATAGCCATAGTAGTTCTTGTTGGAACTGCCTTTGAAACTATATTTACTCCTTTAAGAAGATTTGACTTTGAGCATATCAATTTCATAATGTGTATAACTCCTTTCAAAAAATCATATATAAAAATAATAAAAGAATTTCGAAGTAGTAGTATTAGGGGGTGTTAATAAGTTTATAAGTCTTAAAGTCCGCTTAAACTCAAGGTTTTAAGAAAAAAAATTAAGGTATAAGTATGTGAAAAGCCTGCGGATTTAAGATTGAAAATATGTGAATAACTTCAAGCTGCATTTTAAGGTCACTTTAAGCTGATGTATAACTTTAAACAACAAAAATGTAGTTTTCCATAGAAGTTAAACACAAATTTAACGATAAATGAACGTAAAATTGTGGATAACTTTAGTTCGGATTGATTTTCTTCTTGATAGTTTCAATCATACTGCGAACAGTTTCATTGCTTTCATATTCATCAGTGATTTTATTAATTCCATGTATAATTGTAGAATGATCTCGTCCACCTAAAAGTGCGCCAATAGATTCTAAAGGTGTATTCGTCATATTTTTACAAAGGTACATGGCAATTTGTCTTGGACGGACAATATTGTTGCTTCTATTTTTTGAAATCATCTGATCCAGAGAAATCTGAAAATGCTCAGATACCACTTCAATGATAAGCTGAGGCGTAATTTCTCTTGGCTTATCAGGTGTAATAATATTTTGAAGTTCTTTTATGGCAATATCCATGGTAATTTCGGTTTTTACAAGATTGCCATAAGCAAGAAGCTTATTTAATGCGCCTTCGAGCTCTCTGATGTTGGACTTAATGTTATTTGCAATGTAGTTTAAAACCTCATCACTTAAATTCATTTCATCATCTTCTACTTTTTTGCGTAGAATTGCCATTCTAGTCTCATAATCAGGAATACCGATATCAGCCATAAGTCCCCATTCAAAACGGGAACGAATGCGCTCTTCTAATGTTTCCATATCCTTAGGCGGTTTATCTGAAGTTAAGATAATCTGTTTTTTTGCGG
Organism: Lachnospiraceae bacterium; assembly: GCA_017625255.1. Classification (GTDB taxonomy): domain Bacteria; phylum Bacillota; class Clostridia; order Lachnospirales; family Lachnospiraceae; genus Roseburia_B. The sequence continues at coordinate 11,726 of JAGALK010000013.1, forward strand.
AATGAAGCACATTAAAGGTGTGGAAAAATTCTTCCTGTGTGCTTTCTTTTCCTATTATAAATTGTACATCGTCGATCATAAGGACATCAACAGTACGATATTTTTCACGAAGCTTGGTCATAGCAGTAGCATTACCGGCTCTGATAGATTCAATCACTTCGTTGGTAAATTCTTCTGAAGTTACATATAAAACCTGTGAATCAGGATTCTGTTCAAGAATAAAATTGCCGATGGAATGCATCAAATGGGTTTTTCCAAGTCCGGGTCCTCCATATATATATAGAGGATTGTATGCTTCACCGGGAGATTCTGCCACAGCAAGGGATGCTGACTGTGCAAAACGGTTATTGCTGCCAACAACAAATGTATCAAATGTATAATTTGAATTTAAATTAGAACGACCAGCAAGTTCAGATGTAACCACCTGTTTTTTGGCAGGAGCACTGCGCAAAGATTTAGCCTGTTCAGGCAACACAAAAACAATCTCATATTCAATACCGGTTGCTTCTGCAATAGTTACCTTTAATGGAAGTTCGAATTTTCTGGCTATGTAGTTCAGACTCATTTGATCAAGTGCCTGAATATATAGTTTTATTCCATCTACAGCGCATATTTCCAACGGTTTTAACCATGTATTGAAAGAAATGTCTGTCAGTTCATGGTCTTCCTTAACTGTTTGTAAAATTTGTTCCCATTTTTCTATGATTGCTTCCATTTAATTTCTCCATCTATTTTTCCTATATAGATTTTTCGCCCATTTTGCCATGATAAAAAAATCTACACTTCCTATAATAAACTAAAATGCCCAAATTAGCAATGAAAAATTGCATAGGGTATAGGGGATAAGGCTTCAAAAAAAATACTTATAAACAGGGCAAATTTTAACCAAAAGGATAATTTGTAGAAAAAAATGTGTTTATACACAACTTATCAATAGTATTTAGGGTGGAAATGTGGAAGTTATCCACGAGTTATCCACAAATTGTGAATTACTTTTTGCAAATCCACAATTTGTGGGTAGTTTGAAAATGGAAATTGTGGATAACTTCTTAAAATATAATAAAATGCTAAAAAATAAAGAAATTTGCTTGACTTGAGAAATTTTTTTGTTATAATTTTAATGATGTTTTCTAAAGCAGAGGAGGTGGACAAGGATGAAGATGACATTCCAACCAAAAAAGAGACAGAGATCTAAAGTTCATGGATTCAGATCCAGAATGAGCACAGCAGGCGGAAGAAAAGTATTGGCTGCAAGAAGATTAAAAGGAAGAAAAAAATTATCAGCTTAGGCCACA
>JAGALK010000014.1 GCA_017625255.1 Lachnospiraceae bacterium
AGGGTGTTAGATTTGCTTAATATTCTGGGGAGTACCAGCGGAAAATTGCCACGGATGGCAATTTTAGGCGAAACCGCCATGGAGGGCGGTTTGAGCCGACGCGTCCGTTACCAATATCCTTTATAAGAATATTTAGCAAATCTTACACCCATACAACGGAATCTGCCCACACCTATACCTACCCTATATGCCCCCACACAACAAAAAAATGATACATTTCACAAAAAAATATGTTATGTCGTCCGTTATTGGTGAAGTTCCCCCACAGTGCACATCTCCATTCCGCTTCGCTTCATGTCGGTCGCGGCATTCAGTAAAATTTTCTTTTATACTTGTTACGCAAATTTGGATATACTATAATAGGTTCAGATACACCATTGGAGGAAATCATGAGTAAAATAAAACTAATTGCCAGCGATTTAGATGGAACGCTGTTGTTAAATAAAGCAAGAAAATGTGAAGAAAGTCTGTTTCCGGTTATCTCAGAATTAGTAGACAGAGGGATATATTTTGTGCCTGCAAGCGGCAGACAGTATGGAAGTATGCAAAAGCTTTTTTATCCGGTAAAAGACCGATTGACCTACCTTTGTGAAAATGGTGCATTAGTAATGCACTTAGACAGAGTTTTGGTAAAACAGCAGTTTGAGGATGATTTAGCCATGGAGCTTTGTCATGCTATTATTGAGGATAAAGATTGTGAGGTATTGATATCCGGAGAGCGTACCAGTTATTTAATACCCAAAAATCAGGCATTTGTACATCATATGCGGGATGTAATCGGAAATCATGTGACGGTTATTGATTCACCGGAACGCATACAAGAACCTATTATTAAAGTGTCCTTTTGTACACCGGAGGATAAGCTGCGTGCGGTAGAAAGTCGGTTAGGACCAAGATTTGAAGGTAAATGTCTGCGGGTAACATCAGGAACAGAGTGGATTGATTTTGCACCGCTTGGCACTAGCAAAGGCTCTGCACTCGAAAGCATCGGAGAAGCACTTGGAATCGCACCGGATGAAATGATGGCATTTGGTGATAATGAAAATGACAGAGCAATGTTGGAATTTGTGGGACATCCTTATATTATGGATCCTTGTAATCCTACAGTTTTGGATATTCCGGCAAAAAGATGTACCAGAGTAGAAGATATATTGAGAGAAGTTTTAAAAGAATTCTAAGATTTTACGACAGGAGGAAGCCTATGCAGACAATCTTGCATACTAATATACAGGTGGATAGAGAAAGAGCAAAAAATGCCTTTGCAGCCTATGTGGAAAATTATAATGCTTCGGATGAAAAGATTAAATTAAAAATTGACCATACCTATCGGGTAGCAGATTTGTGCGAGCAGATTGCCCGTTCTTTAGCATTGGATGAAAAGGCAGTGAATCTTGCGTGGCTTGCAGGACTTTTACATGATGTGGGTCGGTTTGAGCAGATTCGAAATTTTGGCACTTTTATTGATGCGGATTCCGTTGATCATGCGCAGTATGGAGCAGATATTTTGTTTGGTTTAGATGCCAATGAAGGAGGAAAAATCAGAGATTATATCACCGATGCTTCTGAAGATATGCGGCTAGAGCAGGCAATCCGCTGTCACAGTGCCTTTCGTATACCAGAGGAATATGATGAAGAAACAAAGTTGTTATCTAATATTTTAAGAGATGCAGATAAAATTGATATTCTGCGGGTAAATGTGGATACTGCACCGGAAGAAATCTATAATGTAACCACAGAGGAATTGTATCAGGCAGAGGTTACAAAAGCAGTAATGGAGAGCTTTTTTGAAGAGCATGCGACCTTACGCAGTATAAAAAAGACACCAATTGATCATTTGGTGGGGCATATTTCACTGGTCTATGAGCTGGTATTTCCAATCAGCAGAAGGCTTGTAGAAGAGCAGGGATATCTGGATATTTTACTGGGATTTGAATCAAAAAATCCAAAGACAAGAGAACAATTTGTTCTCATAAACGATAGGATGAGACATTTTCTAAAACATGGTCATACACCTTATGTATAAAGGATAAAGATGTCAGCGCCCCAGTCAGATGGATAAAAATCTGCTTCTGACTGGGTCTGCTTCATTGGGTACTTACTGAGCCATTCCGTTTGCTTTTTTATATTTATAAATCATTTCTGCATGCTGCTGTTCTTCTGTCTGGATGTGATTTAAAAGCTTACGAACTTCACCATTGCCAAATTTGAAAAGACTGGTATTATAATCTGTAGATACAAGCTTTTCATTTCCGATACTGTCAGAGCATAAAAGCTCATCATGCTTCATATCTGCCTGATTAGAGGATGTGTTGTAGGCAACATTTGGCTGATAATCATCTGCCATATTTACAACGCGGTCAAAGCTTGGCATTTCACCATTGATTAATTTTGTAATGGACTGAAAATGCTCCTGCTCGTCTCTGGCAATTCGTGAAAAAAGATCTCTTAACCCACTATCTTTAGCAACACTTGCACATAAATTATAGTGTTCCATGCAGACCTTTTCCTGTGTCTGTAAATCTTTTAAAACTGAGGTTTCTTTTTCTGTGAAAATCATAGTTGGTCTCCTTTTAAAAATGTATTTTTTTGGATTCACAAAGAGTATTTGCTATTTTTTATACAATTATTCGCAATATAGGAGGATTACATTGGATAAATATAAAGTTTTAAAGAAGTACTTTGGATATGACAGCTTCCGCGAAGGTCAGGAATTTTTAATTGACGCACTTCTTGCGGGTCAGGATGTTTTTGGAATTATGCCTACAGGTGCTGGAAAAATCCTTGTGCTATCAGGTTCCCGCACTTTTGATGGAAGGTATTACATTGGTTGTATCGCCATTGATTTCTTTGATGAAGGATCAGGTGGGAACCTTGAATCAGGCAGGGATTCATGCAGCGTATTTTAACAGCTCACTTACCGTCAGACAGTATAAAATGGCACTACAGTTAGCAAAAGAAGGAAGATATAAAATCATTTATGTAGCACCGGAACGGCTGCTGCTGGAAGAATTTTTAGAGTTTGCCAGAGGGGTCAAAATTTCGATGGTAACAGTGGATGAAGCACATTGTGTATCCCAGTGGGGACAGGATTTTCGTCCGAGCTATTTAAAAATCGCAGATTTTATTCAGGCATTGAATGAGCGTCCGGTGGTGAGTGCTTTTACAGCCACAGCTACCAGTGAAGTCAAGGAAGATATTATAGCCGCTTTGAATTTACATAAGCCACAAATGATTACGACAGGCTTTGACAGAAAGAATCTGTTTTACAAAGTAAGCGCAGAGAAGGATAAATTCGAGGAAGTAATGACATATCTGACAGAGCATCCCACAGAAAGCGGAATTATCTACTGTCTGACACGAAAAACTGTGGAAGAAGTCTGTGAAAAGTTGAAAATGCGTGGAATTTCAGCAACCCGTTATCATGCCGGACTTTCCGATGCAGAACGCCAGAAAAATCAGGATGATTTTCTCTATGATATTACACCGATTATGGTAGCAACAAATGCTTTCGGTATGGGAATAGACAAGTCTAATGTGCGTTTTGTTATTCATTATAATATGCCAAAAAATATCGAAAGCTATTATCAGGAAGCAGGAAGAGCCGGGCGAGACGGAGAAGAGGCAAATTGTATATTGCTCTACGCGTCGCAGGATGTGGTGATGAATCAGTTCTTTATTGAAAAAAGTATGTATAGCGAAACAGAAAATGAAATGTTTACCGATGAAGAAATGGAATTGATAAAAGAAAGAGATAGAGACCGTTTAAAACAGATGACATTTTATTGTACGACAAACGAATGTTTAAGAGATTTTGTGCTGCGGTATTTTGGCGAATATACCACAAACTATTGTGGAAAATGTTCGAATTGTTTGAGCGAATTTGAAAATATTGATGTCACAGAAATTGCACAGGGAATTGTAGAATGTGTAAAAACCTCTAATCAGCGTTTTGGTATGACGGTAATTGTGGATACATTGCATGGAAGCAGTGCTGCAAAGCTAAAGCAGAATCGGATGGCAGAAAATCCCTGCTTCGGGCGGCTTGCGGCTGTTCCTGTATACAGGCTTCGTCAGGTAATGAATTTTCTGAACCGTTATGGCTACATATTTGTGACTAATGATGAATATCCGATTGTAAAATTGACAGAACACTCAAAGGAAGTGTATGAAGATACTCCTATTATGATGAAGGCTGCTAAAGAGCAGGATAAAAAGCCGAAAACAACCAAAAAAGAAAGTAAAAAACGAGCATCCCTGCCAGATTTATCAGATATGGATTTTGCACTTTTCGAGGAACTTAGAAAGCTTCGTATGGAAATTGCCAAAAAAGAAAAAGTGCCGCCCTATATTGTTTTTAGTGATAAATCCCTAAAGGATATGGCAGCGAGAAAGCCCAAGAATTTACAAGAGTTTTTAGAGGTAAATGGTGTGGGGGAAAATAAATGTAAGAAATATGGAGAAGCATTTTTGAAGGTAACCCAAAATATTAAGCCAAAATCCCTGTAAGCGGAAATCCGCCACAGGGAAAGGAGAAAGTATGAAATGTATATTGAAAACCCCTTTCGGGGGATTGCTTTTTGCCGGAGCCGACCAAGCCCCGTAAGACTTTACAACTCCTTTGTTTATGAATTATAGTATAAATGGAAATTGTGTTCTTAATTTGAATAAAAATGGAAGATTTCTTTAAGTTTCTAAAAAATTAGTAAAAATTAGGAGAAGATTATGAGAAATAAGTCGAAATTGACAAAAATCAAAAAAAATAAAGCACCACAGACACAAATACCAAAGGATTGGTTATATATGTGTCAAATGGAATTAGAATTAGGAAAAATCAAGGAAGCCTTAGAAGCAGATTACTCTATAGAATTCTGGGAAGAAGCAGGTGTCTTAGAAGTAGAATTACAGGCAAAGGAGTCTGCATCTGTAGATTTTGAAACTGTGGATATGAAGCGTGCCGACGAAGTAACAGCAGAATATATGAAAACAAACGCGGTGAAACGAGTATTTTTGGTATCTATTCGTCCGGAAGCTTATGAAGAGGCTAAAAAGGTTATGGAAAAGGTTGTTTTAGTGCACGGAGGCTTTTTCTGTGGAGATACAGAGGACTTTTTGCCGATGATAAAATAATTGTCAATTCACTTGCGCATTTAAACCACAAAGACTAGAATAGAAGATAGTCATAATATCATACAAGAGGAGATACCAATATGGAAAAAAGAATTTCAGGAAAAACAGGTTTGCTGGCATTAATCGGTTCACCGGTAGGACATTCCGGTTCACCTGCAATGTATAACTACAGCTTTGAAAAGTTAGGATTAGATTATGCATATATGGCATTTGATATAAAGATTCCGGAGGTAAAGGATGCTATTGCAGCTATGCGTACTTTTCGTATGCGGGGTTGCAATGTAACTATGCCTTGCAAAACAGAAGTAGTGAAATATATGGATGAGTTGTCGGAAGCAGCCAGAATTATTGGTGCAGTAAATACCATTGTCAATGAAGATGGCAGGTTAATCGGGCATATGACCGATGGAGAAGGCTTTGTAGATAATTTAAAAGATCATGGTGTAGATATTAAGGGTAAAAAAATAACTGTAGCCGGCGGCGGTGGAGCAGCTACTGCGATTCAGGTACAGTGTGCATTATCCGGTGCAAGAGAAATCTCTATTTTCAATATTAAAGACGAGTTTTTCCAGAGAACCTTAGATACAGCGGAGAAAATTCGTAAATCCTGCCCAGAGTGCGAAGTAAATGTTTATGATATTGCCGATCAGGCGAAAATGAAAGAAGAGATGCAATCTAGTGATGTATTTGCCAATGCGACTATCGTAGGTATGAAGCCAATGGAGAATGAAAGTGTCGTTAAGGATCTGACATCTTTCCATAAAGATCTTGTGGTATGTGATGCTGTATACAATCCAAAGGAGACAAAGCTTCTTAGAGAAGCAAAAGAAGCAGGGTGTAAATGCGTTACCGGTGAGGGTATGCTGATATGGCAGGGTGCAGCAGCATTTAAACTTTATACAGGACAGGAAATGCCGGTAGACGGTGTAAAAAAACTGTTATTCGGTGAATAGTTAGGAGAATGAAATGGATAAATTAACACAGCATATTTTTTTAATCGGCTTTATGGGGGCAGGGAAAAGTACAATTGCGGCAAAGCTGCAGGAAATGCTTGATGTAAAGCAGATGGAAATGGATCAGATAATTGTAGAACAGCAGAAAATGCCTATTACAGAAATTTTTGAAAAATATGGTGAAGCGCATTTTCGTGATATTGAAAGTCAGCTTTTAATTGATTTGAAAAACGAAGCTCCGGGAATCGTTTCCTGTGGCGGAGGAATCGTAGTTCGTGAGGAAAATCCGGGATATATGAAGGAAAGCGGTAAAATAGTATTTTTAACAGCTACACCGGAAACTATCTATGAGCGCGTAAAGGATAGTACAGAGCGACCGATTTTAAATGGAAACATGAATGTGGAATATATCCGTGAACTAATGGAAAAGCGCAGAGCAAAATACGAAGCAGCCGCAGATATTATAGTGGCAACCGATGGTAAGAGTGCAGAGGAAATCTGCAGCGAGATTCTTGCTCAAATGTAAGAGAAAAAATACTTGGCATAAATAAGGTGTCAGGAATTATAATAATGGGAGGTTTTTTTATGTATCAGGCAGATGATATGCGATATGAAAAAATGGAATACAACCGCTGTGGAAACAGCGGATTGAAATTACCGGCAGTATCCTTAGGTTTGTGGCACAATTTTGGTACAACAGCCAATTTTGAAAATATGAAAAACATGTGCACAACAGCCTTTGACTGCGGAATTACACACTTTGATTTAGCAAACAATTATGGTCCTATTTATGGAGCAGCCGAGGAAAATTTGGGGAGAATCCTTAAATGGGGCTTAGACTGTTACCGTGATGAATTGGTGATTTCTACAAAGGCAGGCTATGATATGTGGCCGGGACCTTATGGCAACTGGGGATCAAGGAAATATCTTGTGGCAAGCTTAGACCAGAGCTTAAAACGCATGGGCTTAGAATATGTAGATATTTTCTATCACCACAGACCAGATCCAGAAACTCCATTAGAAGAGACTATGCTTGCATTAGATAGTATAGTAAAAAGCGGAAAAGCCTTATATGTAGGTATATCTAATTACGATAAAGCCCAGACAAAGGCTGCAATGGAAATTCTTCGGGAGTTAAAGACACCGTTTATTATTAATCAGAGAAAATACTCGCTTTTTGAGAGAAATATCGAAGAGGATGGATTAAAGCATTTTGCAGCAGAAAATGGTTGTGGAATTATTGCTTTCTGCCCATTGGCACAGGGACTTTTGACGGATAAGTATTTAAATGGAATTCCGGAGGACAGCCGTATCAAGACAGACGGCAGATTTTTGCAGGAAAGTGCTATTACGGAAGAAAGATTAGAGCAGATTCGTGCATTAAATCAAATTGCAGCAGACAGAGGACAGTCTTTAGCGCAGATGGCGTTATCCTGGGTATTAAGAGATGGAGAAGTGACATCTGTATTGATTGGTGCATCAAAGCCCTCTCAGATTACAGAAAATGTAAAAATAGTAGGAAATACAAGCTTTACAGCGGATGAATTAGATGCGATTGAAAAGATTTGTAAGTAAAAAACCGTACCTTGAAAGCATGTTTCAAGGTACGATTTTTTTGTAATAGTAAGTTATTTTTTGCTATATCGTCGGCTGACTAACTCTTTCCATATAGCCGGATGAAACAGCATCAAAATTGGAAATAATTCTAATCTTCCGGCAAGCATATTAAACATCATTACATATTTCGAAAAAAATGAAAAATGACCATAATTCTGGATTGGTCCTACATAGGAAAGTCCCGGTCCGGTATTGTTTAATGTGGCAGACGTAGAAGTAAAGGTTGTGGAAAAGTCTTTTCCTTCCAAAGAAATCAATACAAAAGAAAGTGAAAAGACAAGAATATACGAGATAAAATATACATTACAGGCACGCACAACCTCGTGCTCTACAGGTCTGTCCTCGAATTTGATTTTTTTGATACTTTTCGGGTGAATATAAGAGGTCATTTCCTTTAAAATGGTTTTTACCAGAATGATACATCGTGAAACCTTTAGACCACAGCTTGTACTTCCGGCACAGGAGCCAATAAACATTAAAAGTACTAGTATGGTTTTGCAGGTTTGTGACCACTGGTCAAAATCCTGAGTAAAAAATCCCGTAGAGGTAATTACGGCGGCAACCTGAAATGTGGCATGGGTAATGCCTTCAAAAACTCCGTTTTGGGCATCAAATAAAGGCATTTTGCCTAATAAAAGCAATACTAGGTAAACAGCAGTCAGACCAATATAAATAATGTATAAGATACGGGCAGTCTGTTTGACCTTTGGAACTAGCTTTCCGACTGAAGGACCTGTGGTCTCCGCACGCATCAGGTTCATATCGGAGCCGCCGCTTAAAGGAATTACAGCTAATAGAAAGACGAGTACTCCCATACCGCCAATCCAGTGAGTAAAGCTTCTCCACAATAAAGAACAGTGAGAAAGCACCTCTACATCACTTAAAATACTGGCTCCTGTAGTGGAAAAACCGGAAATCAACATAAGGCAGTAGTTATACAGCCTTCCTTAAAGTAAAACATCATATTCTTTGGTTTGCTACAAGTCATAATAAAACCAAGAATCAGGCATAAAAGAGCAGTAACCAGATAGTAGATACCTTCGTGTTCTAAATAAATAATTGCAGTAATACAGGGAAGCGGCATAAATGCAGACTCTACCTTTAAAATCTGACCCAATATATAGCGAATAAGTGCCCTATTCATGCTGCCCTCCGCTTGTTTTTATCTTTTTGTTAGGGCGTACAGTAAATAAATCCTTCCATGCAGCCGGATGAAACATAATCAAAAGTGGGAATAATTCCAGCCTTCCGGCAAGCATATCAAAGATTAATATCCATTTAGTAAAAATAGTAAAATGTCCAAAGTTCTGCGTAGGACCAACCATCGCAAGTCCCGGTCCGATATTATTGATGGTGGCAGAAACCGCAGTAAAGCTTGTGATTAAATCCTTTCCTTCAAAGGTTACTATAAATACAGATGTCGTAAATAAAATCATAAATGTAATAAAATATACATTTACGGAACGCACAACTTCGTGTTCAATAATTTTTCCATCTAATTTGATTTTTTTGATACTTTTTGGATGAATATAGGACAGTAATTCCTTAAATATTGTTTTTACAAGTACAATAAAACGGGAAACCTTAATACCGCCGCCGGTACTTCCGGCGCAGGCGCCAATAAACATCAAAAGTACCAATATAGCCTTGCTGGTAGAAGGCCACAAATCAAAATCGGTGCTGGCAAATCCTGTTGTAGTAATAATAGATGCCACCTGAAAGGAAGAATGGGTTAAGGCATCAAATATACTAGCAGAGCTGCCTAAAATATTAAAAAATATAATAGCTATTGCCACAAGGATAATTATGAAATAAGTACGAACCTCTTCCATAGCAAAAGCTTTTTTGATTTTGCCCTCAAGAACCAGATAGTAGGCATTGAAATTCACACCAAAAAGAATCATAAAAATAGTTACTACCCACTGTAAATAAGGCGAATAGCTGGCAAAACTGTCATTTTTAATACCGAATCCGCCGGTTCCTGCGGTACCCAAGCTGGTGCAGACTGCTTCAAAAACAGGCATTTTTCCAAGCAGGAGAAGAATAAACTGTATCATAGTCATTACAAAATAAATGATATAAAGAATTCGTGCTGTATGGCGAAGCTTTGGAACCAGTTTTCCTACAGAAGGTCCCGGGCTTTCCGCCCGCATTAAGTTCATGTTTGAACCGCCGCTTAAAGGGATTACTGCTAAAAGAAAGACCAATACTCCCATACCGCCTATCCAGTGTGTAAAGGTTCTCCAAAAAAGTGCACAGTGTGAAAGTGCCTCCACATCACTAAGTATACTAGCACCTGTGGTGGTAAAACCGGAAACTGTTTCAAACATTGCATCGGTAAGTGATGGGATTTCTCCGGTTAAATAAAAGGGGAGCGCACCGAAAAAACTCAAAAAAATCCAGCTTAAGGAAGTGGCAATACACCCTTCTTTCAGATAAAACACCTGACTTATCGGTTTTTTGTGTGTCATCAGCCAACTCAGTAAAAGGCAGATAAGAGCAACAATGCAATAGGAAAGACCCTCGTGCTCCCTGTATACTCCGGAAACAATGGCAGGCAAAAATAACAGAAGACCTTCGATTCTTAGTACCTGTCCTAAAATATAGCGAATAATCGAACTGTTCATGGTGTCCTCCTGTTAGTTTAAAATATCTAAAATATCATTAAAGCCTGTATGGGTAGTCACAATCATAACCGTATCACCTACCTGAATGCAATCTTGTCCGCTTGGCAGGATAACTTCTCCGTTACGATGAATAAAACAAATCAGTAAATTCTTTTTTAAATTTAAATCCATCAAAGGAATATTAGTTACGGCAGATGCACTTCTGACCTGAAATTCGATGGCTTCTACCCGCTGATCAAACATATGATAAAGGGTTTCAATATTACTGTTCATGGAGTTCTTTTTCGCGCGGACATATGCAATAATAGCCTCAGCTGTTATATGTCGTGGATAAACTACGCTGCCTAAGTCTAAGTTGTTGATAACATCATGGAAAGTAATACGGTTGATTTTGGTAATTACTTTTGCATTAGAAACCTGTCTTGCATGCAGGGTCAGAAGAATATTTTCTTCATCAATACCTGTAAGAGGAACAAAGGATTCTACATATTCAATGCCTTCCTCTTTTAAAAGCTCATCATCTGTACCATCGCCGTTAATGATAACTGCCTTTGGCAAAAGAATGCTCAATTCTTCACAGCGTTCTCTGTTACTTTCGATAATTTTGACATCAATTCCGGAATGAAGGAGCTGTAAAGCCAGATAGTAGGCTACTTTACCGCCGCCAATAATCATAGTATCCTTCACCTGATTTGTTTTAAAACCGATATTTTCCAGAAAAATCTTGGAAATTTTTCTAGTACCTACAAAGGAAACAATATCTCCCTCCTCCATTTGGAAATTTCCGGATGGAATGTATACCTCGCCGTCTCGCTCGATGGCACAGATTAAGACCTCTGAAGAGGTATTTCTGCCTAACTGGGCAATTCTCATGCCGGCAAGAATATTGTCCTTTGGAATTTTTATTTTTATCAGCTCTACCTGTCCATGAGCAAAAGAGTTGACTTCTAAAGCTGTAGGCAGATAAAGAATACGGGCAGCTTCTTTTGCAGCTTCTAATTCTGGATTGATAATTAGGGCAAGACCTAATTTTTCACGAAGATATCCGGCTTCGCTTATATAATCCGGTGTACGCACTCTTGCAATTGCAGAGCAGTTACCGACCTGCTTGGCAACTGTACAGCACAAAAGATTTAATTCATCGGAGTGTGTAACAGCAATAATTAAATCTGCATTTTCGATGCCGGCTTCTATTTGTACGGTATAGCTTGCGCCATTGCCAACAAGACCCATGACATCATATAAATTTGCAATGGTCTGAACCTTTTGGGCATTATTATCAATGATAGTAATATCGTGTCCTTCGTTGCTGAGTTGTTCAACAAGGGTAGCGCCTACCTTTCCACAGCCTACGATAATGATATTTAATCCCTGTTTTACGGGATTTCTTGATTTAAACATGTTTCGTCTCCTTATAATTACTGCAAATATAGAATTCAGTATATTATAGCACTTAAAATTGAAAAAAACAGTATTTTGTAATTAAATAGTGCATGGCGTTTTTAGACAAAAAAATAAGGCGACATCAAATTCTTTTATTCGATGCCGCCTCTTAAACTATACTGTCCATTGGCCTTTACCTTCCTTAATTAGTATTTTGTTTGATTATTATTTTGAGATGTTACATAAATGTTTTGGTGGTCCGTACCTCCTGTTCTTAAATTCGTCTGGGTTAAACTACTGTTTCTGGTGGAATCCCCTTCTTTCTGTAGTGTTCTGTTTTTTTGGGATTTGTTTATGTTTTCTTTTGATGAGTTTATTTTATCTAAAAAGAAGGGGATTGTCAATGTAAATTTTGAAAATTATAAATTAAGTATTCTTATAATTAGAATACGATTGATAATTTGTAAAATATTCTGATAATTATGGATTGACACCAGATTCTTCTAAAGCAGCACGACAGGCCTTAGCAAGCTGATCTCCGCAGGAGGTGTTTTTAAAACCGCATCGAATACCACTGATACGGTTTTCGATTTCTTCTACAGTCATACCCTCCACAAGCTTTGGAATTGCTTTTAAATTACCGTCGCAGCCACCGGTAAATTTAACATTGTGTACCACATTGCCCTCTAATTCTAACTCAATCTGGCTGGCACAAGTACCTTTTGTGCGATAAGTATATTTCATATTTGCTGACTCCTCTCATTATAAATTTATAAAGCAGAATCAGTATAGCATGATTCTTACTGTAAGTTCAATATGTCATAAAAACAGACAATTTAACAAAAGTTATTAAAAATTTAACAATTCATTCACGGGTTTTAGTATTGTTTATAATTCTATAAAGTGGTACAATAGGCGTTGTGTCCGGAAAAAGAGGCACTTTTTTAAGAGTAACACCACAGGTAGTTTCCCAGAAATTGCCAGTTGGAATGAAAGCGATAGGAGTAATATATGAACGCATTTACAAAATTATTTGGTACACATAGCGAAAGAGAGTTAAAAAGGATTTATCCGATTGTTGATAAGATTGAATCTTACCGCGATGCTATGGGAGCATTAACTGACGAGCAATTGAGGGACAAGACAAAAGAATTTAAGAAGAGATTAGCAGAAGGTGCTACATTGGATGATATTTTGCCGGAAGCTTTTGCTACCGTTCGTGAAGCCAGCCGACGAGTATTAAATATGGAACATTATCGTGTGCAGTTGATTGGTGGTATTATCTTACATCAGGGTCGTATTGCAGAGATGCGTACCGGTGAAGGTAAGACATTGGTATCCACTTCTCCGGCATACTTAAATGCATTGGAAGGAAAAGGTGTCTGCATCGTTACCGTAAATGATTATCTTGCTAAGCGAGATGCAGAATGGATGGGAAAGGTTCATGAATTTTTAGGACTTACCGTAGGTGTAGTTTTAAATGATATGGACAATGACGAAAGAAGAGAAGCATATAACTGCGACATTACTTATATTACCAATAATGAATTGGGATTTGATTACCTGAGAGATAATATGGTTATTTATAAGGAACAGTTAGTACAGAGAGGATTGCACTATGCAATTATTGATGAGGTGGACTCTGTTTTAATTGATGAGGCAAGAACACCACTTATTATTTCCGGTCAAAGCGGCAAATCTACCCGTTTATATGAAGCTTGTGATATTTTGGCACAGCAGCTTATCCGCGGAGAAGAAAGTCAGGAATTTTCCAAGATGGATGCCATTATGGGTGTAGAAGTGGAAGAAAGCGGAGATTTTATTGTCAATGAAAAGGATAAGGTGGTAAACCTCACACAGGAGGGTGTCAGAAAGGTAGAGCAGTTCTTCCGTATCGATAACCTTGCAGATGCTGAGAACTTAGAGATTCAGCACAATGTGATTTTAGCACTTCGCGCACATAATCTGATGTTTAGAGATCAGGACTATGTGGTAAAAGATGACGAGGTAATGATTGTAGACGAGTTTACCGGTCGTATTATGCCGGGGCGTCGTTATTCCGATGGATTACATCAGGCAATTGAAGCAAAAGAGCATGTAAAGGTGAAGAGAGAAAGTAAAACACTTGCAACCATTACATTCCAGAATTTCTTTAATAAATTTGACAAAAAAGCGGGTATGACCGGTACAGCCCTTACAGAGGAAAAAGAGTTCCGTGATATCTATGGTATGGATGTTGTGGAAATTCCGACCAACAGACCTGTACAGCGAATTGACTTACAGGATGTTGTATACAAGACCAAGAAAGAAAAGCTTCATGCAGTTTGTGATGCAGTAGAAGAAGCACATGCAAAGGGACAGCCGGTATTGGTTGGTACAATTACCATTGAGACCTCTGAAGAAATCAGTAAGATGCTTAAACGCCGCGGTATCCAGCATAATGTCTTAAATGCAAAATTCCATGAGCAGGAAGCAGAAATCGTAGCGCAGGCAGGTGTGCATGGTGCTGTTACCATTGCTACGAATATGGCAGGTCGTGGTACGGATATTAAACTGGATGATGAAGCAAAAGCTGTTGGCGGTTTAAAAATTATTGGTACAGAACGACATGAATCCAGACGAATTGATAATCAGCTTCGTGGTCGTTCCGGTCGTCAGGGAGATCCGGGTGAATCTCAGTTCTTTATCGCTTTAGAGGATGATTTGATGCGATTATTCGGTTCTGAAAAGCTGATGACAATGTTTAATGCCCTTGGTGTGCCGGATGGAGAGCAGATTCAGCACAAAATGCTTTCCGGAGCTATCGAAAAAGCACAGGCAAAGATTGAGTACAACAACTT
The DNA here is from genome assembly GCA_017625255.1 of Lachnospiraceae bacterium. Classification (GTDB taxonomy): domain Bacteria; phylum Bacillota; class Clostridia; order Lachnospirales; family Lachnospiraceae; genus Roseburia_B. The sequence continues at coordinate 14,548 of JAGALK010000014.1, forward strand.
TGGAATTCGTAAAAATCTGTTAGAATACGATCAGGTAAACAACGACCAGAGAGAAATTATTTACGCAGAAAGACTTCGTGTGTTAAATGGCGAAAGTATGCGTGATGTTATCTTTAAAATGATTACAGATCGAGTAGAAGCTATTGTAGATATGTGTATTTCTAGTGAGCTTCCACCAGAGGAATGGGATGTAAAGGAATTAAATGAAAGCTTACTTCCAATTATTCCATTACAGCCAATTACAGCAGATACGGTAAAGGATATGAAAAACAGCAAAGAGTTAAAGCATATCTTAAAGGAACAGGCTGTAAAGCTTTACGAAGCAAAGGAAACAGAATTCCCAGAGCCGGAACAGTTCCGCGAGCTAGAACGCGTAGTATTATTAAAGGTTATTGACAGAAAATGGATGGATCATATCGATGATATGGATCAGCTTCGTCAGGGTATCGGTTTGCAGGCGTATGCACAAAGAGACCCATTAGTAGAATACAAAATGAGCGGATTTGACATGTTTGATGGTATGATTGCCAGCATTCAGGAAGATACTATTCGTATGCTGTATCATGTGAAGATTGAACAGAAGGTAGAACGAGAACAGGTAGCAAAGGTTACAGGAACAAATAAGGATACATCCTTAGCCAGTGCACCTAAAAAACGCGATAAAGCAAAGGTTCACAGAAATGATCCATGCCCATGTGGAAGCGGTAAAAAATATAAACAGTGTTGCGGCAGAATGCAATAAATATAAATAGAATTTTAGTATAAAAGCAGGGAACTACCCTTTTGGGTAGTTCCCTGCTTTTGTTTTAGTGTGCTAAAATGATAAAAAAGTAGAGTACGATGCCCGAAAGGACGATTTACATGAGAGAATACAACGAAATTTATATATATCCGTTACACGCCAGAAAGAAAATGAAACTGGCGCAGGAACAAAGACAGATAGTATATATCTATGGAGTGACCGGTATAGGAAAAACCATGTTTATAAGAAATTATCTGAAAAATAGAAAATATATGTATTTTGATGCGGCTGTGGTTACACCGGAAGAACTAGAGATTCCGCAGGATGAGGAACTGAAGACGGTAGTAATCGATAATCTGCATTTCACAGAGCCGGGGGATATGCAGAGAAATATTTTAAAGCTTACGCAGCGTAAAGACATTTGGCTGATTATTGCAGGAAGAGGAAAGAATCCTTCCTGGTTATTGGGTGCCTGCTTAAAGTATTGGACAATTATGAAGATTTCACAGGCAGATTTGTATTTGTCCCAAAAGGAGATAGAAAAATATTTTGAACTTCATGGAATTTTGTTGGAAGATAAGTCCATAGATGAAATTTTAGAGAAAACGCAAGGAAATGGTCTGTATTTAAAGCATTTAAGACTTCAGATTTTATGGCAGGATAAGAATATAGATGGAAAAATCTGTATGTTAGATGATGAGATATGGACAGAAATGACAAGGGAAACATCGGATTATCTGGAACGAGAGGTATTCGAGCAGTGGGATGAGCGAATTGCAGAATTTTTCATGCAAATGAGTATAGTAGATCGTTTTAATTTGAAACTTGCTCAAGAGATTTCCGGCAGACATGATGTGGAAAGTATTTTAGACAAAGGATTTGAAATTGGGAATTTTTTGGAAGTGGAAAACGAAGAATTCTATATGATGAGGCCAATGCAGAAAACCCTGCAAAAAATATTGGCAAAAAAATATAGCAAGGAGCAAAGAAATGAGCTGTATTATAATGCGGGCAGGTATTATATGCAGGAAGGGAAAACTTTAGAAGCACTGCAAATGTTTGAAATTTGTGGAAATACCAGACAGATTAGTCAGATTTTGATAGAGAATGCCCGAATCAATCCGGGAAGCGGGTATTTGTATCAGCTGCGGCATTATTATAAGGAATTGCCGGAGGAGATTATAGAGGATAGTTTAGAGCTTCTTTCAGGAATGAGCATGTTATCTTCGATGCTTCTAAATATAGAAGAAAGTGAACGCTGGTACGAAAAGCTGAAAAACAAAGAGAAGGAATTGAATGGAAGCAGAAAAAAATCTGCAAGAGGATGGCTGGCATATTTAGATATTGGTCTTCCACACAGAGATAATAAAAATATTATTGAACTATTTAAAAATGTGGGAGTTCTTATAACGAACAGAGAAATAACATTTCCGGAATTATCGGTAACAAGTAATGCCCCCTCCCAGATGAATGGCGGCAAGGATTTTTGCGAATGGAGTAAAAAAGATAAGGAATTAGCAGCAAGCCTTGGAAAAGTGCTGCCGAAGATTCTAGGCAGAGCAGGAGCCGGATTTGTGGAGCTTGCACTGGCAGAAAGCTATTTTGAAAAAGGAGAAGAGGATTACGAAGTGGTTCGTTTGATTTCTACCGGACAAATGCAGGCAGAGAGCAAAGGAAAATTAGAACAGGTCTTTGTCGCAGTGGGATTGATGGTAGCTTTGTACATTATAAGCGGACAAATTGAGGATGCACAGAGGTTACTGACAGATTTTAAACAACGGGTAATCAGAGAGAATGCGGATAAATTGCTGCCAAATATAGATAATCTGTTTTGCCGAATGTATTTATATAAAGGTGAGAAGATAGAGATTGCAAACTGGCAAAAAAAAGCACCTTCAGAAGTGGAAGAGTTTTATACCTTTGACAGATATATGTATCTGACCAAAATTCGTGTATATATTTTATATGGCAAATATACACAGGCACAAAGTCTGATAGAAAAGATGCTTTATTATGCTAAGGTAATGCATCGGACATATATTTTAATGGAATGTGAATTATTATTGGCGATACTGCAATATCGGATGAGACATACAAAGTGGGAGGAAACATTTCAAAATGCCTATACCCATATAGAGGAATATCATTTTGTAAGATTAATAAGCAGAGAGGGAATTGCCATTCTTAATCTGTTAAAAGAGGCAGATTTAGATATACAGGATGAGAAGTTTTATAAGCAGGTAAAAGCAGAGACTAAGCGTGTGGCGGAATATTATCCGTCCTATCTTAAGGAATATTGTGGAGAAGACGAGGTATTTCCCGAAAATGCCATTCGTATTCTGCGGTTACAGGCGGAAGGAATGTCCTATGAAGCGATAGCAAAACAGTTAGGAATAACATCTGCAACTGTGAAGTATCATTGTAAGCAAACCTATAAAAAGTTGGGCGTTTCTGGAAAAGCTGCGGCAGTGACCGAAGCGAGAAAACGAAAGCTTATATAAATAGAATACCTATAGAGAGAGGAGATTGTGTATGGAAGTAAAGAAAAGAAAAACAGGATTTGTCCGGTTTTCAAAACGATTTTTGGCATCACTTTTAGTAATTATGCTGATTGGACAAATGGAAAGTGGCTCTATGCTGATTAATGGTATACAGTCATTGTTAAATCTGGTGGAAGAGGTACAGGGGGCGTACTATGGAGAAAATGCCCGCAGTTACATGGTAAATGCCACAAACCATCCAAACCTGATGCAGGAATCTGGGAATATGATTATGGATGATTTCTTTGATATTTGGGCAGACAAACATGGTGGAAACACATACATTGGTGTAGCCGGATATTGTATGGTAGACCCTAACATGAATTACCAGAAGATTGGTGAGAGGGCATCTGAATTTATTGATAAAATTAAAGTCATGAATGAAGAATTTGACAAGGAGTATGAAGGGGATGCAGGAGGTGGAATTGAGTATTCGCCAAAAGCCGCTAACTCCGATGGCTATGGAAATGTGAATTTTTTTACCAGTGGCAGCGGTAGTGCGGGAGATGCGTACACGGTATATGATGATGCAGCCATTCCGGCGAAGCTGACGGTGAATTCCAGTGTAGATGGATATGCTTCTTCCTATATTCGTAAGATGGATGTCACCAGCCGGGTAAATCAGGGCGGACGGTTGAATTATAAGTTTACCATGAGGGTGCTTAGTACGGATGGAAGTTATGTGAACATTACTTTGTCCAATAATGGAAAAGTATTAGCACAGAAAATGGCAAGTCGTGGCAGCAGTGTAAATATGACAGGATCTGTGGATGCAAAGAGTCTGGCAGCAGAAAATGGAAGATATTATATTGAAGTAAAAATTGAAAGTGCCCGCTGGGGAGCGACCATGAGTAATCTGGGATTTTATATGAGTGGAACCCAGGAGACAAAATTTGTAAATATGTATCTTACAGCTAAGCCGATTCCGGCAGGATTACGAGGCGAATATGAAGCGAATACAGGTGCAGATCCTGCGGACAAGGCACACTATACTATAGAAGATGAGATGTATGTGGTATTGCAGTTTACAGATAGTGTATCCTTGCGTATGCGAAGTTTCTTAGATACACAGCATCGTAAAGATATATGTTACAATATGTCACAGTATTTTTATAAGGCATATCCAAGACTTGCGTTGGCAGTGACGGATGCGAATGGTGTGGAGCAAAATAAGAATCAGGCAATGTATGCAGACTATTTTGGTGTAATGGATGGCTTTGATGCCAATGGAAATATTGTAGCAAATAACAGTCTGATATTTAAATTGGATATATCCGGCTGGGAGAATAAAGACTGGTGTATTGCCGGTCTGGCAGATAATCTTAATAAAAATCGTCGTTCTGGAAATATGGACTGGATTTATAAAAATCCTGGACATATGAATGGGCAGGCACAAACCTTAAGAGATTACTGGACTCGTTGGAAAGAAAAATCAGGAGATGACCGTTTTAGAGGAGCTATCTTAGACAGTAATAAGAAGGAGATTGCTGTTGTGGAACGAGCAGCATTAAACAATGTAACGGTTTTGAATAAGAAAGGGGAAGAAGAGGAAGCACTACCGATTTATCATGGTTCTATACCGTCCATTAAGGAAGTAGTGATTACACCTAAGAATGGCAATGAGTATGCCAAAAAGGGAGATTGGGTAGATATAAAGGTAGTTTTCAGTGCTTTGTTGGATGAAAGTCTTCCGACACCGACCTTCTATTTAAATGACTATTCTCCGGATACAACTGCTATGCCGGGAGATGAAGACTGGGATGGAACAGTGGTTTCGAATGGTGTTTATGGAGATACCAGAATGGTACCTCTTATGGCACATTGGAAGATAGACGAGGACTCTACGGAGAATATTTGGTATACCGATTCAGCGGTTATGCCGGATAATCACACAGGTGCGGCAACCTTTGAAATTACAGGAAATAATACAGTAGAAGGAAGTACGACCTACTATCGTGTAGTGGATGAAACAACCGTTGCCATGCAAAAGGGTGATATATTTGATCCAACGGGGTGGAGTGTATATACAGAGCCGGTATGGCTGACGGGACTTCCGACTGTAATCAAACAGGTGAAGCAAGAGGGGAATTCCATAGAATATATCAGATTGGTAGACGGCGGATTTGTAGAGATCTGTGAAGTTGTACCGCAATTAGTAGATAAAGAAAATGGCGAAGAGCCAACAGAGCAGTTGGTGGTACATAAATTTGGAACCTCCGATGAAATTGATACATCTGCGGATAGTGAAGTGGCTTTAGAGCAGGAAAATACGGCTCCGGGAACCGTAATTTCCTATTCTGTGCAGCTGACAGGCTCAACGGATGTGAACCAATTGTATTTGCTTGAAGAGAAGGACTCTTATACATATGAATATGAACCAATAAATTACTGGTATAGTAATTATGCAACACAATTAAAGATAGATGGTGAAGTAAGAAATGTTTATGGAAAAAAATTGGCAACTCCTAATTTTGGAATTTATGATTCGGAAGGAAAATTTTTGTCAATAGGACGGCAGTATTCTTATGTAGAGACAGAAAACTATGCACCACGCATAAGTAATACCCAATTAAGTTATGCGGGATATTCTAAGCAATCTGATTTAGAGGATGCGAGGGCATTTAAGATTTCAGATTATGTTAGTGTATGGGATCCGATAATTTTTAACGCCTTAAAGGAGCTTACCGGACAATATGTGGGATTTCAGAATGGTGTAAAAGAATATAGAGTAGATGCAGGTCCCGTAAATGCAAATATCAAGTTAGATGTAGATGGCACAGTAGTTGAGTTGGCGAAAGGCGATAAAAAGACAGTTCGAAAGTATGTGGATACCTCGACGAAATATACAGACTATATATATGTGTCTTCGACATTATTGCCGGATGAAAGCGGAAACTATAACAGAGTTACAATTCCGCTTACTTTAACCGTGTATGATTATTCCGGAAATACTGCGGTATATAGTTTTGAACAGACAGTGGGACTGCCGTATGCAGAGTTTGAAACCTATGGTGATTTCAGTTGCGAGCCTGTGACTATGACCTATTCCAATGAGGAATATTTAGAAGAAGATGGGCGTTTTGTTAGCTATCCGGATGTGGAAGAGGCAACCGATGACTTTGAGGCAGAATATTTTCAGATGGCGATTTTGCCACAGGGAGAAGAACCGGATGAGAATACCAAATGGTATAGCTTAGCGGATGGCGATGAGCAGAATATCACAATCGAAGATGATAACGGCAATCCGGTAACGGCACGATTCTGGAATGCCGGTAATAATCCGGTATTATGGGTAGACACACCGGTGCGTGGGGCGGTTATAAATAAAACCATTTACTGGACCTATAAGACACCGAAGAGTTTTTACCAGTATACAGCCTATGATGAGGAAGGAAAGCCATATCCGTCCAGATATAAAACAGTGGAACTTTCCTACGACTCCAGTGATGTTCCTGAGCTGATTGATCTGAGTAAGACCACCACTTACAGGGAAACAGTTGTGGAGAAACCGCAGAATCCGGCGGATGGAGTTTCAATTAAACTAGCCGATGGAGAACTTGTCGATGGTAAGCTAAAGAGAAAAAATTTCTATCGCTTTAATATCCAGACGGATGAATATACCAAGGTGGATTACATCTTTAGAACCGGATGGGGCGGCGAAACTGTAACAGGAACGATTGAACCAAATACCACCACCACATTAGATACCAGAGATTTGGGAATTAAATATAATGCAGAAAATATTTTTAATGGTTCTGCGTGGCTGGCAGATTATACAGTGGATTTCATACCAAGAGTAATTGAAAGACATACGACTACAGAATATACCCATGAGTATTCTGAAGAAGGAGAATTGTTAAATAGTACTTCAGAAATAATTTCTGTGGTGGAAAAAGAAGGCGAATTTGTTAATTCCCAGGCGAAATATTATCGTCTGAAGATGTTAGATGAGGAATTTGTTCGTCGTTCGGAAGCATACTATGATTTCCATTCTTATGATTCTAATGCCACCAGCAATCGTCTCTTCTTAGAGGTGGATTTAGATTATAACAGTTTGAATGGATATAGTGATTACCTAAATTACATGAGCAGGGATATGGCATATACCAGCACTTTATTTGATAATACCACGATGGTATTAGGGGAAGAGGTTTCTGAATATTTGCAGCCAGAAACGGATATTGATTTTGCCAATTCCTATATCTATATCTATCCTGTCAAGGCGACTGAAATGGGAAATACAGTGGATTATGTAAAGGACGGAGACTGTGTCAGAAAAATTCCGTTGCCGGCAAACTTCAGGGAAATTACATATAATGCGGCTCCTGAAGGATATGTGCCAAATCTTAAGACGGTATTAGGATTTGAGGCAGATTTAAATGCCTATGTAACAGAATATGTAACCGATGATAATGGCGAATTTATGCTGGATGAGAATGGCAACAAGATAGAGCAGTTAGGTATGCCGGTAGAAGGCACCTATGGAGCTTTTGTGGAAATTGCTACTTATTTAGAGGATGAAGATGGGAATCCGATTGTGATATCCAGTAATCATTATGATGTGGATTACAATACCGGTGAAGAGGTAATCTCTCAGATTGATATACCGGAAGTGGTCTTTACCTATGACTATACAGCACCGGAAGGCAGCTTGTATTTTAAAGAGGAAGTACTCGACTATATCAAAGGTCTTGAAGATTTAGAGGAATGTAAGGAAACCTTTGAGGGATATGAGGCTGTAACCTATAATTTAACCATGGAAAAGGAAAATGGAGAAACCTATTATTCTGATCAGATGTTAATGGATAATGTAAACAGCAAGGAATTTGCTGTTGTAAAACCGGGCGATTCCATAGAGTTATATGTAGCAAATCCGACATTAGAACTGGGTGGATTTAAGTTTACAGAAGGAAATACGACTTATGATTGGAGTTATTATGCAGAATCCGGTGATGCCTATAATGCGAATGAGTATTGTAAGATTTCTTATGCGTTTGTGCCGATGGATTCCTTCGATGTATATGGCAATATGCTGCCGGATGTTATGGAAAGTATAGAGTGGCAGCACGATATGGATGAGTATGATAGATATTATAACAAGAGTATGAATATCACAGTTCCGGAAGATATGAAAGAAAGCTGCTATGTTCTGGTTAAGTTTGAAGATTCAACCGGTAATGAAACGGCTATATTTAAGAAACGAATTATTCCGGATATAACCGGGCCAAATGCAGTCATGTATCAGTATGAAGAAGATGGCACCAGTTATGTACAGCTCATTCAGATTTTCGATGATTACAGTAAAGAAAATGAGATTTATGTAACTAGTGACAATGGAATCACCTATTCCTATGGTGCATATGCTGCCTCTGCATTTAAGGCGACTGTTACAGGTGAGGAAGAGTATACAGTTACATTAAGTGATAAGTGTGGAAATGAGACTACGGTTTTCTTAAGCGAAAATGGGCTAAAATTGACAGCGCCGATAGTCACAAATCTGACGGAGGATGAAGCTGTAAAAGGAACTATGTTATATGCTGCTTCTGAGGAGGATATGTTAGCAGACAGAGAAGCATTAGCAGCATCCGCTGAATTACAGGAGTTAATCTATGATACAGAGAGTGCAAAAGGAAATGGATATATTTCATTTGCTGTATTACCGGGTACCGGTGAAGCGGTTCAGGTAGATTATGCATGGAATTCGGACAGCTTTAAAAGCCTTAACAATTTGCAGGGAGACACCGATTTTGGTTATATGTGGAAGGATGCCACGGTAGATGAAAAACTGACAGCATCTGGCATGGTAAATCTTGTGGTATCAGACGAACCGGATGTTTCCGGTGCCTATGCAGTAGAAGGTCAGATTGTATTGCCAAAGGATGCAGAAGCGAAAAACTATGTATTGACCATTCGATTCCGTAATGAAGCCGGACTTTACAGTTACTATACGCTTGGCTATGCAGTAAATGAGGGAGAATATGTAACGGCAGAGATAGAAGAAAATGATAACTATACAAATAAGGTCAGAGTAAACTTCAGTGAACCGGTAAAAGTGGTTACACCTGTTTATAACAGCAATGCAAAGGAATACAAAACTTATGCAGATATGTATTTTGATGCGAATGGTAACTATGAGATTAAGGTAAAGGATTTGCAAGGTGTAGAGCAGACCATACCAGTATCTTATTATGGAAAGCCGGAGTTTGCACCGGATATACATATGACTTTAGATACCGATGGTGTGTATGTGGATTTGGATATGGGATATACGAGAGGATATGCCATGACCTTTGCTAAGACAGAGGGTGATGCCTATAGTATTATGCCAAGTGAAGAAGAAGGCAGAATAGTTACATATGGAGAAACTACTGCATACCAGTATGCATTGGCTATGGTTACTGACAATACTGAATTTACAATAGGACTGTTAGCAGAGGATGGAGTTACTACAGAGACCTATACTTATGTGGTAGATAGTTTTATTGAAAATGAAGAAGTATATGAAGTGACTTATTCCAGAGATATATCCACCACGACAGAGGAAAATGCTGCCTTACCTGTAGATGCAGAGATTTCTATTCCGGAGGGAGCAGAAATATTGTCAGCAGATGGAAATATACACACTTTCTATAAAAACGGAAGTTATACCTTTGAGGTAAAGACTTTAGAAGGTAAGATTAAGAAGGTTACAGCGGAAGTGGATTGCATTACAGAGGCAGAGTCTGATGGGGAGGATGATGTGGCACCTATGTATGATGTGGTAAAATTCATCCGAAATCAAGGCGAGTTAATGAATATTACGGCAGAGAATTCTGCAGATGTAATGACTAATGCGACGGTACAGGTAAAGGTATATCCTTTAGATATCAATATGGCAACCGGAGAATTAAATCCGGTAACTATGACCGTGACATCTAAGGATGGAAATGTTACTCAGAATACAGAGGATGAGTATCTGTTGACATTTACAGATAATGACACAGTAACCGTAACTTTAACGGATCCAAGCGGTAATAAGACAACCTTTGATATTGTAGTTGACAATATCAATAAAGAGATTCCGATAACCGGAAAGATACGATATGTACGCTATGGTTTGGAAGAAATAAGAGCGTTTATTGCACTTGAAGAGGGGATTAAGTTACGCAGTTTAGATGGCATTCAGATGGTAGAGCGAAGCGATGGTTCTATCGAGTATTATCACAGCTTTACTCAGAATGGAAGCTTTGCATTTTTATTAGAAGGTCAGAATGGAAGTACTGCAGATGTATACACCAAGTTTGTGGAGGTAGTGCGCGAGCCATTGGTATTAAGTGTGTCAGGAAAGACGCCGGAAGTGCCGACTTGGGGTGAAGGTCAGGTAGTAACCGTTGGTGCTAATATTGATATGGAAAGCGCATATCTGACGGATGAAGAAGGAAATACCATTAATGATATGGAAATATCCATCGGAAGCAGAATGATTTTAGCGAAGTTTACAAAGAATCGGACTGTGATTTGTCATGCAACAGCGGAAAATGGAAGTAAGGCAGAAATCACATTAACGGTAGATGACATTCCAACAGATACTACAGCACCAAAGATTTCCTATACGATAAGCGGAGCTGTGACAGACAAACAGCGTCAGGTAACAATGACCATTACAGATATGGTAAATACTGATTTTGTAACGGAAGATACAAATCTATCCATACATGTGGAGGGAAATATGGTGGGATACTCCGAAACAGTACCGGTTATGACGGATGAAAATGGTGTAACAACGATAACCAAGAAGGCATCCTTTACGGTAACTCAGCCGGGAACCTATTCAGTATACGCGTATGATATGAGTGATAATTTTACAAATGAAACCTTTGATGTGGAAATTGACAATGTAAAGCCGGTACTTACAAATCTGTCAGAGGAATTTACAGAGACAGCCAGCACAGCAGAATTAAAATTCACTATCAGTAATGAAGCCGGTACAATTACCTGTGCAGGAAAAACTTATAAGATATCCAATGCAGGAGAAGAAGTGGTGATTACAGTCAGAAAGAATGGAATGTATTCTGTTGTGGCTGCCGATTTAGCAGGAAATGTAAGTGAACAGCAGATAACGATTAGTCATTTGGATGATACAAAGCCGGAAATTACACTGGCGGGAAACGGTATTTACAAATATAGCTACAGAACAGTTACAACACAAGAGGCTCTGACAGAAGAATTATTAAAGAATGTTACCATAACAGATAATTCCAGTGAAGAGGTTTCGGTAAAGGTGGAATACACCATGGATGTAGACTTTACGAAGAATGGAAAATATGTAGCTATTGTAACGGCAACAGATGCATATGGTAATTCTGCTTCCGAATATATTCAGTTCTCTATGCTGTATAACGAGGTTACCAGACATAAAGAATTAGAAGAGTTTGGAGTAAATGGAGAAGTTTTAGTAGAAGATGGAATTATTACCACAGACACTACCAAGCTGGAATTCCAGAAAATACCGGAAGGTGCAGTAGTAACCTATGCACAGGGCAGAAACACTGGTGCACAGATGAAATACAGAGGTACTGTACTGGATGGAAATACTGTGACAGTAGATGAAAAAGGAATGTATACAATTATGGTGAAACTTGCAGATTATACAGTTCATGTATATTATGTAGCAATCAACTAAGGAGGGACGACTATGAAGCAGATAATGAAAAGAATATTAGCGGGTCTGTTGATTGTCATCTTTCTGACAGGCTCCATGAGTAATTCTATGGTGGAAGTATTAGCTGCTACCATCAGTAGTCTGGAGACAGAGGACGCAGTAACACTGAAAAATGAATATGTAGAAGTATCTGTGAACAAGAAAAATGCAGGATATGTTATTAAAACCATAGAAGGAGATATCCTGACAAAAACAGATAACAACAAGCAGTTGAACTATCGTGGCGGCGAGGGAGATACCTCCTTCGTCACCTTAAGAATCAACGGCAAGAATTATATCTATGGTAATACTAGAAATGGTGGAAAATTCATAACAAAACCATATGTGGATGCAGACAAAATCATATCCACATGGACGCAGGATGACATTACAGTAACCCAGACACTGACCATGCTTACGGATTCTCAGGATGAAAAGCTTGGTGCTGTTAAAATTGAGTATACAGTCTGGAATACCAATGATGCTTCTGCCGGAGAAGAAGGCGCTGTGAATGTGGGAGCCAGACTGGTATTAGATACCCAGTTAGGAGCACAGGATTATGCAGTGTATGAAATGGCGCCAAATGATGTGAATGGTACTTATATTCAGTACACCAGAGAAACAGCATTTGCGCAGAATGATATTGCGGCACATTTCCGTTCTCTGGATAACAATTATCAGCCAAGATTGGTGGCATATGGATATCCGGATGATTCCGGAATCAAGCCGGACAAGCTGGTATTCGGACACTGGTATAACATGGCAGAGAACTTGTGGGATTATGAAATTCTTGGAGACAGCTTTGTGGATACCGATGCTGCAAGATATAAGACAGCGGACAGCGCGATAGCTATGTACTGGAATGAGTCTTCTCTTGGTGCTGATGAGAAGCGTACCTACAGCTATTATTATGGTATTCAGAGTAATGAGGATGTAGGTGAAAATGATACGGTCAAACTATCTGTCAGCATGGATAAAGATTATCTGACATTAAATGAAGAAAAGACCGGCTATGTGGATGATGAAATTCATTTGCAGGTTATGGTTTCAAATACCATGCCAAACTCCAAAACCCGTGCAAAGATGGCAGTAAAATTGGCAATTGATACGGATTATCTTACGGTTTTATCGGCAGAAGCAGGAGCCAGCGATCAGGTGGATGTAGGAAAAGATATTATTTTCCTTACCAATCTTAAATTAGGACAGACCAGAATTATTAACTGGACTTTAAAGGTTAAGAATCCACCGGAGACCATTCGGTACTTAAAATATATCGTAAAAGCATACACCTTTACAGAAGTGACAGAGGAAGAAGCAGGAAATACCCTGTTAGACAGCAATGTAGTAGATACTGTAAAGCGTAATATTTTAGCACCGGGTATTTCAGGAGAAAAACCTTCTATCAGTATTTTGGCAGGTATGCCGGATGAGTTGTATTACAATGGCAAGAGAACCTTTGTAGTTCGTGGAGAAGGCTTTGAGATATTAGCTTCGGATAAGACAGAATGGCAGCTTAAAATGACGGATTTACAGACCTCTGCAGAAAGCTTTATAGACTCTTCCAATATCCAGTTTAATGCGGATGGAACCTCTATGCTGGTGACCTTTACAGAACAGATGGCAGAGGGAGAATATCAGCTTACGATTTTACCGGGAACAAATCTTACGGATGAACAGGTAGGACTTCCGGAGAGTATCACCAGTGATGAGATGCGATTCTTTATGAGTTCCGATGAGGATTTAATTAATCCGCCGGTTGGCGGTGTAGGTATTCGCAAGGAAGAAACCAATGGAATACCAAGATATGAAATCGATGTATTTGAAACCGCGGCAGAAGCTGTAAATGCAGCCGATTATTTGCTTGTATTAACAGGAAATCTATATCAGACTGTTACAGCAGAAAATTCCAATAGCCAGTTTATTCCAATTCATGGAAGTGGTGAAGACAGCAGTATATTAATCAACCGCATTGTGAAATTTAGCGGTAAGGAAATGATTATTGACTATATGTATGAAGGTGGAGAGAGAGTCGGCGTACAGGTCAAGATGGAAGGCAATGCCGGAGTAATCGGCGGCAGCAACAATATCTGGGGAGAAGAAAGCCAGATTATATTGGAAAATGGAAAAGATTACTCCTTAGACCCAGGGGATGTAGAATCTGGATTTTATGAGCCGGTATCTATGGAAATGACCGGAATCAGCGGTTTTATCCAGAAAGCCGGAGGTTTCATCGTAGACTTAAAATATGGTGTATTTAATAAGCGCGGAAGCTATAATACCATTTCCTTTGGTGGAAGCTTAAGTGTAGGATTTATGTCTATAGATCAGTATGATGGTGTAGATGGCGTGGATTTATTTGCGGCAGATGTACAGGATGTGCGCTACGGAGAAACCGGAGGTAAAACAGGCTTTATCGGTGTGAAGGCTGAAACCTTTGTAGGTGTGCCACAGTTTATGTCTACCTTGCCGGCAGACTTAGAGGGCTCACTAAAGATAGATACTATTGACTATCCGTATCTGGTAAATGTAGCCGGAAAAGGAAGCTTTGCTACCTTTAAAGCTGATTTTGAATTAGAGATTATTGCTTCTAAGGAACATGGTGTTCCGGTGCCAAATGTTATTTCCTTCTCCGTAGGAGGCGTAAAGCCGGGAGCACCGATTATTCTTCCGGTAGCACCTGTAGTATATCTTCATGGTGCAGCAGGAAGGGTAGACGGATTGTATAGTCTCTTTTATCCATCTGAGACAGGTGGATGGCCGGATAGCAGCATTACATTGGCAGGTCAGTTAAGCATTTTAGATATTTTTAAAGGCTGGGTAGGTGTTTCATTAGGAACAGCCAGTGCTTCTGTTCAGGGTGAAGATATGACCATCTTAGGTGTCAGTGTATTAGACCATGTACAGGGTAAATTTATATGGTACCCTGAGATATCCTTTAGTTTGTCAGCCAAGTTAGAGGTAATGAAGGTTATTCAGGGAGAAGTGAAATGCTACCTGCTGCTTCAGGGAGAAGATGCGCCGGATATGGAGATATATGGAAGAGCAGCCGTAGTTCTGCCAAGTGCATTCTTTGGAGAAGATTTAACCCTTGCCGGTGTAGAAGTCGGCGGTAATAAATCCAAGATATATGGCTCGGCTACATGCTTGCAGTTTACCATGGCGTATGAATATTACTGGGGTTCAAAATCACCGGATATTGATGTGTCCTTCTTTAGCAGAAGAATGGGAAGTGGAGACAATGCAGGAACCTTTGCAATCAATAATATTCAACGAGTGGCAAAATCTACCGGAGAGTCCATACAGCAGGCAAATACTTATTCCCTGCGGGCAAGAAGTATTAGTTCGCCGGCTGTAAGTATAAGTGAAACCGGTGAGTTATTAGTTAGCGGAATGACAGGAACGGATACTATGATTCGTGCATATTACGATGTGCAGGGTGAAGAAACCATAGATATTGACGATGTAAATGTGAACATAAATGGTGAAAGTTATGCATTGACAGGCGTAGAAACTGATGACAACGGATATGCTTCTAACATGAATGTAGCAAATTATATGAGTGGAAGTGATGAGCTTGGTACATATATGCTGATTTCTGTGTTGGCAGATAAGATGACCGGGGATGTTTCGATTTCTTCTGACAAAGCAACCTTCTCTTATGGAGAAGTAATGGTTGTTACACCGGTAATTTCTTTAAATACAGTTACTGCAGAAGCTGACAGTGATTCCTTAGCAGTTACGACCACTATGAGTGATACAGAAAATGCGGAAGGATATAAGGAAGTATATTTAAGTAAAACCGCAGAAGGCAGCAGAGATTATCCGATTATGACTGTAGATGCAGAAGGAAATGGATATGGTTTAGATGCAGATACTTCTACATTAGATATTCCGTATTTTGTACCAAATGGCGAATATTATGTAACTGTAGTTATCAGGGGAACACAGGACGGAAGAAACTTTACATCCGAACTTACCACAACAGATACGATTACAGTTGTAAATGATGAAGCACCGACAGCAGCGCTTACGAAAGTGACAGCAGCAGCCAGTGGAGATGGCAACGCCTTGGTAAGCTTAGAGGGATATGATGCAGCATTTATGGACGGTGTGTATTTCTCAGCAGACAGAATCAATTCCGATAGTACAGTAACAGAAGGCTATCAGGCAGCATTTATTGATAATACAGCTATTACAGACGGACAGTTTGAGGTGGCATTGTCACCGGAAGAAACCGGTAATGATTATGTATTCCATGTATATCCGACAAAGAATATTGCGGTCGAAGAGGAAGAACCAAAGTATGCTATGGGATATGAAACCGTATCTGAAACCATAAATATTCCATACCCGGATGCAGCAAAAGTAACGGTTTCCTATGGAACGACATATGTAGAAGAAGAAGCAAGCTTAGGAAATGGTGACGAAGCGGTTACCTATACCAATAAGGTATTTACTAATATGCCGGCAGATGGTATCAAGATTGATGCCTCCACAGATAAGCCGGTAACAGGTAAGATTTTATTGAATGATCAGATTATTTCTGAAATTACAGTAGCGGGAACCACCTTCCCATCCTATTATGCAAAATTAGAGGATGGAGAACATGCACTTCGCATCGAGACAGTTACAGAGGATGGAGATACACGAATTGTGGATGAAGCCATCAAGGTGGATACTGTAGGACCTCCGCTGCAGATGTTTACACCGGAAACAGGCAGTGTAGTAGAAAATAACCAGATTACAATCAGTGGTCAGACAGAGCCGGATGTAACACTGGCTGTAACTGTAAATGGAAAAGAAATTGCCCTTACAGATGCAGAGGTTTCAGGAAGCACATTTGAAACGACCATTACACTTCCGGAAGAAATAAGTCAGGATATGGTTTATGAATTAACACTTAAGGCGACAGACCGTTACGGAAGAGATACCTATGCAAAAGCATCTCTGATGAATCCATCTATTGAAACCATCGAATCCGTATATCTTGCATTTGATGGTGAGAAAATTGAATCCGATACCCTTTCTGTAACCGGAAAGACCTCTGGAAAGCTGACGATGTACGGAGTGACAGAATCCGGAGAAGATATAGCCATTTCGGATGAATCCGTTATTTTCCTGGCGGCAGAAGATGGGGAGAATGATGGAATTACAGTAGATGTAAATGGAAATGTTTCTATTACAGGTGAAGCTGCCGTAGGTGTGGCTGCTCAGTATTATGTAACAGAGGATTACTGTTATCAGGCAGATGTACTTTTAGATTCTTATGAAGAAGTCTTAAAGACAGAAGATGCCAAAGAACCTGTGATTACGACAAACCTCAAAGAAGAAGTTATCTGTGTATCCGCCGGGGAAGAATTTTCTATGGCAGTAGAAGCTGAATCGGCAGATGGAGGTACAATCAGCTATACATGGCTGCATAAGGATGTGGATGGAGAATTCCGCGCAGTAGAAGGGAATAGCGCAGAATTTAAGACCACATTAGAAGATACAGGAACAATACATCAGTACTGTGTAAGTATCACAAATACCACCAGAACTACCGGTAATACAGAAGCGACAGTGATTAGTCCGATTGTTACAGTATATGTAAAAAATGTAATAGATGCAGAAGATTTACAGATTGCAGGTGAAAGTGTAACAAAGGATGAAACGGACTGGTACACAGGAGATGTTATTGTTTCAGCAAAAGAAGAAGGTGCAGAAATTGCACTGCTTAAAAAAGAGACAGAGCCAGAGTGGAAGGATGAATTAGTCCTTTCAGGAGAAGAAACCGGGGTAGTTTCCTATTCGGTTATGCTTCGTAAAAATGGGCAGTATGTAAGTGAAGTATATACACTTGTAGTAAATAAAGATCATACAGCTCCGACAGGAAGCATTACCCTTGGAGAAAACATCTGGACTAAGCTTTTAGAAATTATCACCTTTGGTATTTATAAGGATGAAAGCCAGACTGTAGAAATTGCTGCTTCTGATGCCCATGTAGGAATGGCAGAAAATGGAATTTCCTGCTATAAATCTGCTTCTGCTACAGCAATGACCGTAGCCGAATTAGACGCATTAGAAGAAAGTGCATGGATAGCTTCTAATCGTGCTGTTTTGGAAAATGAAAGCAGCGTAATTTATGCCAGATTTACAGATGCTTTAGGAAATGTAAGCTACATCAGTTCCGATGGAATTGTGGTTGGAGATGCAGCGCCATCTGTAGAAATTCAGCTTGAAGGAACGGGTATGCTAGAGGGCGAAACCAAGTCCTATCAGGATAAAGCAGAAATTAAGCTTGTCATAACAGATGATGTTAAGAGCGCAGGAATCAAAAAAATAACCTATCAGATTAATGATGGAGAAGAAAAAACGATTGCAGTCGAAGAAGGGCAGACAGAAACAGAAGCGGCCATTATGATAGATTCCATTGGTATCAATACCCTTACAATCGTTACCGAAGATAACAATGGAAATACAGCAACGATTTGCGAAACCATAACAATTTACAGTAGTTTAGATGCAAAGCTTGCCGCTGCAGAAGAAATCATTTACGACAAACAGCCGTTAGAGCCGGGAGTGGATGTGATTTTATCTGCCGGTGAATCAAAAGGAGAAGTTACATGGTCTTACAGAAGTGATGCATCTAAAGAATATACAGAAGGTTTGCCAACGAATGCAGGTGTATATGAGGTAAAAGCTTCTATTGCAAAGGATACAACAAACTATTATGTGGCAGCGGAAAAGATTATAGAGGTTGAAATTAAAAAAGCATCCCAGATATTAAACTTTTCATCAGATTGTTATCAGCCGGCAACCGGAAGTCGCTTCTATGTGATTGTCGGAGGTGTGAGCTCTACAGGAGAAATACAGTTTACAGCAGGGGATACAGAAATGCTCACCATTGTAGAATCCGATTTAGCATATGATGCGGAAACACAAATTGTTCGTGTTCCGGCAGAAGTACATACGGCAGGAAATACGACAATTACGATATCCGTAGCAGCGGACGAAAACCATGAAGCAGCAGAAAAATCTGTTAATGTACAGGTACTAGAAACTGTCAGCCCAGAACATCCATATACCATTACCGGAATTGCAGGAGATAATGGCTGGTATAAATCGGATATTTCTATTCAGGCAGCAGACGGCTACACGTTAGCGTTAGAAGAAGCAGGAGAATATCAGAGCAGCTATAGTGTGGTTGGAGAAGGTAAAAATCTTGCACCGGAAACCATGTATTTTAAAACGGATGTGGGAGATACCTATGCAATTACCATGGATACTGTAAATATTGATATGACAGCACCAGAGGGAACCTTAACAGCCGGAGAATCTGTTTGGCGACAGTTTTTAAATACCATTACCTTTGGTACTTTCTTTAAAGATACTGTAGTGGTAGAAGTGAAGGATGCGAAAGACTCTGTCAGTGGTGTAAATACTATTCAGTACTATCAGTCTGACAAAGCGATGACAATGGAAGAAGTATTAGAATTAACAGATAATGCATGGACAGATAGTAAAATTACTTTAGAGCCGGATCAGATGGCTGTAGTATATGCAAAGCTTACCGACATGGCGGGCAATACAGCTTACCTGAGCACAGATGGTATGATTGCAGATAAAACACCGGCAATCATTGAACTGAAACCAAGCTATGATGTGAATCAGTGGATTACTGTGCAAGATGCAAAAGTAGATGTAACCGTAGAGGATGCATTGGCTGGAATACCGGAGGATGGAATTACTTATCAAATTGATGGTGGAACAGTATTTGCAGGAGAAAAGATATTTACCATTGAAGGCTTAGAGGATGGTATACATAATATCTTAGTAACGGTTAAAGATAATTCAGGAAATACAGCTGCAGAGACAATTACATGGAAACAGGATACGAAAGCACCTGTAGTGGAATTGTCGGCAATGAACAACAAAACCATTGGAATACATATATCAACCGGTGTTTCAGGCGTCGCTTCCGTTGAAGTCAGTGGAGATGGTACTGCATGGAAAGATATTACAGAAACCTATAATGAAGGCTATGTAGTGAATGCAGCAGGAACCTATGAAGTTCGTCTGACTACAAATGCAGGTGTTACTGTAAATGATACGATTACTATGGAAGAGATTCGGGATACACAGACAATTACCGTAAATAAGTCCGAGTATACCGTGATTCTGGGGCAGAAAGCCTTTAATTTAGGTGCAGTATCTGACAAGGGCACAAAACTTGCCTACAGATCTTCTAACGAGGAAATTGTAAAGGTAGATGAAAAAGGTGAAGTAACCATTCTAGGCAGTGGCGAAGCCGAAATTGCTGTTTACGCTGAGGATAGCGAGTCTTATCAGAAAGCCGAAATCGTTGTAGCAATACATGTATTAGAGCCATATACAATTACTGGTGTAAAGGGAAATAAGAACTGGTATAGAACGGATGTTACCATTCAGGCGGCAAATGGCTATACACTGTCAACAGAAGCGGATGGTGAATATTTAAGCAGTTACATGGTAACTAAGGAAGGTGAAAATACTGCACCAAAGACAATGTACTTTAAGTCTTTGGATGGAGAAATCACTGAAATTGCGATAGAAGCAGTAAATATTGACAAAACAGCACCAGAAGGAGCATTGGAGGCAGGAGAGTCTGTCTGGAGAGAATTTTTAAATACTATTACCTTTGGCAATTTCTTCAAGGATACGATAGTAGCAGAGGTGAAGGAGGTAAAAGATACCGTAAGTGGTGTGGATTCGATTCGGTATTATCAGTCTGACAAAGCCTTGACTTTGGATGAAGTCATAGCATTAAATGACGATAACTGGACGAATACAAAAATTACCTTAGAACCAAATCAGACAGCAGTAGTTTATGCAAAGCTTATGGATATGGCTGGAAATGTAACTTACTTAAGTACAGATGGTATTGTAACCGATGCAGTTTTGCCGATGCTTAGTGTGAAACCAAGCTATGATACGACAAAATGGATTACAGATACAGATGCTATAATTAATGTAACTGTAGAAGATGCTATGTCAGGTATAGCTGATTCTGGCATCACCTGCCAGATTGATAATGGAATGGTGATTACAAAAGAGGAAGCATTTACCATTGCCAATTTAGAGGATGGTGCACATACGATTCTGATTACTGCCGCAGACAAAGCAGGAAATGTAGCAGCAGAAACGATTGTATGGAAACAGGATACAAAAACTCCAACCCTTAAACTTTTGGCAAGTGATAACAGGACAATCAAGGTTGCTGTATCAACAGGTGCTTCAGGTATTGCTTCCATACAAATAAGCGGTGATGGAACAAATTGGACAGATATTACAGAAAACTATGCAGCAGGTTATGTAGTGAATGCAGCAGGAACCTATGAAGCTCGTCTGACCACAAATGCAGGTGTTACAGTAAGTGACAGTATTGTTATGGAAGCTGACGGCAGTGCAGGAAATAACGGCAATACAAAAGAACAGCAGAGTATTACAGTAAGTAAAACTGCCTATACCCTTGCACTTGGACAAAAACCGTTTAATTTGGGAGCAAAATCCGATAAGGGTACAATACTTACCTACACATCTTCTAATCAGAAGGTTGTAAAGATTGATGCAAATGGCAAGGTGACCGTTAAGGGATGTGGAAAAGCCGAAATTGTAATACGGACAGAAGAAACTGAAAAATACCAGTCCGCAGAAAAGGTGATTTCCATTACGGTTACACCAAAACAGGTGAAACTAAAATCCGTAAAATCTAAGAAAGCAAAAACCATGGTAATTAAATGGAAACGCGATAAGAAAGTAAACGGTTATCAGATTACCTTTGCAAAGAACAAGAAGTTCAAGAAAGCTAAGAGCTTTACCGTAAACAAGAATAAAGTAACCAAGTTTACCATCAAGAAGCTGTCGGCAAAGAAAACTTACTATGTAAAAGTAAGGGCCTTTAAGAAGGTTGCAGGAGAGAAGATTTATGGTAAGTACAGTAAGGTGAAAAAAGTAAAAGTAAAGTAAATAAGCAGCAAAAGGGCATTGTCCTGTAATCTTTTGGTTATGGGGCAATGCCTCTTTTAAAATACCTTTACAAAATGGGAAATTTCAGTAAAATATAAATGGAAGATTATAACATCAAAACAAATGAAAAATAAGAAAGGTACATGATAGGAGAAAAGCAATGAAAATAAACAAAAAATATTTTTTTGTCATAATGGGTCCGGTATTGTTTGTATTGTGTTATTTATTTGTGCCGGAATTTGTCTGTCCGGAAGCTTCTGCCCGAGCAGCTATCGGAACGGTTGCATGGATGGCATGGTGGTGGATTACAGGACCTGTGGATTTTGCAGTAACTGCTTTCCTGCCGATTGCATTAAATGCAGTATTTCAGATGGTGGATATGTCGGCAGTAATTGCAAATTATGCTTCTGAAACAATTTTACTTTTGTTAGGTGCATCCATTTTAACTGTATCGTGGGAAGAAACCGGTTTAGATAATCGTATTGCTGCAAAATGCTTATCTTTAATCGGCAGTAATTTAAGACATCAGATTTTTTTCTGGTTTATATTTTGTGCATTGTTATCCTCTATATTGCCAAATGCTGTTGTCTGTGCAGCGGTTACGCCGATTGCTGTATCTATGCTGCGGTATGTGGGAGAAGGCGATATTGCTAAAAGTCGTGTAGGCTCCTTGCTGCTGCTGACAATTGCTTATGCTGCTGGTGTCGGCGGTCTTGCATCTCCGCTAGGAGGAGCTATGAATTTAGTTACAGTGGATTACTTAGAGCAGCTGACAGGACAGGAATATATGTACACTTCTTGGGTAATTCGGTTTTTACCAATTACAGTGATATTAATAATTAGCAATATTTTAATGTTAATGATTGGAGTCAAAAAGAACGAAGATCTTGGCGGTTCAAAAGAGTATTTTATAGAGCAGTATAAGGCAATGCCAAAGATGTCTCAGGAAGAAAAGCTTTCATTAATTTTATTTTTAATTGCAACAGTGCTTTCTTTTACCCGTCAGCTTTATCAGAATTTGCTTCCGGGACTTAAGCCTGCTTATGTATTTATTATCTGCGCGATGCTGTCTTTCTTTATCAGAAAGGAAGAGGGCGGTCGTCTGATGAAATGGAAATCCACACAGAAAAAGGTAGTATGGGAGCTTATGTATGTATTTGCAGGAGGTTTGGCAGCAGGGACATTGATTAATAATAGTGGTGTGGCAGAAAATCTTGGAAATCTTGTGGCAAATACGAATTTAACGGGTGGATTTGTAACTGTACTCGTTATCGTGACCTTAACACTGCTTCTTTCAGATATTACAAGCAATACAGCGACAGCGGCTGTGGCAATTCCGATTGTCATCAGCATTGTACAGGGAATTGGTGAAAATCCTATTCCATATGTATATGTTGCTTCTATAGGAGTGAATCTATCCTATATGCTTCCGACATCCATTCGAGCCATTCCGGTTGGGTATGGACTCGAACCCAAATATATGCTGAAAAAAGGTTTTCCGATTACTCTTGTAGTAATTCTTTTAATGAGTGTTCTAGGATATGCTTTACTTAGATTTTGGCCGGCATTTAGTACGGTTTAAGTGTGATTTTGTGTAGATTTTGTGCCTTTTGTTGACAGATTTTTTGCTTTGGTATATAGTGAAGCTGTATGCAAAAGTGTAGAAATATGAGGTAAGAGAATAAAATGAAATCAATTGTAGAAGCAGTTGCCAGTCATGCAAAAGTGCATCCGGATAAGCTGTGTCTGGCAGATGGAAAAAGAGAACTTGACTATAGAGGATACTGGGAATGCATTTATGGCTATGCAAAATATCTGCAAAGCAAAGGGATTGCAGCAGGTGACCCGGTAGTAGTCCGCAATGGTCAGAATATAGAAACTTTAGTGGCTGGTCTTGCGATTCAACTGTTAAAGGCAATTTTTGTTCCTGTGGAAAAAAATGCGGCTGAGGCGAGACTGACAGAGATTGTAGAAGCAGTAGATGCGAAATGCTATATTGCTGATAAACCTATGGAATTATCCTGTTTGAATGAGAGCCTAAAGGAAGTGTTAAATTATCGGGATGCAGATGCAGATTTTGAAACATTTGTGTTTCCTGAATTAGAAGAAGTGGCTGAAATTCTTTTTACAACAGGAACAACAGGAAAATCAAAAGGAATTGAACTGATTCATAAAAATGTAGTCGCTGTGGCAGAAAATGTAATTGACGGTGTGGAAATGAAAAAGGATAATGTAGAATTGATTCCTACGCCACTGAGTCATTCCCACGGACTTCGCCGTTATTATGCAAATATGTTAAATGGAAGCAGCGTAGTTATTTTAGGAAGTATTGTTTTCTTTCAGGTTGTGGTTGGCTGTATTGAAAAGTATAAGGTGACATCTATGGATCTTGTACCGGCAGCGTTAGCGACAATTTTAAAGGTTGGTGAGGACAAGCTTTCCGATTATAAGGATCAGATTGAATATGTACAGCTGGGTTCTGCGCCGATTCCGGAATCCGATAAGCAGAAATTATGTGAATTACTTCCGAATTCCCGTTTATATAATTTTTATGGCACTACAGAATCAGGATGCTCCTGTATTTTGGATTTTAATGCTATGCCGGATAAAAAGAACTGTATTGGAAGACCAACCTGTCATGCAAACTTTGTGTTTTTAGATGATGATGGAAATCCAATAGAAGCGACAGAAGAAAATCCGGGACTTTTAGCTTGTGCCGGAGATATGAATATGGTGGGATATTATAAATCCGAAGAATTAAATCGTGAAATTATGAAGGACGGTTATATTCGTACACAGGATTTGTCTTATCGAGGAGAAGATGGTCTGATTTATATGCTTGGCCGTCAGGGTGATGTCATCATTACCGGAGGAAATAAAATTGCACCGGATGAAATCGAAGATGTAGCAAATCAGTGTCCGCTCATTGAGGATTGTGCATGTGTTCCTGTGGATAATCCGATTTTAGGAAAAGAGCCAAAGCTTTATGTGGTAATAAAAAAAGGTGAAAGCTTTGATGAAGGTGAAATTTATCAGTTTTTAAAAGACCGTCTAGAGAACTACAAGGTTCCAAAGCTTATTGAGGAAATCAATGAAATTCCTCGCACATATAACGGTAAAATACAAAGAAAAGCATTATTGTAAAATAAGGAGGAAGAAAAATGCAGGAATTATTAGAGTTTTTAAAAGATGTATTACCAAATGTAGATTGGGAAACAGATCAGTTATTGGTGGATGATGGAATTCTTGATTCTATGGATATCATCAGTGTGATTTCAGAAATTACGGATGAATATGATGTGAAAATTTCCATGGATGATATGAAGCCTGAGAACTTCAATTCCGTTCAGGCAATGCATGATATGATTACTCGTTTACAGGAAGAAGATTAAGAATTGACTTTAAAATGATAGGCTTACAATCTGTAAGCCTATTGTATTGCGTAGAACTGCAAAGGAGGAAGTATGTCTTATACATCATTTATATATTTACTGTTTTTAGCCATTGCTTGTCTTTCGTATTACCTGATGCCTGTAAAAGCAAGATGGGCAGTATTATTGTGGGCAAATATTGTATTTTATCTGTTTTCCGGATGGGATAATTTTATATTCCTGTTAGGAGCGATTGCAGTTTCTTATTTTGTGGCTTGCAAAATGAGTGATAATCATGCAGAGTTTAAAGCCCTTAAAAAAAGTGGTACATATGACCGCAAGGAACTGAAAGTGATAAAGGAGCAGTATGAAGCAAAAAGAAAGAAAATGCTCTTAATAGGTTTAGCTTTTGTCATTCTTTTGCTGGTAGTTGTAAAATATACAAACTTCATATTAGGAAATGTATATTCTCTATTAGAGCTAATGGGATTTGAACATGATCAGGTATTCTTTAATATTATTATGCCTATGGGAATTTCTTTCTTTGTATTCCAGATTATTGCTTATCTGATGGATGTGTACAGAGGAGATATTGATGCGCAAAAGAATTTTTTGCGTTATAGTTTATATATTTCGTTTTTCCCAACGGTTGTACAGGGACCGATTCCAAGATACA
The DNA here is from genome assembly GCA_017625255.1 of Lachnospiraceae bacterium. Lineage (GTDB taxonomy): Bacteria > Bacillota > Clostridia > Lachnospirales > Lachnospiraceae > Roseburia_B. The sequence goes on from JAGALK010000014.1 coordinate 40,544, forward strand.
AATTTCTTGGTACACAGTTAGAGAATGAGCATCCGTTTTCTTATGAGAATATTCGTGATGGGGCGATTCAGATTATATGGGGATTTGCTAAAAAACTGATTCTTTCTGAAAGATTAGCGACATTTGTTTCACAGATTTATGACAATTATGCAGCAAACTCCTATAAAGGTATTATTTTAGTGATTGCTACCGTAGCATTTTCTATCCAGATTTATGCAGATTTTTCGGGATGTATGGATATTGCTACCGGTTCTGCGAGACTATTTGGTATCCAGTTACCGGATAATTTCTTGCGGCCATATTTTTCAAAAAATATGCCGGAGTTTTGGAGACGATGGCATGTATCTTTGGGAACATGGTTTAAGGATTATGTTTTATATCCGTTTTCCATTTCACCAAGGCTGTTGAAATTAAATAAAAATATTCGTGCAAAATTCGGTGCAGAGGCAGGTCGTATCATATTCTCAGCTATTCCGATATATGCGGTATGGATGCTGACAGGTGTTTGGCACGGTGCGCAGTGGAATTATATTATATGGGGCTTATTTCATGGAACATTAATTGTTATGAGTATGATTTATGAGCCTTATAACAAAAAGGTAATTGAAAAGCTACAGATAAAGACAGATTGTTTTAGCTTCCGTTTATTTCAGATGGCAAGGACTTTTACTTTATGTTGTGTAGGTCGTGTATTCTTTAGGGCGAATGGATTTATGGATGCCATGGGTATTTTTAAGAATATGTTTAGTGGTCTTGGTCTGGAATTTATCAGAGGCGGCAGAATTTTTGAATATGGTCTCAATCGTGAAAATATGCTGGTTGTGCTGATTGCGATTGTGGTGCTATGGATTGTTAGTATGCTTCAGGAAAAAATGGATGTGCTGGAAGCGCTTAGTAAACAAAACTTGATTTTCAGATGGGCAATCATTTATGCATTGTTCTTTGCTGTGCTTATTTTTGGTCAATATGGTCCGGGATATGATTCATCAAGTTTTATTTACGAGCAATTTTAAGGAGTGTGTTTCGATGAAGAAAAATATAAAAAGAATAATAGCAACCATAGTTTTTTTGAGTATTGGTGTATACTTATTTAAGACTGTTTCTTATGCTTTAAGACCTACAGAATACACATTTCGACGAGACGATGTAACCGGACTTTACGGAGAGAAAGAGGATAGTCTGGATGTAGTGATAATCGGGAGCAGTGCGGTATTTAGATATATTAATAGCATGACCTTGTGGGAAGAGTATGGTATGACTTCTTATAACCTCACAACGCCGGGACAAAGCTGCTTTATAGTTGAGTATTTAATTGACGAAGTATTAAAGGAACAGAAACCGGATGTATTAGTGGTTGAAACCAGAAAATTTATTCGAATGGATAATAAGGAAGAACTTCCGCATAGATGGCCGTTAATTGTAAATAATATGAATTATTCTTGGAACAGGGTTAAGCTTATTAACTATCTTTATGATAACTGGGAAGACAGGATGAATAATTACTTTGATATTTTGCAGTATCATAATAATTGGGAAATCCTTACATCGGAAAATCTTGAGTATGCGGATAATAAAATTACGCATTGGTATCATGGTGCAGAGACAATAGGTGAAGTCAAAAAAATGAAAGAGCCTACGATATATACGGATATAGAGCCATCTCCTATTTCAAAAGAAGTAGAGGAAGCATTGGTTTCTTTGTTAGAAAAATGTGATGAAGAGGGAATAGAGGTTCTATTTACTGCAACACCGTGGATTATTGATGAGAAATATCAGAAAAAGAATCTGTATATAAAGAATATCATAGAAGAAAAAGGTTATAAGTTTTTGGATATGAATCAGTATTATGAGGAAATTGGATTGGATTTTGCTGTAGATTATTATGATACGAATCATACCAATACAGTGGGTGCAGAAAAAGTCAGTAAGTTTTTTGGTCAGTATCTGTTAGATAATTATGATATGAATTTGGAACACGGCGAAGATATAAAGATAGAGTGGGATGCTGCATGCGAAGCATATAATGCAGAGGCAGAACCGATTCGTGAAAAAATTGCAGAATTAAGCAAGTAATGGATTATGAATTTAAAAGTACAGAACAAAAGTTCGATTTTGTTCTGTACTTTTATTTTATATTCTGTTATAATCAAATCTACATAAGGGATAATAAAGAGTATAAATCGATTCATAAAGGAGGAGCTTTCATGGATCATTTTAAGTTAGTATCAAAATATAAACCAACCGGTGATCAGCCACAGGCGATTGAGGCTTTAGTAAAAGGCTTTCGGGAGGGAAATCAGTTCCAGACACTTTTAGGAGTAACAGGCTCGGGTAAGACCTTTACCATGGCGAATGTTATTGAACAGTTGAACAGACCGACATTAATTATATCTCACAATAAAACTCTCGCTGCACAGCTTTATGGAGAGTTTAAAGAGTTTTTTCCGGAAAATGCAGTGGAATATTTTGTCAGTTATTACGATTATTATCAGCCAGAGGCTTATGTACCCTCTACGGATACCTATATCGCCAAGGATTCTTCTATAAACGAAGAAATTGATAAGCTGCGCCTGTCGGCAACGGCAGCTCTTGTAGAGCGAAGAGATGTTATCATTATCGCCAGTGTTTCCTGTATCTATGGTTTGGGAAGCCCGGTAGACTATCGTAATATGATGGTATCCTTGCGTCCGGGACAGGAAAAGGACAGAGACGAAGTTATAAAACAGTTAATTAGTATCCAGTATACGAGAAATGATATGGATTTCCATCGCGGTACATTTCGTGTAAGGGGAGATGTTTTAGAAATCTTTCCGGCGAACTTTAGTGATACCGCTTATCGAGTAGAGTTTTTTGGTGATGAAATAGACAGGATTACAGAAGTAGATGTGCTGACGGGAGAGATAAAGCATCGTTTAGAGCACATTGCTGTATTTCCGGCTTCTCATTATGTTGTACCACAGGAGAAAATTAATCAGGCGTGTGTAGAGATTAAAAAAGAGATGGAAGAAAGGGTCAAATGGTTTAAAAGTCAGGATAAGCTGTTAGAAGCCCAGCGAATTGCGGAACGCACGAATTTTGATATAGAAATGTTGAGAGAAACAGGTTTTTGCAGCGGAATCGAGAATTATTCGAGACATTTAGCCGGGATGCCTGCAGGAGCTACGCCGCATACCTTGATGGATTATTTTGCGGATGATTTTTTAATTATTGTGGATGAGTCTCATATTACAGTTCCGCAGGTGCGTGGAATGTATGCCGGAGATCAGTCCAGAAAGAGTACTTTAGTGGACTATGGTTTCCGTCTGCCATCAGCAAAGGATAACCGTCCTTTGAATTTTGATGAATTTGAAAGCAAGATTAATCAGATGCTGTTTGTGTCTGCCACACCGAATGTATATGAGGATGAGCATGAATTAATGCGTGTAGAACAGATTATCCGACCCACCGGCTTATTAGATCCAAGGGTAGAAGTACGGCCGGTAGACGGACAGATTGATGATTTGCTTGCAGAGGTAAAAAAGGAAACCAATAATCATCATAAGGTTTTGATTACTACACTTACGAAGAGGATGGCTGAGGATTTGACAGATTATATGAGCGAAGTTGGTATTCGGGTAAAATATCTGCATTCCGATATAGATACCTTAGAACGCTCAGAGATTATCCGTGATATGCGTCTGGATGTGTTTGATGTTTTAGTAGGTATTAATCTTTTAAGAGAGGGATTGGATATACCGGAAATTACATTGGTTGCTATTTTAGATGCAGACAAGGAAGGTTTTCTTCGCTCGCAGACATCCTTAATACAGACCATCGGGCGAGCTGCTAGAAATTCTGAGGGTCATGTGATTATGTATGCGGATACCATAACAGATTCCATGAAGGTGGCGATTGAAGAAACTGAACGAAGACGCCAGATTCAGCAGAAATACAATGAAGAACATGGTATTACGCCGCAGACTATCCAAAAATCCGTTAGAGACTTAATTAGTATCTCTAAGAAGGTAGCAAAAGAAGAACAGCAATTTGCAAAGGATCCGGAATCTATGAGCAGTAAGGAATTAGATAAGCTGATTGCCGAAGTGAAGAAAAAAATGGAAAAAGCGGCTGCGGATTTGAATTTTGAAGCGGCTGCAGAATTGCGTGATAAGATGATAGAATTGAAGAAGTTTAGGAATGATAAGGATTGATTTTAGGAATAGGAGTATATAGATAGAATGCATGAGAGAAAATATATAAAAATTCGCGGAGCTAAGGAGCATAATTTAAAAGGAATTGATATAGATATTCCAAGAAATGAACTGGTGGTTTTTACCGGTCTTAGTGGTTCGGGAAAATCCTCACTGGCATTTGATACGGTTTATGCAGAGGGACAAAGAAGATATATGGAATCTCTTTCCTCCTATGCCAGACAGTTTTTAGGACAGATGGAAAAGCCAAATGTAGAAAAAATCGAAGGTCTTCCACCGGCGATTTCCATTGACCAGAAATCTACAAATCGAAATCCCCGTTCTACTGTTGGAACAGTGACAGAGATATACGATTATTTTCGTTTGTTATATGCCAGAATCGGTATACCACACTGCCCTAAATGCGGAAAAGAGATAAAAAAGCAGACTGTAGACCAGATGGTAGACCAGATTATGAGTCTGCCGGAACGGACGAAGATACAGCTTTTAGCACCGGTAGTGCGTGGAAGAAAAGGTGAGCATCAGAAGCTTTTTGAAAGAGCCAAAAAGAGTGGTTATGTTCGTGTACAGGTGGATGGAAATATCTACGAATTAACAGAAGAGATTAAGTTAGAAAAAAATAAAAAGCATAATATTGAAATTGTGGTAGACCGTATTATTGTAAAGCCGGGAATTGAAAAGCGATTGACGGATTCTATTGAAAATGTATTGGATTTGGCAGATGGACTGTTGATGGTAGATATTGCCGATGGAGAAGTATTGAACTTTTCCCAAAGCTTTTCCTGTCCGGACTGTGAAATCAGTATCGAAGAGATTGAACCGAGAAGCTTTTCATTTAACAATCCCTTTGGAGCGTGTCCCGTATGCTTTGGTTTGGGCTATAAAATGGAATTTGATGAGGATTTGATGATTCCGGACAAGTCATTAAGTATCGCAGAGGGAGCGATTCAGGTGATGGGCTGGCAGTCCTGTACAGATCCGTCTAGTTATACCTACGCTACATTAAAAGCGTTATCTATAGCATATGATTTTGACTTAAAGACCCCATATCAGGAGCTTAGTGACGAGGTTCGCCGTATGTTAATCTATGGTGTTGAGGATGGAAGAGCTGTTAAGGTTTACTATAAGGGGCAGCGTGGAGAGGGTGTCTACGATGTAGTATTTGAAGGCTTGATTCGTAATGTGCAGAGAAGATATAGAGAAACAGGCTCGGATATTATGAAGCAGGAATATGAGCAGTTTATGCGGATTACACCATGCCAAGAGTGTAAAGGACAGAGACTGAAAAAATCCTCTCTTGCTGTAACTGTATGCAACAAAAATATTCATGAGGTTACGACTCTTTCCATTAAGAATTTGCAGAAGTTTTTAATGGAAATGGAATTGAGCGAGCAGCAAAAGCTGATTGGAAAACAGGTATTAAAGGAAATAACAGCCAGAGTAGGATTTTTAGTAGATGTGGGATTGGAGTACTTAAGCCTTTCTAGAGCCACAGGGACACTTTCCGGTGGAGAAGCCCAGCGCATTCGTCTGGCAACCCAGATAGGTTCGGGGTTGGTTGGCGTAGCATATATTTTAGATGAGCCAAGTATCGGTCTGCATCAAAGAGATAATGATAAATTATTGGCTACACTTAAGAATCTTCGGGATTTGGGCAATACACTGATCGTTGTAGAGCATGATGAAGATACTATGCGGGAGGCAGATTATATTGTGGATATCGGACCTGGCGCAGGAGAACATGGTGGAGAAATCATTGCGGCAGGAACAGCAGAAGAAATTATGCAAAATCCCAATTCCATTACCGGAGCATATTTAAGTGGAAAAAACAAAATCCCTGTTCCAGCAGAACGCAGGAAGCCGACAGGATATTTAAAGGTGATTGGTGCAGAGGAGAATAATTTAAAGAAGATAAATGTAGATATTCCGCTTGGTGTTATGACCTGTGTAACAGGGGTTTCCGGTTCGGGAAAGAGTTCGCTGACAAATGAAGTGCTGTATAAATCCTTGCAGAAAAAATTGAATCGTGCCAGAACGATTCCGGGTAAGCATAAAGAAATTAAAGGAATAGAACAGTTAGATAAAGTCATTGACATTGATCAGTCTCCGATTGGCAGAACACCCCGTTCAAATCCGGCAACCTATACAGGTGTATTTGATATGATTCGAGATCTTTTTGCTGCTACATCCGATGCAAAGGCGAAGGGCTATAAAAAAGGTCGATTTAGTTTTAATGTAAAGGGCGGCAGATGTGAAGCCTGTGCCGGAGATGGAATTTTAAAAATTGAAATGCACTTTTTACCGGATGTTTATGTGCCTTGTGAAGTTTGTCATGGAAAACGGTATAATCGTGAAACATTAGAGGTAAAATATAAAGGAAAGAGCATTTATGATGTTTTAAATATGACGGTGGAAGAGGCTTTGGAATTTTTCAAAAATGTACCTTCTATCGAACGCAAGATTCAGACATTGTATGATGTGGGATTATCCTATATTCGTTTAGGACAGCCGTCTACCGAGCTATCCGGTGGTGAGGCGCAGCGAGTGAAATTAGCGACTGAGTTGAGCCGCAGAAGTACAGGAAAGACAATATACATTTTAGACGAGCCAACGACAGGTCTGCATTTTGCAGATGTTCATAAATTAATTGAAATTTTAAGACGATTATCAGATGGTGGGAATACGGTAGTTGTTATTGAACATAATTTAGATGTTATCAAAACTGCGGACTATATTATTGATATGGGACCGGAAGGCGGCGATGGCGGTGGTACGGTAGTTGCCTATGGTACGCCGGAAGAAGTAGCAAAGGTAAAAGAATCTTATACCGGAAAATATATCAAAAAGTATTTAGAATAAAGCGAAGGAAAAAAATAAAAAAGGGCATCCTAAAAGTGCTGAATTAGCTTGAAGGATTCCCTTTTTAAAATTCTTGGGGAGTGCTCCCTGACTAGGTCAGGAAGCATGAGTTATGAAAACTATATTAGCCGTTTAACTAATACGAAAACAGTATAAAATGTGAATGTGATGGTCGTGTGAAGAAAATATAAAAAAATACAAAAAATTTTTCATAAAGTTTTAAAGAAAAATACTTTGAAAAATGCCAGTATTTGTATATAATAAAAATGTATAAGTAAAAATATGGTTAAATGCGAGATTTTTGCTCAAAATAAATAGCAGTAAATGAAAGGGGAAACAGACAATGGTTTCAACAGATATCGGAATTGATTTAGGAACAGCCAGTATTTTAGTATATATCAAGGGCAAAGGCGTTGTATTAAAAGAGCCATCTGTAGTTGCTTTTGACAGAGATACCAATAAAATTAAAGCGATTGGTGAAGAAGCTCGTTTGATGTTAGGAAGAACACCGGGAAACATTGTGGCGGTAAGACCACTTCGTCAGGGTGTTATTTCTGACTATACTGTAACAGAAAAAATGATTAAATATTTTATCCAGAAAGCAATCGGAAAGAGAAGCTTCCGTAAACCCCGTATCAGTGTCTGTGTACCAAGTGGTGTAACAGAGGTTGAAAAAAAAGCAGTAGAAGATGCAACCTATAATGCCGGTGCGAGAGAGGTTTCTATTATTGAGGAGCCAATTGCAGCAGCTATCGGTGCAGGAATTGATATTTCCAGACCATGTGGAAATATGATTGTAGATATCGGTGGCGGTACAGCAGATATTGCCGTTATTTCTTTGGGTGGTTCTGTAGTAAGTACTTCTATTAAGATTGCAGGGGATGATTTTGATGAAGCAATCGTTCGTTATATGCGTAAAAAACACAATTTGTTAATTGGTGAGAGAACAGCAGAGGATATCAAGATTAAGATTGGTTCCTGTTTCCCAAATGGACAGACTACAACTATGGATGTCAGAGGGCGTAATCTTGTAACCGGTTTGCCAAAGACAGTTACTGTAACCTCTGAAGAAACAGAAGACGCATTGCGTGAGCCGACATTGCAGATTGTAGAGGCTGTACACAGCGTATTAGAAAAAACTCCGCCAGAGCTTGCAGCGGATGTTGCTGACAGAGGAATTGTACTTACCGGAGGAGGCGCACTTTTAAGAGGCTTAGAAGAGTTATTAGAAGATAGAACTGGTATTAACACAATGACTGCGGAAGAACCTATGACCTGTGTGGCAATCGGCACAGGTAAGTATGTAGAGTTTTTAGCAGGAAAAAGAGACGATGACTAAAGAAAATATCGGGTTTTGCCGATATAAATGTATAAGAGTATGCACAGGATGGAAAACTGTTCAAGGATGAGCGATAAATACTAACAGATGCAGATATCTGAACAGGGAGGAGAAGTGTAATGGTTAAGGGATTATACACAGCCTATACCGGAATGGTTGAAGAAATGCGCCGTATGGATGTTATGACAAACAATCTGGCAAATGCAAGTACAACCGGCTACAAGAAGGAAGGCGCAGTAAATCAGTCATTTGATGATCAATTAGCAATTAAAATTAAAGATACATCAGAAATCTTGCCGGCAAAAAGATTAGGAACGGTCAATTTAGGTGTAAAGGTTGGAGAGACCTATCGCGATTTTAGTCAGGGTTCCTTCTCCGTAACAGATAATCCATATGATGTAGCATTGGATGGAGAAGGATTCTTTGCTATCGAGTTTAGAAGCAAGACAGGCGAATCATCTATTAAATATACAAGAGATGGAGCATTTACTGTAAATAATGAGGGATATCTCATGACAAAGGATGGCGACTTTGTCTTAAATGCGAATGGAGCAGCAAATACCGTTGGTGGAGAAGCTAATTATGTAAGAGTTAATCCAAATCGTGATGTGACCATAGATAGCGCAGGTATTGTATATCAGGATAATGAAGCAGTTGCACAGATTGGTGTTGTGGATTTTGAGGATTACAATTATCTTGAAAAATACGGAGAGAATCTCTTTGATGTAGTTCCCGGTGGACAGCTTATTGCGTCAGATGCCAGAGTGGAACAGGGCTGTCTGGAAATGTCCAATGTAAATATTGTAACAGAAATGGTAGATATGATTACAATTACCAGAGCATATGAAGCCAATCAGAAGATTATTACGACGATTGATACCACATTGGATAAAGCGGTAAATACCGTTGGTAAGGTATAGGAGGATAAACAGATATGATGAGATCATTATGGACTGCTGCATCCGGAATGATTGCGCAGCAGACAAATGTAGATACAATTTCAAATAACATTGCAAATGTAAATACAACAGGTTTTAAAGCACAAAAAGCAGAGTTTAAGACTTTATTATATCAAAATCTTCAGACAAGAACTACTACTGCAAATGGTGAAGAGAAGCCGGTTCCTGCACAGGTAGGTTTAGGAACAAGAGTGGCAGCTACCAATACATTTTTCACACAGGGAGCATTACAGGCCAGTGAAAATGATACGGATTTTGCTATTGAAGGTGATGGCTTTTTTGCAGTTCGTGGAGAAGATGGAGAAATTTATTATACCAGAAATGGTTGTTTTAACTGGTCTATCGGTGTAAATGGAACTACCTTGTGTAATACGAATGGTTATCCGGTGCTTGATACACAGGGCAATGAAATTATTGTTCCTGCAGGCGTTTCCACCGGCAGCATGGTAATTTCCAGTGATGGAGCAGTTGGATATACAGCCGTTGATGGTACATATGTAGCATTAAATCAGTCAATCGGACTGCATCAGTTTACCAATCCGGCAGGTTTGGAAAAGCTTTCAAACAGTCTTTTTGCTGTTACAGATGCATCAGGAGCAGCAATGAATGAAGCCACTACAGCTAATTTAATCAGAAGTAAAGTATATCAGGGATATTTAGAAGGCTCTAATGTACAGATTGCCGATGAAATGGTGAATCTGATTGTAGCACAGAGAGCATATGAATTGAATTCAAAGGCTATTCAGGCATCGGATGAAATGCTTCAGCAGGCAAATCAGTTGAGAAGATAATCTGGTAGGAGGATAAGCATATGGGTATTAATGGTATCGGCGGTATTTCTGCCATGATTGATCAGACAAATACTTCTGCCGCAAACAGTAAGGCAAATGCATTACAGAATTCCTTGAGCGGAGATTTAAAATCTGCTACGGATGAAGAATTGATGGATGTCTGCAAAGAATTTGAAGCATATTTTATTGAACAGGTAATGAAAGAAGTGGAAAAGACTATTCCTAAAACAGAAGAAGATTCTACAATGTCTCAGTACACAGATTTTTTCAAAGAGCAGATGATGCAGGATTTGGCAGCGGAAATCAGTGATAAGCAGAGTATTGGACTTGCACAGCAGATGTATGAGCAAATGAAGAGGAATTATTCTTTATAAGAAAAAGATGTATTGGATGTATCAAGAGATACATCCAATCTTTTTGTTTGATAGAAAAATGATTTTTGAGATGAGAGTGAGGAGCGAATAGCGTGGAAACGATTAAGGGGTATGTAGAGCATATCATTTTTCGGAATGCGGATAATGGGTATACGGTTTTTGTTTTGATTAGTGAAGAAGAGGAAATTACCTGTGTAGGTACATTTTCAATTATCAACGAGGGTGAAAATGTAGAGGCAACAGGAGAATATGCGGAGCATCCGATGTATGGCAGACAATTTTCTGTAAAGGAATTAAAAGAATGTGAACCAGAGGATGAGATTGCTATGGAACGCTATCTTGGCTCAGGCGCAATAAAAGGAATCGGAATGGCTTTAGCAGCAAGAATTGTCCGCAGATTCAAGAAGGATACTTTCCGCATAATTGAAGAAGAACCGGAAAGACTTGTGGAAGTAAAAGGCATCAGTGTACGAAAAGCACAGGAAATATCTGCTCAGGTAGCAGAAAAAAGAGATTTGCGGCAGGCAATGATTTTTTTGCAGCAATATGGAATTTCATTAAATCTGGCAGTGAAAATATATGGAACCTACCAACAGGAGGTTTACAGAATTATCAAGGAAAATCCGTACAAATTGGCGGATGACATTCAAGGTGTCGGATTTAAGATTGCGGATGAAATTGCAGCAAAAGTAGGGATAAGAACTGACTCGGATTTTCGAATCCGCAGCGGGATTTTGTATAGTCTTTTGCAGGCGAGTGCAGAAGGACACACTTATTTGCCCAGAGCAGAGTTGACAGAGCGTACAGCGGCTTTGCTTGGTATAGAGCAGGAATTTATTGAAAAACATTATATGGATCTGGCTATTGACAAAAAAATCATGGTAAAAGGTGAACAGATTTATGCGGCTGCTTACTACTATATGGAAGCTTCTATAGCGGCAATGCTGAGGGGATTGGATGTAAAATATGATGTTTTGGATATAGAGATTGAAGAAAAAATTCGCCGAATAGAAAAACAGACAGGCATGGAACCGGATGAGATGCAGATGCTGGCAGTAAAAGAAGCGGTAAAAAACGGTCTGTTAGTTATTACGGGTGGTCCGGGTACAGGAAAAACGACTACTATTAATGCAATTATCAAATATTTTGAGATGGAAGGTATGGATATTTTTTTGGCTGCGCCAACAGGCCGGGCAGCCAAAAGAATGAGCGAAACTACAGGATATGAGGCAAGAACCATTCACCGAATGTTAGAATTGAATGGTGGAATAGAAGGAATGGCGGGTTTTTCAAGAAATGGGGATAATCCGCTGGAAACAGATGCTATTATCATTGATGAAATGTCTATGGTGGATATACATTTGATGCACGCACTGTTAAAAGCAGTTGTGACAGGTACACGATTGATTTTAGTAGGAGATGTGAACCAGCTGCCAAGTGTAGGACCGGGAAGTGTATTGAAGGATATCATAGATTCCAAACAGTTTCCTGTAGTAAAGCTGACAAAAATTTTCAGGCAGGCAACCCAGAGTGACATCATTGTCAATGCTCATAAAATTAACGCAGGTGAGACGGTCACATTAGATAATAAAAGTATGGATTTTTTCTTTTTAAAACGGTATGAAGCGGATGTAATTATCAATGTGGTGATTCAATTAATTGCACAGAAGCTGCCGAAATTTGTGGATGCATCTCCTTTTGATATTCAGGTCCTTACACCGATGAGAAAGGGACTGCTTGGTGTAGAAAGGTTAAATGGTATCCTGCAACAGTATTTGAATCCAAAAGCAAAGGATAAAAAAGAATGGGAAAGCGGTGATCATATTTTCCGTGAAGGAGATAAGGTCATGCAGACGAAGAATAACTATCAGCTAGAGTGGGAGATTCGAAGCCGTTACGGTTTGGCTATTGATAAGGGACTGGGTGTATTTAATGGAGATATGGGAATTATTCGGGAAATTAATGAATATTCGGAAAAGATGACAGTGGAATTTGATGAAGGGAAAATGGTGGAATATTCTCTTCGAAGCTTAGAAGAGTTGGAATTGGCTTATGCAATTACAATTCACAAATCTCAGGGGTCAGAATATCCGGCGGTGGTTATTCCTTTGTTAAATGGACCGCGAATGCTGATGAACCGGAATCTGCTGTATACAGCAGTTACTAGAGCGAGAAAGTGTGTGACTCTTGTAGGGGATGAAAATACATTTGCTGGAATGGTGGAGAATACGCAGCAGCAGAAGAGATATTCGGGGTTGGTGGAGGAAATCAGAAATTCCGATTTAATGGATAAATGAAACTGGGGGTGTAGGTAGTGTAGCATAAAATATAGCGCTAGCATTTTCGTGTGTCGATTGTTCGGGAGTAAGTGTTTCTAGATATTCTTATATCAGATATTGTAAA
>JAGALK010000015.1 GCA_017625255.1 Lachnospiraceae bacterium
GTATCAGCGGAAAATTGCCACGGATGGCAATTTTAGGCGAAACCGCCATGGAGGGCGGTTTGAGCCGACGCGTCCGTTGCCAATATCCATCATAAGAATATTTAGCAAATCTTACACCCGTACAACGGAATCTGGACACACCTATACCTACCCTATATGCCCACCACAACCCCCAAAATGATACATTTCACAAAAATAAAATGTTATGTCGTTCGTCCTTCAAAATAATATCGGAATACCATTTATCCTCAAAAACCGGAATTTTACTTTGCTAGTTTATAAAGCTCCTCATAAAATTTCGGATAAGAAATATTCACACATTCCGCATCCTTCATAGAAGATTCTTTATCCAAAGCCAATGCACCAACAGCAAAGGACATAGCAATACGATGATCCAGATAACTGTCAAATTCACAAGGATGCAGTACCTTGCCGCCTCGTATAATCATACCATCTTCAGTCGTTTCTACATCAGCTCCCATGCGTTTCAAATTATCTGCCACAGTTTCAATTCGATTAGATTCTTTCACCTTTAATTCTGCAGCATCACGAATAATCGTAGTACCCTCTGCAAAAGCTGCCATAACTGCAATCATAGGAATTTCATCAATTAATGCAGGAATCAGCTCACCTTCAACAGTTGTTCCTTTTAAAGAGCTAGAGCAGACAAGAAGGTCACAAACAGATTCACCGGATACAATGCGTTCATTTTCTTTTGTGATATTTCCCCCCATAGCAAGGGCAACCTTTAAGATACCATCTCTAGTGGGATTTATGCCTACATTCTTGATGAGAATTTCTGAATTTGGCACAAGTAAGCCTGCTGCGATAAAATATGCTGCAGAGGAAATGTCTCCCGGAACTTCGATTTTTAAGCCTTCTAATACCGGATTTGGCTGAATAGAAGCAGTAGAAGCTTTTGAAGAAATATCTGCACCAAAAGCACGAAGCATTAATTCTGTATGATTTCTTGATAACACTGGTTCTGTTACTGTAGTTGTTCCATCTGCATATAAACCTGCAAGGAGTATACAGGATTTTACCTGAGCAGAGGCTACAGGTGAGTTGTAAGTGATACCTTTTAGTTTTGCAGGATGAAATTCTAAAGGAGCACAATCATTTCCCTTTAAACTGCGAATATCTGCGCCCATTTGTGAAAGGGGAGTAATAATGCGTTTCATAGGACGGGTCTGAATAGAAGCATCACCGTTTAAAGTGGCTGAAAATGATTGTCCGGCAAGAATACCGGAAATCAGTCTTGTAGTTGTTCCGCTGTTGCCGACATCTAGTACATCTGTTGGAGTGGACAGACCGTGCAGACCTTTTCCGTATACGATTACACGGTCGGCAGTATTTTCGATTTCAATTCCCATTTTCTGAAAGCAGGAGATTGTAGAAAAGCAATCTGCTCCCTGTAAAAAGTTTGTAATTTCAGTTATGCCATTAGAAATCGAACCAAACATAATGGCACGGTGAGATATGGATTTGTCTCCCGGAATGGAAACAGTTCCTTTTAGCTGTTTAGCATTTTTTAGTTCCATAAGAAATCCTTTCTTTATCAGCGTTCATAAACGGTATAATGGTATTTTCGTAATAAAGTAATTGTCTTATCATAAGAAGGCTGATCATACATTTCGATTTTCAAAACACCATCTTCAAATTCACGGTTATGTATGATTCCGATATTCTTGATGCTTAAATTATTGCTTGCAAGTATGGTGGCAATAGTAGCGATTCCACCGGCTTCATCAATTAAGTCACAATAGAGTTCAAATACAGTACGAATAGAACTTTTTGGAGCGACTGCCAGAGAATCCCTGTAATCCTTGGCGTTTTGGAAAAAGCTGCGGATATCTGTGCCTTTAGAGTTTTCTATTTTTTCACGAATGTCTGTCAAGCCGTTCTGGTAAGAATCTATCATATGTAATAGCTGCTCTTTGTTGGTAAGACAGATTTCTTCCCACATGACAGGAGAAGAAGAGGCGATTCTTGTAATATCTTTAAAACCGCCTGCAGCAATAGTTTTCATTGTTTCATTTTGGTCATCAGACTTTTCTACCAGATTGACCAGAGCAGATGCAATAACATGAGGCAGGTGACTGATAGCTGCCGTAGCTGCATCGTGGGAATTATAATCAAGAATCATAGGGATTGCACCAAGAGAGGCTACAAAATCCCGAAATTCATCTACGCGTTTGGAATTTACGGTAGAGGTTGGGGTAATAATATAATAAGCATTTTCTAATAAATAAGGTGTAGCATTGGAAAGACCGGTTTTTTCAGAGCCAGCCATCGGATGCCCGCCAATGAAACAGGATTCCATGCCAAATTCCTCAATCGCGCGATGAATATCACCTTTTACGCTTCCTACATCTGTTAAAATACAGTCTTTTTTCATGATATCCTTTAACTGTTTCATATAAATTAAATTCTGCTGTACCGGAGTACATAAGAATATATAGTCACAATCAGCAAAATCCTCTATGGAGGCATTCGTCTCATTTTCAATAAGCCCTTCCTGATATGCCTGTGTGATGGTGGACTGACGACCGGACAGAGCAATAATACGAATATCTGGGTGAATTCTTTTTGTTGTTTTTACAATGGAACCACCGATTAAACCTAAACCGATAAATCCAATTTGTTTTATAGCCATAATAATCCTCCCGTTAATTATTTATACTATTAAATCATAGACACAAAAAAGTAAAAAGTCAACACTTTAAAGTGTGAAAGTATATACTTTTTAATAAAACAAGAAGGTAATTGTGTAAAATGTATATAATAAATATACAAAATGTTAAATTCAAATACAGAATTACTAATGTCAAGAAAAGAAATTGTGTGCAAATTAAATAAAATAGTTGTAATATATCGAAAAATTTAGTAGAATATATCCATAAGCAAAAACTAGATTGGAGGATTTGACTATGAATGTTTACACAACTGACAAAATTCGAAATGTGGTTCTTCTTGGCCATGGGGGATGCGGGAAGACCAGTCTTGTAGAGGCTATGGCCTATTTATCCGGTTTGACTACCCGTATGGGAAAAGTTAGCGATGGAAACACAATTAGTGATTATGATAAGGAAGAGATTAAGCGTCTGTTTTCAATTAACACATCTGTAGTTCCAATTATCTGGGAAGATACCAAGATCAATATATTAGATGCGCCTGGATATTTTGATTTTGTGGGCGAAGTAGAAGAAGCTGTTTCCGTAGCGGATGCAGCAATTATTGTTGTATCCGGCAAAGCAGGTATCGAAGTTGGTACAAAAAAAGCATGGGAAATCTGTGAAAAATACAAATTACCTCGTATGGTATTTGTAACAGATATGGATATTGATGAAGCAAGCTATCGTCAGGTAGTAGAGGATTTACAGGAATTATATGGAAAGCGAATTGCTCCATTCCATCTTCCGATTCGTGAGAATGGCGAGTTTGTAGGTTATGTAAATGTATTACAGCAAAGAGCAAAGCGTTGGGTTGGAGATAATAAAGTAGAAAAAACGGATGTTCCTGATTATTCAAAAGAAAATCTTGAAATCTGCCGCGAAGCTTTAATGGAAGCTGTTGCAGAAACAAGTGAAGAATTTATGGATCGCTATTTTAGTGGCGAAGAATTTTCAGAAGACGAGATTCGTCAGGCACTTCGTGTAAATGTAGCTGAAGGAAGCATTGTTCCTGTATTGATGGGATCAAATGTATTAGCAAGAGGACAGTATACATTATTAGTAGATATTGTAAAATACTTACCAAGTCCGGAGAAGAGATCCTGTACCGGTATCAATGCAAAGACAAATGAAGTATATGCAGCGGATTATGATTTTGCAAAACCAAAATCAGCATATGTATTCAAGACAATTGTAGATCCGTTTATTGGAAAATATTCTTTAATTAAAGTAAATTCCGGTGTATTAAAGACAGATGATACATTATTTAATCACCATAAAGATGCAGAAGAAAAAATCGGAAAACTCTATGTTCTTCGTGGAAATAAACCGGAAGAAGTTAAAGAGCTTCATGCCGGAGATATTGGAGCTTTAGCAAAATTATCCAATACAGCTACTACAGATTCCCTTTCCACAAAGGCTAACCCGATTTTATATATCCGTACAAGTATGTCCACACCATATACTTCTATGCGTTATAAAGCAAAGAATAAAGGTGATGAAGATAAGATTTCTCAAGCTTTACAGAAACTTACAATGGAAGATTTGACATTGAAGAGTGTAAATGACAGTGAAAACGGACAGACTTTACTTTATGGAATGGGTGACCAGCATTTAGAAGTTGTTGTCAGCAAATTATTAAATAAATACAAAATTGAAATTGAACTCAGCAAACCAAAGGTTGCTTTCCGTGAAACCATTCGCAAAAAAGCTGATGTAGAATACAAATACAAAAAACAGTCTGGCGGACATGGACAGTATGGTCATGTAAAAATGACATTTGAACCATCCGGCGATTTAGAGCAGCCATATGAATTTGATCAGATTGTTGTAGGTGGAGCAGTTCCAAAGAACTACTTCCCGGCAGTAGAGAAAGGTATTCAGGAGTCTGTAGAAAGAGGTCCTGTTGCAGCTTATCCGGTAGTTGGTGTA
>JAGALK010000016.1 GCA_017625255.1 Lachnospiraceae bacterium
AATATTCTTATGGTGGATATTGACAACGGACGCGTCGGCTCAAACCGCCCTCCATGGCGGTTTCGCCTAAAATTGCCATCCGTGGCAATTTTCTGCTGATAATTTCAAGAATATTAAGCAAATCTAACCCCCTCCCAAAGTCATCTGCCCACACCTATACCTACCCTATATGCCACCACAAAACAAAAAATGATACATATCACCACACAAAAAGTGTTATGTCGTCCATCCCTCAAAAAAATCGGAATACCATTTATCACCACAAACCGGAATCTACATCAACCCCCGCTTACTAAGCAGCCTCCGTTCAACCACAGAAAATATACATTTATCAATCACAATCCCCACCAATACAATTACAATCATAACCAGCATAACCTGATTAATATCTGCCAAATCCCTACCGGTAATCAGCGTCTGTCCTAAACCAATAGAAGTTGTCATAACCTCTCCTGCCATTAATGCTCTCCAAGCAAAAGACCATCCCTGCTTTAATCCAGAAACCAATTCCGGTAAACAAGCAGGTAAAATAACCTGACTATATAACTGTGATTTATCAGCACCCATAGTCAATGCAGCTTTTATATAAATCGGAGGTACATTTTTTATCGCATTTTCCACCGCAATCGCAATACTAAAAGTCGCTCCCATAACAACAACAAACAAAATAGCCTCTGTAGATAATCCAAACCATAAAATAGAAAATGGTACCCAGCATACACTCGGAAGTGTCTGCATACCAAGAATCATTGGTTTTAAGTTTTTTTGTAAATATTTTACCTGATATAAAAGCAATCCCAAAAAAACACCAATTACAACAGCAATAACATACCCCAAAAAACCTCTGCCAAGAGAATTTATCGTTGCCTGTACTAAGGTTCCATCCGTCACTAATTCTATACACCTTTCGATTACACCAAGCGGTGATGGCAAAGTATAGGATTTTACGATTTCAAATACCTCAACAGCAAGATAGTACCCTCCCTGCCAGAGTATCAAAATCAAAACAAGAAACCAAAACATACTCATTTATATTGCCTCCCCTCTTACTTCTTCTAATATGCGATGCCGCAAATCTGTAAATTCCGGTGCATAGACATGTCTTGGTCTTTCCAAATTGACAGAAACAATATCTTTAATTCCGCTAATATCGGGAGAAAGCACCACTACGCGGTCTGCAAGATAAATTGCCTCTTCTACGCTATGGGTAATAAAAAGAATTGTTCTTCCTGTCTGCATCCAGATTCTTTGCAATTCTTCACGCAAACGATTTGAAGTCTGTTTATCCAAAGAAGCAAAAGGTTCATCCATCAGTAAAATCTTCGAATCCATAGTCAAAGCTCTGGCTAATGCTGTTCTCTGGCGCATACCTCCGGAAATCTGATGAATAGGATAGTCCTTATAATCATATAAATTCACCATTTTCAGATAGTGCTCTGCCCTATCCTGCTGCACCTCTTTAGACACTCCCTGTAATTTCATGCCAAACTTCACATTCTCTATTACATTCAGCCATGGAAATAATCCATGCTCCTGAAACATAACTATTTTATCTGCACCCGGAGCAGCAATTTCCTCTCCATCCAGATACACATGACCGGAGGTTGGCTTTTCAAGCCCTGCGACGATATTTAATAAGGTACTTTTTCCGCATCCTGAAGCACCTACAATACATACGAATTCCCCCGCTTCAATTTCTAACTGAATATCCTTTAGGGTCGCTTTATCGCTGTTACCATACTGTTTTGACATATTCTGGATTACTAAAGACATCTCTTTTATTCCTCCTAAAATCTATTCTGCGTATAAAGAACCTTCCTTCGGCAAATCTGAAATAAATTTCTGTTCTACACCAATCTGTGCAAACTCTGCAATAGCATTTTTATTTAGCTCTGTGCTTACTCCAATACGGGTAAATGCTTCCTGAATAATGCTTTCCTCTAATTTTTTGCCGGTAGCCTTCTCTAATTCCTGATTAATAATTGCTAATGCCGTATCCGAATTTGTTTGGATAGCTTCTGTTGCCATAGCATGTTGTTCCAAAAACTTCTCTACAACATCTGGGTTTTCTTCTAAAAATTCCTTTCTTACAACAATTAAAGCCACATCATAATCGCCACCCATAACAGCATCATAATCTAATAAAAGTTCTGCTCCATTTCCTAGCAATGTTGCTCCCCAAGGCTCTGGAACTAAGGCTGCATCAATATCTCCTCTTTCCATAGTATTTGCCACATCTGCATTTGATATTGCACTGATGGTTACATCTCCGCCTTCTGTTACCGGTTTTAAACCATTTTCGTTAAGTAAATTTAAAAGACATAAATGCTGTGTATTTCCGATTTGCGGAATTGCCACATTTTTTCCTGCTAAATCCGCCACAGACGAAATTTTAGCATCCTTTCTCGTAATAAATACTGCTCCACCCTTGGATGCTCCAGATAAAATGACCACATCTCCATCCGATTTTACATTCGCATTAATTGCCGGAACCGGTCCGATATATCCAATGTCAATATCCTCTGCAAACAAGGCTTCTACCTCTGCCGGTCCGGCGTTAAAGGCTGTCCAAGTCACTTCTTTTTCTGTACCAAAAGCATTTTCCAAAGATTTTTCTGCTTTCATGTATAATGCCTGTGCATGAGTTACATTATTAAAATATCCAATATTTATCTGCTTACTTTTCTCTTCCTTTCCTCCACAGCCTGCCAACATCACCATAGCTGTCACCAAAAGTATACTTATTTTAAAAAACGGTTTCTTCATTATGATATATAATTCCTTTCCCTCATATTGTTATCTGTAATTCACAAAATCTGCTATAAAGACTATTTTTACTTATTTTCCTTATAGTATTCCCAATAGCATGATCTTTCATTTTGCATAAGACAACATATATCATCATATGTATGAATCATTAAGCATTCATTAAAAATTACAAAAATAGCGTGCAATTTTTTGGATATGTGTTACAATGACATATAAATTTATTTTGTCTGACGGATTGAGGAGGCATAATATTATGAAGAAAGCCAGAATTGATAATTTTGATTTCATACGAAGTATAGCCGCATGGATGATTGTCATTTATCATTTTTCATGCAGCTGTATGTATAACCCACAGTTTGCCGATTTTCCTTTTTATACTCATGCAAACGGTGTATGGGGTGAGAACACCAGTGTAAATATTTTCTTTATACTTTCCGGTGCATCTTTGTATTATAATCATGCAAATTTGGATATACATTCTTTGAAAAAATACTATTTTGATCGTTTTAAGGGAATTTTTCCACTGTTTTACCTGATTTGGTTTACTGTATTTCTAATGAATGCAACTAATTGTAGAAATCTTTTTTATAACGGCAGTCCAAAATCCATGATTTTGACTTTATTGGGTATGGATGGATATCTTTCCTACCGTTTTCCACAAAATTACTATATTATTGGAGAATGGTTTATCGGTGCATTGGTATTACTGTATATTATTTACCCGATTCTTACTTGGTGTATGAAGCATTGTAAGATACTAACTACCTTAACGCTTTTTGCAGGAGCATTTTCACTCTTATGGATTCAACCACTTTTTAAAATCCAGATAGAGAGAAATCTTATTGTTTGTCTATTTGCTTTTTGGCTTGGAATGCTGTTTATTGAACACAAGGAAAAATTGTCTGCTAAATGGATTATGTGTGTATTTGGCGTAATTGCTCTATTGTTTATTTTTGTAAAAATGCCATTTAACCCATTTATTTGTGCACAGTTTATTGCTATCGGACTTTTTCTGATGTTTTATCACCTCGGTGGATGGATTATGCAGTTTAAGACAGCAAATCGATTTTTTGCTTATACCGGAAGAATTTCCTATCCGATATTTTTACTGCAAAATTTAATTTTAGGTAAAACCCTTAGCCTGTTCAATGCACAGACATTATCTATAGCAAAAGAATGTGTGATTTTACTTGTCATATTTGTTTTGATTTATATCTTTGCTTCTATTGCTGCCATTGTAAATAAAGCAGTTGTGAACAGTAACTGGTTTATGAAAATGCAAAACTTTGTTTATGGAAAAACCCCAGTAGCTTCAGATTGATATCTGATCTACTGGGGTTTTTCATTCCTTTTACACAGTTCCAATTTCCGCCAAAGCCAATATCACGCCAAATACGATAAGACAAGCACCAGCCACCTTTAGTCCGTGATAACACTTTCCTTCTTCCAACACTTTTTCATTCTGAAGCACCAACCATGCACCGCTGATTCCAAGCAATACATATAAATACAAAAATGTTCTCTCCTGAGATACATAAATCGTCGGTGTAAAGCCCATAATCACTCTAGTTGCTAACGCTAGTGCCAATAAAATCGTCTGTGCAATCAACTCAAAATAACTCTCACATATTACAACCATAGAAATTAACATACAGCCAATTAATAAGAAATAAATAAAGGTCGGTAAATAATTTGCTGCAAGCTGATAATTCCTTCCTGTAATAAAAGCACTCTTTTCCATCAGCTTAGAAAAAGTCGGCAAATAGCTTTCTAATGTATCTCTGAAAAATACTAACAACACATTTAATACCACCGGAAATACTGAGACAAGCCGAAATACTGTATTTTTCGTCTTTAAAAATACCAAAACTGATAACAACAGAACAAATGCCAAATACATCATATTCCCTGAAGCTACCAGATGCTGCATCGTATCCACAAACCCCATATTTACTTTATCAATAAAACTATAGGATTCATAATTTGGCATCCAATTAATCGTTTCCTGCACTTTTCTGGCTGCATTTCCCGGACAGGTCAATATAAAAGCAAACTCTGCTATGGAAATCATACAAATCACAATAGAAGCTATGTAGCTTTTTACAGGCTTCTTTTCCAAAATAAAATACAAAATAGAGCATCCGCTAACTGCCAAAAGCACTGCTGACATCTGCTCCATATTGGCACTATATACTGCTGCAAAAGCATAGAGTACACACACAACCGGAGAGGTTTTCTTTCCATAATAGGTATTTGCTACTCCATGGAGTGCAAAAGCACCAAGCGCCAATGTCCATGTATAATTTACACTGGTGGCAATCCATCCCGCTGTCCGTAAATCCCAGATTGGATATACCAAAAGAATGCCAATCACCATCCAAGAAGCCTTATCTCTTTTATCCTCTGGAAAAAGAAGAATTAATGCCCATGCCAAAACCACCCAGAATACCCAATCTACAATTTTCCACAAAAGCATATGTCTGGAAATATATACAAGTACTCCTTCGATAAATATTCGGGAAGCCCATGTATTGTAACGGGTGACTAAATAATCTTTTAATGTGTATGTATCCAACTGATTACGGAAAAACCACATCGCATCAGACCCTTCCGGCTCACGCATCAGCACATGATACACCAACTGAATAACCGCAAATAATAAAAGAGGAAGAACAATTTTCTTATCTATTTTTTTCATAAATTTCTGCATCACTATTCTCCTCCCTAGAAATAAATTGCTTCATTGGTTTCAATCAAAATTTCACTGCCATTCGCTCTGTATAAGATAAAAATCCGGCTTCCATCCGGAATTTTACTCTTAAAAGCAACGGCTTCAAACTGTGCATAATCGTAGTTATAGCCATCATTTGCCTTTTTTGTAAGCTTTGTGCGTTTTACACTTTCCGTAGGCAGCTCATAATACACATCATTTATGGCATCATAAATCACTACAACTGTTTCTACTGTATCCACACTGATTCCCGGCTGATACGCATGTCCTTTAATTGAAATATAGTCATACTTATAGTTTACGCTATCAATACTATAATCCACCCCTGCCGCCGCTAATCTGTCGCAGGAGGATACATCTATAACCTTGACCCGCTGATTGGCAAAAAAAGTTATTCCCAGCCAAAGTACAACTGCTGCTGCAAATATTCCTGCTGCAGCTGCTGCTGTTTTCTTCTTGTCATACTGTATATTCATACCTTTACCTCTTATCCTTTGATTTACAGATATCATTCAAAAAACATTCACTGCACTTTGGGCTTCTGGCAAAACAGATATTTCTTCCAAAGGTGATAATCTGTATATTGTATAGAATCCAATGATCCTTTGGCAATACCTTCATCAAATCCATTTCCACCTTTACCGGATCATCATTTTTGGTAAAGCCTAACCGCTTAGAAATCCGCTTTACATGGGTATCCACCACAATACTAGGATCATTATAAATATTTCCACGAATAACATTGGCAGTTTTTCGTCCCACACCGGCTAATGCTGTTAATTCTTCTAATGTCCGCGGTACTTCTCCGCCATGTCGTTCGAGCAAAGCCTTTGCACAGGCAATAATATTTTTCGCTTTGTTATGGTAAAAACCTGTAGAACGGATATCCTGTTCTAATTCTTCTAAACTAGCATTGGCAAACTTCTCTAAAGTATCATATTTTACAAACAAATCCTTTGTAACAATATTGACCCTTGCATCTGTACACTGGGCACTTAAAATAACAGCAATCAAAAGCTGCCAGGGTGTTTCGTGGTTCAGATAACAGATATATTCTGTTCCATAGGCATTATCTAAACGATTTAAAATTTCGTCGGTGCGTTTTCCCATTGAGCCAAAACCTCCTGTTTGGTAATTTCCGTTGTCTTTGCCTGATGATCTAAGGCATCTCTCTTTTCGTATTCAAATAATACATAGATTTCTTCTTCCAGTCTCTTTGGCAAAGAAGTAAGACTCTTCGTATTTTTATCTGGAAAATAGTAAAAAAACGGTTCAATATGGGATAGCTTTCCATTTTTGCACATTGTACGGGTAACCTTGGAAAACTCAGAAATATTCCTTGCCCAATATGGCCGGCTCTTGCAGTTTTCACGATAGTACAAATCATATAAGAGAGCTTCCTGCAAAAGTTCTCTATCAATTTTTCTCTCTTCCATAACAAAATCCAGTAAAATCTCGCATCTGCGGATTCTGGAGTGATTCATGGCAAGATACCCCTGTTTCTCATAATATTCTCCTAAATGCAGAAAAAATGCAAACGCATCCGGATATACCACATCTAATATCTTCATAGTGATTTCAAACTGACCGCTGTTATAGTAGACCTCTAACATCTCTTCTACCAGCTTGATTTTTAACACTTCCTCATAGGAAAGCCACTTCGTCTGACGAATTTCATAGGGTGGCTTTCCCTGATAAATCATCCCATATTCTTTGCTGTGGTCATACATATAAGAGCCTTTTAATACCTTCAAAAATCCAAGCTGTAACTGATTTGGCTTTAGTGCATAGATATCCCGAAAGGACTGGGCAAATCGATTATAATCTTCATAGGGAAGCCCTGCGATTAAGTCCAAATGCTCATGAATATTTCCGGTTTTCTGGATAACTCTTACCGCAGCTTCCACATCGGATAACTGCATAGAACGGTGAATTTCTTTAATCGTTTCTTCATTGGTAGACTGAACACCAATTTCTAACTGTACTAACCCAGGACGAAGAGTAGATAACAGTGCCAATTCTTCTTCATTTAACAAATCCGCCGCAATTTCAAAGTGAAAATTCGTTATTCCCTTATCCTTTTCTTTGATAAACCGCCAGATTTCCATAGCATGAGAATGTAAGCAATTAAAGGTTCTGTCTACAAATTTAACCTGTGGAACATTTTTTTCAATAAAAAATGCAAGCTCTCTTTTTACCAGTTCGATATCTCTAAAACGCAGCCGTTTGTCTATAGAAGATAAACAATAGCTGCAGGAAAATGGACAGCCTCTGCTTGACTCATAGTATATAATCCGATTTTTAAAATCCTCCATATCTTCATAACAAAATGGAATCGTACTCAAATCTAATGGTTCTCTGTCTGCGGTTTTATAAATGCGGTTTTCTCCCGGCATACGAAATGCCATTCCGGCAATTTCCTGCAAATCAGAAACCTTATGCTTTCCTTTGCAATAATACTCTGCCAATTCCGCAAATGTCGCTTCACCTTCACCAATAATTGCTCCAAAAAATGCAGGATTTTGGGCAAACATTTCCTCTATTTCATAGGATACCTCCGGTCCTCCTACCCAGATAGGCACTTCCGGTCTTAGCTTATGAAATTCCTCTGCTACTTCTCTTACATAATCATAATTCCAGATATAACAGGAAAAACAAAGCACATCCGGATTCTTTTTATATATTTCCTGTAAGATATATTCACTGCGATGATTTATGGTAAATTCCGCCAGCTCTATATGAGCACGGTACTCTTTTGCATAAGCCTTCAGATTATATACCGCCAGATTAGAATGAATATATTTTGCATTGATTGCGGTAAGTAATATTTTCATAGGGGCATAACCTCCTTTTTCCCTATCTTACTATAGTTGCAGATTCTTCTCAAGTAATAAAAAAAGATAATTCGGAAATTCCAAATTATCTCTTTTCATTACATAATCAATTTTAAAATGGTAATATTTCTCGCATCCTCGTCTAACATAAGATTTACAGTCTTTGCAGACTCCATAATCTTAATCTTAGGACGAAGTGGAAAATATCGGAAGTTTTCCATTACAATTGCACTCTCTCCGGTAGACAATTCTACCTGACAGCCAACCGGATATACCGCTATTTTCTTTAGGAATAATGACACAATTTCAGGATCAAATTTCGTTCCTGTCCTTGCCATGATATACTCTACAATTTCTGCCGGAGATGCCGGTTCATGATATGGCCGCTTAGAAACCATAGCATCATAGACATCCGCAATTTTGATAATTCTTGCCTCTATGGTAATATCCTCACCGGATTTTCCCAACGGATAGCCTGTTCCATTATAATTTTCATGATGCTCTAATACACCTAAAAATACTCTGGTAGGAAAATTATAATTTTCCCGTAAAAATTCATATCCTGCTTTTGGATGTTCTTTTATAATATTTGCTTCTTCGAAACTCAATTCTCTTGGTGCATTTAACACATCAATGTCTAAGAATTTTTTGCCTATATCATGCAACAATGCACCTGTTGTAAGAACTGTTAATTCTTCTCTGTTCATACCATAGGAAGCGCCTATCATGGCAGACAGTACCGCCACATTTACAGAGTGGAAATAAGTATAATTATCATAATCCCTCAAATCCACCATATTATACATGATATCGCCATTACTTAATATTTCTTCGATTACCTCTGTAACCATTTTGTGAAGTTTTACAGTATTAGAGGACACTTTTTCAGTTAAATCCTTTTGTAAAAACATATCACGAACACTTTTTACAACTTCTCTTCGTATCTGAGGACTGATGACCTCCTGAATAATAACTTCCTTTGTTAATTCATCGTCTACATAAACACCCGGAAATCCCATATCCAACAGTGTCTTAATAAATTCCTCAGTTAAAAGTAAATGTTTTGCTAAAAGCAGTCTTCCATCGCCATCATACAAGTCTCTACCTAGTGCCATTCCGGGAACTGCATTTTTCATCGGCACAAATCTCATAATTACCTCACAAATGTTTAATTTTTATTTTTTATCATTTGATCTAAACTTTTCATAATCTTTTTCAAATAGAATATAGCAATCAGTAACGCTGCTATCTCTGCAATCGGAAAAGATAACCAGATGGCTTCTAATTTTCCTGTCAGTGATAATAAATACGCTACAGGCACTAATACAACAAGCTGACGAACCACTGAAAGCACCAAACTATATACGCCCTTTCCAAGTCCTTGAAATAAGCTGCTACATATAATAGAAAAGCCTGCAAATATATAGCTTAGACTTAATATCCTTAATGCCGGAATACCGATTTCCAACATCTGCTCTGAAGCATTAAATAATAACAGTAATTGTCCCGGAATAATTTCCGCGATTAATAAACCAAGCAGCATAATCATAACGGCGGCTTTGATACTACTCTTTAATGCCTGTATGATTCTTTCTTTGTAACCGGCTCCAAAATTGTAGGCAACAATCGGAATCAAACCATTCGTCATTCCAAATACCGGCATAAAAATAAAGCTTTGTAATTTAAAATATACACCAAATACTGCTGCCGCAGTCGATACAAATCCAAGTAAAATCTTATTCATAAAGAATGTCATTACAGAACCGATAGACTGCATCAGAATCGATGGAACCGCCACTATATAAATTGCTTTTACAGTTGCACCATGAGGACGAACCAGCTTTAATGACAATGAAATTTCTTTATTCATTCGTTTGTTGAAGAAAAATGCAAGGAGCATTGCCACAATCTGACCGATAACTGTTGCGATTGCAGCACCTGCAATTCCCATTTTCGGAAATCCAAGCAATCCGAAAATCATAATCGGATCTAAAATCAGATTAATAATTGCTCCTATAAGCTGCGTAATCATAGTACAGACTGTTCGGCCTGTGGACTGCAGTAAGCGTTCAAAACAAAACTGCCCAAACATACCAAAGCTAAAGGTTGTACAGATAAATAAATAAGTCTTACCATACTCAATAATCTCCGGTATATCTGTCTGAGCCGCAAAATAAAACTCTGCAATAAACATACCTAAGATTAAAAATACCAGATAATTACAAATATATAAAAATACGGCTGTATTTGCAGCTATATTCGCTTCATGAAATCTTTTCTCTCCCAGTCGTTTAGATAAAAGCGCATTTACACCCACGCCTGTACCGGCTGCAACTGCAATCATAAAATTCTGTAAAGGAAACGCCAGCGAAACGGCTGTTAATGCATATTCATTAATCCATGAAACAAATATACTGTCTACAATATTATAACACGCCTGCACCAACATAGAGATTACCATTGGCAAAGAGATATTGACCAACAGCTTATTTATCGGCATCGTTCCCATTTTGTTTTCTGTTTGTACTTCCATCCTTACTTCCTCTCTGTTATTCGTCAAATTCCACCGTTACAAAATACCCCTTTGGTGTCTCCTCGACTTCTACTACCTTCCCCTCTCTCGACTTTAATCGTTCACTAAAACTATAATTTGCTGACATAGCATATGCCTTCCCTAATGTATAATAATAGGAACTAGGCAGCTTTCCTTCTGTTACCGGCAGAACATCTCCTACTTCTAAAAGTCCTAACCGTTCCATCTTAAACTCCATTTGTCTCATTGTATTAATTCTCCAAAATTGCTTTTGCTGTATCTGCGATTTTATTTAAAAGCCGTATCGTTTCTTTTACATCTGCTTCTCCCATTTGATCTGCCAAAGCATTTACAAAATCCATCACGCGGGCATGCTCATTTTGGTATATAGAAATATTATCCTCCTTTAAACAAATAAATATTTTTCTTTTATCTTTTGTGGACCGTTCTCGGATAATCACTTCTTTTTTTTCTAAGCCCTTTAAAACCTTGTTCATTTGAGATTTCAATAACCCCGTCTTTTGGCATAAATCCGTTGCTGTCAGTAAATCTTTTCCTTCCATCTGTGCCCGATATAATTGATTACAGATCTGGATTTCATTAAATGACATTGCTGCAACTAATCGGTCATTTCTTATGGTAGAGGACAGACTAAGCCATGCAGACAATAATTCTTCATTAAAATTTCGCATTTGTACCTCCAGTGTATGAATTTTCCAAATTTATCTGGACACCCCAGTATATCTCGATACAGTATAGCAAATTTTTATCTAATAGGAAAGGCGAATTTTTACTATTTTGAATTCTGCTTGTAAAAATAGAAAAAACAATAGATAATAGAAGTATAAAATCCTATTTTATAAGGAGTTTTTTATGAACAAAAAACTACAAAGCCAGTTTTCTACCCGTCAATATATGCTTTCTAAGGACTTTGAAATTTATTTATATAATGATACTTCCCTGACAAAAGTAAATACCCATAGCCATGCTTACTATGAATTTTATTTCTTTTTAGAAGGGGATGTAAGCATGCAGATTGATGATACACTTTATCCTGTAACTTTTGGCGATATCATGCTGATTCCGCCCCACATTCCCCATAGACCCGTCATTCACAGTCTAAATGTTCCCTATCGACGATTTGTATTCTGGATTAGTCAGGAATATTGTAATCATTTAATACAGCTTTCCCCTGACTACGCCTATCTTATGCAATATGTACAGACCAATAAGGACTATCTTTTTCATATAGATAAGATTACTTTTTATTCTATTCAGTCTAAGGCTTTACGGCTTATTGAAGAAATGCAGTCTGAACATTTTGGCAAACATGCCCAAATATCCCTTTGTGTCAACGATTTAGTATTACACTTGAATCGTATTGTCTACAAACAAAAGCATAAAAAAAGATCCGGTGAAGAATTGTCTCTTTACCAGAATCTTTGTACCTTTATTGAAGAGCATTTAGATGAGGACCTTTCCTTAGAACGGCTATCAGCGGAATTTTTTGTGAGCAAATATCATATTTCTCACATTTTCAAACAAAATCTGGGTATTTCCATTCATCAGTTTATAACCAAAAAGAGACTTTATCTCTGCAGAGAAGCAATCATTGGAGATATGCCGATTACTAAAGCCTACCAGACCTTTGGATTTGGTGACTATTCCAGCTTTTTTCGAGCCTTCAAAAAAGAATACGGAATATCTCCAAAGGAATGTCAGGATATGCAGTTAGTAAAACTGGATAAAGACTAATTTTATACACTTTTTTTATTGATTAGCTTACAAAATACGATTGCACCTAAGGTGCTTATGGTTGTAGCAATTAGTCCCGGTCCAATAACAGATGCTGCATCCACACTTCCGTACTGGCTTCGATAGGCAATGACATTGACAGGAATCAGCTGCAGAGAAGAGATATTAATAATCAAAAAAATACACATTTCCTTTGTGGCTATTCCTGTATTTTTTCTTCCGGTTCTCTCCTCCTCTAAATTTGCCAGTTCTTCCATTGCTTTAAGTCCTGCCGGTGTCGCTGCCCAGCCTAAACCAAACATATTCGCTATCATATTCGTTGCAATATGCTTATTTGCCGGATGTTTTACCGGAATTTCAGGAAAAAGAAATCTTAAAACCGGCATGAGCTTTTTGGTAGCTCCCTCGATAATTCCTGCATTTTCTGCTATACGCATCATACCTACCCAAAAGGACATTACCCCCATCATTGTAATACAAAGTGTCACAGCTTCCTTTGCAGAGGAAACAGCAGCTTCTGTTACTTCCGGTAATGTTCCATTAAAGGCAGCATATATGATACCAATGACAATCATAAATCCCCACAAATAATTCATAGGCACTCATTTCCGTTTTTTTCATTTTTATGATTTTTTATCATTTGTTATGCTCTTATTTTCTACTTCTAAAAAACATTTTTATTCATATGCTTTAACAAGTCCGTTTTTATCCCTAAAGGAGTTCCTTTGAAAAAATTAGTTCTTTGCCTATGCGCGGCATTTCTTTTTCTTACCGGTTGTGATATATCATCCGCTCCTTTTGTTTCTTCTATAGAAGCCCTAAAAGAGCAAAAGGATTTTGATGCATATACAGAATCACTTTTTTGTGAGGAAGTAAATGGAAATACGATTAACCTTCACTATACCCTTGCAAATCCAGAAAAATATGGTATAAAAAATCCTGTCATTTCCTTAGGCAGTCTTTCGGAAGAAACCTATCAAAACAGCATTTCTTCTCTGGAAAATATGTCCGCTGCCGTCAGTGCTTTTAATTATGACGCATTAACTACCAAACAACAGCTCACTTATGATGTCCTCATCGATTATTGTACCAAAGAGCTTGAAGCATCCCCTTTTTTCTATTTTGAAGAGCCCCTTCGCTGTACAACCGGAACTCATGCAGAGCTTCCGATTTTATTGGCAGAATACGCTTTTTATCAGGCTTCAGATGTAACCGATTATCTTTCTTTACTTTCCTGCATAGAAGACTATTTTAAGGAGATTGAAGCTTTTGAAGAGGAAAAGGCAAATCGCGGCTTTTTTATGTCTGATTTTGCTGCTCAAACCGTTATAGATGCCTGTCTGAAATTTACGGAAAATCCCAAAGAAAACTATTTGATTACAACCTTTAATAAAAGGATAGATGCCCTAACAGAGCTTTCTGAGGAGAAAAAAAATTTTTATAAGGAAAAAAATGAAACCCTTGTATTAAATGATGTTATTCCAGCCTATAAAAATCTTGCCAATACCATAGAACGGCTAAAAAACACAGGAACAAATAACGGTGGTTTATGCTATTTTCAACAGGGAAAGGAATATTACAAGCATCTTGTATATTCCAGTACAGGTTCTGATAAAAGTATAGAAGAACTGCAAAATTGTGTCACAGAACAAAGAAATGCCGACTTTTTGACTTTGCGGAATTTGCTTACAGAATATCCTGAATTGATTAATGTTAAAGACACCCCTATTTTAGAGGATGATCCGATAAAAATTCTAGAACATTTACAGACAGCTATGTGCAAGGACTTTTCTCCTGCTTCTAATACGAACTTTGACTTAAACTATGTAGATGCTTCTATGGAAGATACCTTAGCACCGGCTTTTTATCTGACAGCTCCCATAGATAATACCAATCACAATGTAATCTATATCAATAAAAGCAATGGATATTCCGGTATTCAGTTGTTTACAACCCTTGCCCATGAAGGTTACCCGGGACATCTTTATCAAACAACCGAATCCTATCAGGCAAACCTCTCTCCTATCCGCAGCCTTTTAAATTATCCGGGATATACAGAAGGCTGGGCAACCTATGTGGAAATGCTTTCTTACGACTATGCCGGCTTAGAGGATAAAACAGCAGAAATGCACAGAGCTCATCAATCTGCCCTTTTAAGTCTTTATGCTACTGTAGATATGGGAATTCACTATGATGGCTGGACACTTACTGATACCATCAATTTCTTCTCTGAATATGGGATCAAAGATCAGTCTGTTATTCAAAGCATCTATGAACTGATTGTAGAAGAACCTGCTCATTACCTGAAATATTATGTCGGATATTTAGAATTTCTGGAATTAAAAAAGAATGCACAGACGGAATTTAAAGATAAATATTCCAATCGTGCATTCCATGATGCAGTTATCCGTATAGGTCCTGCTCCTTTTTCTATTATTAAAAAATATCTTCCGGTATATTATGCTTCCTAGATTACTCTGATTTTAACAAACGATTATAAACCTCTCGTTTACTTATACCTCTATCCTTCGCCACTGCTTTCATGGCATCTTTTCTGTTCATACCGCGATTTTCATAAATTGCCATATGCTCTTCTAAGGAGGTTTCCTCCCAGCTTTTCTGCTCTTCTAGTCGGATTTCTTCCCGACTTTTTCCCTGTATGACAAGGACAAACTCTCCTCTAGGTTCATTTTCCTCAAAATACTCTATTGCTTCTTCTATTGTTGAAAGCCTTTTCTCCTCAAATTTCTTCGTCAGTTCTCTGCAAACGGTAATTTTACGATTTCCCAAAGCATTTGACAATTCTTTTAAGGTTTTTAACAAATGATGCGGTGCTTCATAGACAATCAATGTACGGGTATCCTCTGTCATTTCCTTTAAGACTTCTACCCGTTCCTTTTTATCTCTGGGCAAAAATGCTTCAAATGCAAATCGTCTGGTTGGAAGTCCTGACATGGTAAGAGCTGTGATGCAGGCTGCTGCTCCTGGCAAAGAAGTCACTTCTATTCCTTCTTCATAGCAGATACGCACCAAATCCTCTCCCGGATCCGAAATTCCCGGTGTACCGGCATCGGTAATCAGAGCAATATTTTTGCCTTCCCGCATTTTTTCTATTAACTGATAAGCTTTGTCTATTTTATTGTATTCATGATAGCTTGTCAGTGGTGTTTTTATCTCAAAATGATTCAACAAACGAATAGAATTACGGGTATCTTCCGCTGCAATTAAATCTACCTCTTTCAGAGTCCGCAAAACCCGCATGGTAATATCTTCTAAATTCCCAATAGGCGTTGCACACAAAAACAATTTTCCAGCCATTTTTCCCTCCTAATATCCGTAAATGTCATAAATTTCATCCGTATATACCCCCGGTTCTTTATAGACGATTAAAGGCTTATCCACTGTCAATCTGGAATTTCCTCCTTTTAATCCCTCGATTAACACCATATTCGGCTCTCTGTCTACAAATGGATACACTAATTGCATCCGTTTCGGTTCGATTTTATATTCGACCATCTTACTCATAATTTCTGCCAGACGAAAAGGTCTGTGCACCATGTAAAATCTTCCCTTGGGCTTTAGGATTTTTGCACTTTCCCGCAAAACATCCTCCAAGGTACACAGCATTTCATGCCTTGCAATAGCTTTTGCTTCACTTCCCGAGGATTGGCCATGATTGCCAATCATATAAGGAGGATTGGTTGTAATTACATCAAAAGAAGATGCTCCAAATCGCTTAGAAGCATCTTTTATATCCCCAACTACAATATCAATTCTGGACTCTAAATGGTTCATGGCAACACTTCTTGCTGCCATATCTGCGCTTTCTTCTTGGATTTCTAAACCGGTAAAATGCTCTCCCTTTGTCTTTGCCTCCAGCAAAATAGGAATAATCCCGGTTCCGGTTCCAAGGTCTAACGCCTTTTCCCCTTGCTTTACCCTTGCAAAACCGGAAAGAAGAACCGCATCCATACCAAAACAAAATTTTTCTGGATTTTGAATAATCACATAGCTATTCCGATGCAATTCATCCAACCGTTCCTGCGGTTTTAGATTATTTTCCTTCGTCAATTTTTGACTGTCCTCCATGATCCTCAAGTGCTGCTAACTCTCTCATTTCTTCTTTGGAAAGCTTTACATTTTCTTTTCTGCGTCTTGGACGGAATTTTAACTCATCCACCTTATATTCTCTAGCTTCCTTTTCATCATCCATTTCTACGACAACCTTTACCATCTGTCGTAATACGCTGACACTTTGCACCTCAGCCTTTAGACCATCCGGAGTCGTTACTGTATCGCCTACCCCCGGAAGGCGGCTGTTTAGATACTCATAGGTTTCCTGTTCATTTTTCAGACAACACATCAATCGTCCGCAAACACCTGAAATCTTTGTAGGATTCAAAGAAAGATTCTGCTCTTTTGCCATTTTGATAGATACAGGAACAAATTCTGAAAGATAGCTGTGACAGCATAACGCTCTTCCACAGATACCTACACCACCTAAAATTTTTGTCTCATCCCTCACACCAATCTGACGCAGCTCAATACGGGTACGAAATACTGCAGCAAGATCCTTGACAAGCTCTCTAAAATCAATTCTCCCATCTGCTGTAAAATAAAACAGCAGCTTATTATTATCAAAAGTATATTCTGCCTGTACCAGCTTCATATCTAATTTATGCTTAGCAATTTTTTCCAAACAGATTTTATATGCCTCTTTTTCCTTTTCGCGGTTTTTTAGTGCTGTTTTTTCGTCCGCCTCTGTTGCAACACGAATAACAGATTTCAATGGTTGTATAACACTATCATCATTTACCTCCCTTGGCGGTAAAATTACAGTACCCATTTCCACACCGCGGGCTGTTTCTACAATTACATGGTTTCCGGCTTCAATTTCTAGCTTTGCCGGATCAAAATAATAAATCTTACCGGCATTACGAAACCGGACTCCAACGACCTTTGTCATTTTAATTCTCCTTTATTGTCAATAGTAATAATTCAATTACAAGTTCAAAATTTACATTTGCCCGTAAACGGATTTTTGCTTTATCCAAAGCCTCAAGAATGTTTTCCACACCTTCATAAGAGCATCTGCTGGCTTCTTTTTTGATGTCATAAACCTCATCCTGAAATACCAGTTTATTAGCATCTGCTGTTGCTTTATACAATAATACATCTCTATACCAGATTAACATAATATCGAAATAATCGGTAATCTCTAATTTATATTCTGTAATCTGTTTTATAGCCTGTGTCATCTCATATAACTCAATATCATCCAGTCGCTTGATAAGCTGTATGGCAGAATTTTTCATCTCATTGAAGTTTTCTGAGCCTGCTAACTGAATCGCTTTTCCCACATTTCCCTGAGCAAAGGCTACACAAATCTCTGCCTGATAATCCGGTATCTTTTTTTCCTGCATAAGAAACTGATAAATTTCCTTATCCGGCACAGCTTTTAAATCCAAACGGACACATCTCGACAAAATAGTAGGTAAAAATCCATCTGCATTTGTAGTAAGCAAAATCAAAATTGCATAAGCAGGTGGTTCTTCAATCGTTTTTAGCAGTGCATTCTGTGCCTGTACATTCATTTTTTCAGCTTCATCAATAATATATATCTTATATTTACTGCTGTAAGGCTTCAATACAATATCATCATTTACCTGTTTACGAATATCATCTACACCAAGAGTATTTGGTTTTTCATGACTTACATAAATAATATCCGGCTGATTTCTGTTTGCCGCCTGTTTACAGGAATGACATTCTTCACAAGGAGAGGCTTCTTTTTTTTCACACTGTAAAGCTGTGGCAAAAGCCTCTGCTAACATCATTTTCCCGGATTTATCCGCGCCATTTAGTATATACGCATGGGATACCTTGTCCATGGTAATTGCATTCATAAAATATTCTTTAATTTTTTCGTGTCCAATAATATTTGTAAAATTCGCCATATACTTTCCCCTGTTTCATTATATAATGATTTGTTTATGTAAAAATATCTAATATTAAGCCTTGTATTTCACCAATTCTGCTTAATATGGATAAATGATCCTTTTCATCCTTGACTAATTCACTTGCTAAAGTATCCAGATTTTCATCAATTAATCGGATAATTCCATATACACGATGTCTGCCTTTTCTATCTAGGAAATTTTCTCTGGAAAACTTGTGCGAACGGTTTACTACTTCATTTAAGAAATCCTTGATAAGCCCTCTATAGCGTTTCATATCGCGGATATCCATATGCTGCGCAATCCTATCACCCTGAGTCGTAATATCATTTAACAACGCATTTAACCGTTCCTGAAGCTGTACTTCACTGATAGCACTTGTTAAGATAAACTTAAAACTGCCATCTGAAGCTGCCTTTTGCGTAGCAGTTTCCACAACGGAAGTTGGTGTCATTTCATTTACTTTCAATTCCATGGAATCTCCACCTCCTGTTACTTCTGTAAAATAGCCTGTATATATTTTGTAATTTCTTCACAGATTTTACCCAATTCTTCGTTATTGAATCGTAGTGAAATACCGGCATGAAGCAATTTCTCTTCTGAAAAATCTGCGGCGTCAGCCAAAAATCTGCGGCATAGCTCTGCATATTTAGGTTCTTTTTCTAATTTTTCCCGATCTAATGCCCGTTGAAGCCGTACGCCATCCTCCACCTCAATATAAATAGGTATAATCGAATCCTCTCCAAAATATTCCCGAATTTTTTCATAGGCTTCTAAGGTAGTAATCATCAGATAATTTTTCTCTTCTAAACAAATCTGTCCATCATCCACTGTAAAATAAGACCAGGGTCCATGTACCGTTTCATAGGTACGCAATTCAATTACTTTTCCGGCTTTCTGCAACTCTTCCTGCCGTTTAATATCTACAAAAAAGTATTCCCGACCTTCTTTCTCATTAGCTCGAATCGGTCTTGTCGTATATAATACAACCTTTGCCAAATGTAAATCTGTATTCTGTAAAAGCATTCTGTAAATCGTATCCTTTCCAGAGGAGCTTTTACCCATTACACAAAAAATTTTTCCCATCTCATTTTACCTTTTGTGATTATTTTTCCACTCTTTAGTATAATATAGTATCTAAAAATTGACAATGTTTATCCTCTCATTTATTATATCGGCAATTCCCTGCAAATTCAGTCGAAGTTCTACACTTTTTCGAACATTTTTTATGAAATCCTCATCGATAATTTCTCCCGGCAAAAGCACAGGAATTCCCGGCGGATAAATATAAACAGAAGCCGCAGATACCTTGCCTATAGCTTCATCAAAGGAAACCTCTTTTTTTGAAAGCTCCTCTGCCTGATATACCTCTAAGACCTTTCTTTTTTTACTATAAAGCTGCTTAACAAAATGTGTTGTGTCTGTTTCTGCTTTCATCGAAAGGGTTGCATCAATTTCTTTCAGTGCCTGAGATAAACGCAAAAACCCTTCCTTTGTATCCATAATACTCGTCATTGCCAATACATAATAGCCTGAAACCATTTCCATTTGTAAATGATATTTATGTAACAACACATCATAGAGCTCTTTTCCTGTCATATTGGTATTTTTTACAGAAATTACCAGCTTAGACGGGTCTTTATTTTCCTGTATTGGCATGATTTGAATATGCGATAATTCTTTTGCCTGTATATAGAATGCAGTAAGATTTTCATAGAAAGTAAAGAATAGCTCCTTTGCTTGTTCCCGCAGTAATCTTACACAAGCTTCCATACCCGCCATAAGCACATAAGACGGTGAACTTGTCTCATAAATATTCAAAAATTTTTCGATTTTTTCTGCTGCAATAAATTCTGAATTTAAATGCAGTAATGCCGTTTGTGTCAAAGAAGGAAGTACCTTGTGCATACTTTGGATAACAATATCCGCCCCTTGCCTTACTGCTGTCTCCGGAAATGCAGGATGAAAACCAAAATGTGCACCATGAGCTTCGTCCACAATAAGTGGAATTTTGTATTCATGCACAATTTTTGCAATAGTTTCGACATCACTGACAATTCCCTCATAGGTTGGCGAGGTAATCATAACAGCAGAAGCATCCGGATTTTTCTCCAATGCTTCTTTGACGATTTGAGGTGTTATTTCTCCCTGTATACCAAACTCTGTCATTTCCGGCTGCAGATAAACGGTAGACAACTGCATAAGAAAAACAGCATGAGATACGGCTTTGTGCACATTTCTTGCCATAAGCAATTTTTTCCCTCTGCCTACAGCAGCAGAAATCGCAGCAAGAATTCCACAGGAACTACCATTAATCAGATAATATGTTTTTTTAGAATCATATAATTTTGCCGCCCGCATCTGGGCTTTTTGCAGGATATCTTCTGCGGCATGAAGATTATCAAACCCATCTATTTCTGTAATATCTATTCCGTATGCATCTGTTAAACCTATGGACCGGCGTTTATGTCCCGGCATATGAAAAGGATAATAATCACTTTTTGCATAGGCTTTTAGTTTTATGTCTAATTCTTCTTCCATATTTTGTTTTACCCTTTAAAATCGCGTGCGCCTTCTTCTGCGATACATTTTATTTTTCTTAATTTCCTTATACGGTGACTTATCTCTCCGATTCATATTCAATTTTCTTTTTATTAAATAGAAATTATCAATAAATTTCCAAATTAAAAAAATGAGAACAATGACAGCAATTCCAATTCCGATACATTTAAAAATAAAGCTGACAGGAATCTTAACGGTTTTTTCCTTTGTCGTATCCTCGCCTTTCACTTCCTCTGTATCCTGTGGATGAAATTCAAAGGTTTCTATGGCAATATTATCATTTGCAATAATATCTGCACCACCTACAAATCGCTCCCCATAGGTATAAGCAATCGTTCCTACCACATCTGCATCTGTATTATCATATACAATTTCAGATTTCATATCTTCAAATTTTGCTGTTACAGGTAATACTACACTTCCCGATGAATCAATATCTACAAAGGATGCATATTTTTTTTCTTCCTGAATATAGCCCGTTTCATTTTCCTCTATATTCATCATTTTAAAATTTTCAAAGCAGAAATCAAATAATCCTCTTGTATCTTCATAATGTCCACCGGAAGGAGCATTTAATACAACACAGGCTAAAGTCATACCATCCTTTTGTGCATAAGTCACCAATGTACTGTTTGCAACTGTTGTATAGCCTGTTTTTCCTCCAAGACAATACTCATATAAATATTTTCCCGTAGTTAATGGAAAAAGCATCTGGTGATGATTATTCAAATAGGTTTCTTCATCCGTATGCTTATTAGTAAAAGGAATTGTATAATTTTTTGTGCCACATATGGTTCTGAAATCCTCATTCAAATAAGCTTCTCTTGCAATTAATGCCATGTCATATGCCGTTGTATAATGCTGCTCATCCGGCAAACCATTACTATTATTAAAATGCGTATTTAAACAGCCAAGCTCTGTTGCCCGTTCATTCATCATATTCACAAATGCATCAATACTTCCGCCTGCTACATGCTCACCTACTGCATATGCACATTCATTGGCAGACTCTAGCATAACTGCATACAGACACTGTTCCATTGTCATTTGCTCGCCCACATCTCTGGCGATTCCAGAGCCTTCTGTTTTAAATACAGAATCCTCCGAAAAAGTGACAACCTCCTGCATATCACTATTTTCTAAAGCTAAAAGCGTTGTCATAATTTTTGTAATACTTGCCGGATAATGTACATTATGAATATTCTTTTCATAGAGAATTGCACCGGTTTCTATTTCTACCACAATTGCAGCCGCAGATTGAGTATCCGGTCCCTGTGGCCAATCTACTATCTCTTTGGCATGAATATTACCGCTGAAACTGCCTGCAACAAGAGTAATAATACTCATTAAACATAATAATTTTTTTCTTATCTTCAAAAGGGCACACCTCGCTTAGTTTATTTATTAATTATAGTATAATATTCTATCTTTAGATAAGCAATATTAACTTCTTTTCATTCTTTGCATTTTGTTGTAAAATATCCCTGTATATACTATTACGAAATGAGGAATTTTTTATGCGTTTAAGAAATATAAAAGGTGCCAATGAAGCTGTAGCAGCAAGTCCATACTGTGTTTCTACTCCAACAGATTTGAAAGGAAAATGGCAGAACTTTTTTAAAAACACCAATCCTATTCATATTGAAATTGGTATGGGAAAAGGACAATTTATCATGGAACTTGCCAGACAAAATCCAGATATTAACTATATCGGTATTGAAAGATACACCAGTGTATTGCTTCGTGCATTACAGAAAATGGAGCTTGAGCCTTTAGAAAATCTTTGCTTTCTCTGTGTAGATGCACAGATTCTTCCCGAAGTATTTATCCCTGGTGAAGTAGAAAGAATTTATTTAAATTTTTCTGATCCATGGCCAAAGGACAGACATGCCAAACGGCGTTTAACCTCCAGAAATTTTATGGAATGCTATGATAAATTTTTAGCTCCACAGGGACATATCGAGTTTAAAACAGACAATCAGGGATTATTTGATTTTTCTCTTGAGGAAATTCCAGCTTCCGGTTGGACAATTACCGCTTATACCAAAGACCTTCATCACAATGAAACAATGAATGCCGGAAATATTATGACCGAATACGAAGAAAAGTTTTCATCCATGGGAAATCCTATCTGCAAACTGATTGCATCCCGTTCATAATCAACAAAAAAACCTCCCCGCATATACTAATCATGTGAGGAGGTTTTTCTTATGAAACAAAAATTCTGTCGGCGATGCTGCAAATTCTTTTATTACAATCGCTGCTTACCAAATAAAATACTTTGTATTAAGCATTCCTTTAAAGAAGTATGTAATTTTTTAAATTTACACTAATATTCTCTTACTGCATTTCTTCTAAAATTTTCAAAATCTCCATAGGTGTTTCTGCAAAATATTTAACACCATGCTCTTGCAGCAATTCTTTATCCCGGAATCCCCAAAGTACACCAATACAGGGAATTCCTGCATTTTTTGCTGTATCTGCATCTACATCGGAATCTCCGATAAATACTGCTTTATCTAAATCCACACCCAACTCTTTTGCTGCCTGAAATACAGTATCCGGTGCAGGCTTTCTGGCAATTCCTTCCCTTTCACCGATTGCAGCCATAAAATACTTATCAAAATAATAAGGACTTAATTCTTTTACTGCAAAATCAGCTTTATTAGAAACAATTGCTAATTTTATCCCTTGTGCATACAGCTTAGAAACAACCTCCATAATTCCGTCATAGGGTTTTGTCTTATTTTTAGAATTTTTCTGATAATGCTCTTTAAATGCTTCAAAAATTGCTTCAAACTGAGGATGCTCTTCTCCACCTTCTACTGCCCGTTTCATCAGATTTCGAATACCATTACCTACATACATTCGCACCTGTTCTAAAGATTTTTGAGGACAATTATAGACTTTTAAAGCAGCATTTACGCTATCCGCTAAATCTTCCAATGTATCTAATAAAGTTCCGTCTAAATCAAAAATAACCGCTTCATATTTATGCATATTCTACTCCTTGTAAATCAATATTTTTCTTATCCAATAAAAAAGCACCAACCCCATAGTCTAAACTACAAAATCGGTACTTTTATAATGCGCCACCAGGGGTTCGAACCCTGGACACCCTGATTAAGAGTCAGGTGCTCTGCCAGCTGAGCTAGTGGCGCTTGTCTTTTCAACGACAAAACATATTATATAGTATATATATAAAAAAATCAATACCTATTTTCAAAAAATTTAGGATAACTCAGATTATTTTGTCTGAGTTATCCTATTTGATTACATATTGGCTAATAATGCCGCAATTTCATCCGGTGTCATTACATGATTTGGATTAGACATATCCGGCATTGGCGGTTTTTCTTCCACTACAGGTTCTGGTTCTGGCTCAGCATTTGTTTCACCGATTAATTTTGCAATTTCTTCCGGTGTCATCACATGGTTTGGATCATTTGAAATAGATGCCTGCGGTTCTAATTCCGGTATTTCAATTTTCTCCTCTTCTGTAATTTCTTCTACAACCGGTTCTGCTGTTTCATTTTCTATTGTTTCCTCTGCTTCTTGAACAGTATCTTCGATTATTTCTACCGGTGCTTCTGTTTCTTCTGCTGCTGCCTGAATCTCTTCTTCTGATACAATAGCTTCTTCTACATCAAAACCTTCTTCTGATGCAGTCAATGCAGAAGGATTTTTTTGAATCTCTTCTTTTACTGCATTTTCTATAGTATTTATAGAAGAAAGAATCTTTTCTGTCATTTCATCAAGTCTGGATAACTTGCTTTCTTCTATAGCTTTTTCCATATTAGTTAACTTCTCTTCTAATGAATGCAATCTTTCAATCATCTGATCGTTTGAATTCATTAAAGCAGTTGCATTTTCTTTACTTCTATGAATAGTTACCTTTGCAACAGCTTTCTGTGATTCTATTAAATCCTCAATTGGAATATCAGAATTTTCTTCGATTTCCTTTAAAATCACATACATATCTTCAAAATTATCCTTCATCAGAAGATAGGACATTCTCTGGGATTTAAATAGGTTTTCATACTCTTTTTCACTTTTTTCTGCTTCATCATTTCGTATTTTGAATCCCAAATCAATAATCCAATATACAAAACACAACATGACAAGACCAACTACCCCTAAAACCATATAATCTGTCGGTCTGTTAATCATCAGGTATAATTCTGCAATAAACAAAGCTGCCAATATAATAATAAATATTGTCATTTTTGACTTTTTATTCCCTGACTTTTTACCCTGCACATTTTCCATATCTTTGCTCATAAACACCATCCTCTGTTTTCGTACATTCTCGTTTTTCGCAACTGTTCATCAAACTTTACAGTTATTGTTATTTTACCATATTATACAATTTTTAGCACTATTTATCTGCATAATATTCGTATGTCTCCCGGAATACTTCCGGAACTACAAGATTATTATTTTCTCTACGACGAATACGCAGCTCCCATTCATGTGACTTTTCTGCATAATTTCTTTGCTGTCTTGCCATAGCATCAACAAATGCCGCATTCGTTTTCAATGATTCTCGAATATTTTTACTAAATGGACAATATGTAGCCATAATCTGTCGGGATACTTTATTTAATTTCATCGCTGCTTTCGACTCTGAATATATCCATGTCTCATAATCACTGACAAATATTTCTCGTGTATTATTCCTTGCCCGTTGAATCTGTGCCCGAATTTTTTCTCTTCTTTCCTCAGACAAATCATGATTTTTACGATAATACTGAATATAATCCATATATTCTGATGTAAGAGATTTAATCTGGATATTATTCCATGCAGTTCCCTGTTCACATCTGCAATACTCCCAATGGAATCTGCCAAATGCCTTTACAACAGATTTTTCCACCTCATTTTCAGAGAATATTGAGAAAATAAATCGTGCTGGTGTATCTCGTTTTTTACCGGTAATTTCCTG
The DNA here is from genome assembly GCA_017625255.1 of Lachnospiraceae bacterium. GTDB lineage: Bacteria > Bacillota > Clostridia > Lachnospirales > Lachnospiraceae > Roseburia_B. The sequence goes on from JAGALK010000016.1 coordinate 26,087, forward strand.
CCACATAGAAGAGGTTGTACCATATACTGGTGCTAAAATCACATCAGGATAAACACGCTTCATAATATAATCTTTGTCTATCTTGATTTCAGGATTTGTATACAACACCTCTCTATAGAAAACAGAAAAATCCTTCTGTTCTAATTCTATAATTGTATCGCAAAGCTGTTTTTTAGTCAGATACAGTCTTTCGATATCACCAAAGAACTGATCATTATATAAAATAGGTACATAGGTAGAGAGCTTTCCATTTACCATTTTATTATTGCTGGTAAACATATTGTCAATTTCAAAAATGACCTTATGCTTATTGTCTGCAAGCAATTCTTTTTCCTGTGCATCTGTAATCTTTCCACCGCGTTTTTCTTCTCTTAAAAAATCTCTATAATCCCTCTCAAAGGAATCTCTGGAGGTCTCCTTTTTTCCTTCGTAAATTGCCTTTAACCATTCAGGCATACGATATATTTTGACAGGTAAATCAACATTTTTTTCTTTTACCATATCACTAAGAAATACAAGCTGATCCTCATCTAGCAATCGCTCATCCATATAGCCATAGTTCAAAAAAAGCTCAACCGGCAAAGGTGCATCCTCTGTCTTAAACCATTTAAAAATACATCTTTTATATACTGTAAAGAAGAATTTTGTTATCTGTTTTTTCACCTTTCGAACATCATCCTTTGTAGATAATCTATCCGAAGTATTTACAAATTCGTCGATAACTGATTTGATTTCTTTCTGTTTTTTTTCTTCTATTGCTGCATAATTTAAAATCTGTCCCAAAGAATTTTTTAAGAATTTTAAACATTCTCCCTTTTCAACTACACCTTCCTCTTCACTAATACTTTCCATTGGTGCATTCAATACAGCTTCTAATGTTTCTTCTATTTTTGCTCTGTCTAAAGATAATTTTTCTCCGGTTCTTTTTTCTATGAACTTATTAATCTTAAAGATTCTTTCTTTTGTTTCGTCTACACGCATAAAGTGTTCCATCTGAAATTTACCATTTTTCTTTAACTCTCTTAACAGACGGATTTCTTTATCGAATAAACCATTCTTTTCACTATCAATATATAGCGCATAGATATCTTTTATATATTGTATAATTTCCTGACAGGACTTTTGAATTTCTTTTTCAAGATAAGAAATATCTTCTGCCTGATATAATGCCATAACATCACTGTTATAAAAATACTTTTTCTTAATATCTAAAGGAACTTTTGCTGCCTCTCTATGATAAGAAATCTTTTGCTCCTCGCTATCCATATCCAAAATTTCCTCTGGTATTTCTTTGAGGAAATCTTCTGGTATTTCTTCACGCATCCCCTCTTTTACTGCCAATTCATAATGCTTTTTCAAAAAATGATAGCAGCTTGTAGCATTGCTTAAAAGTTCTTCTCGTTCTTCAAGATACTGTACCATTTCTTTTTCCATGGAATCAATGACAATACCTCTATACTCATAATTTCCATTAAAAAAACTCTCTAATGTCGCAGCATCAAATGCCGGAAATGCATAAAATATTGCGTCTTCTTCAGCAATATAATCACTTAAATATTCATTAGAAAATACATCTGCAACTGCAATCATTTCTCCTGCTTTTGCAATTCTGCAGACTTCATTATTTTTTATACGGATGCTTCCTTTTACAACCATTCCGATAAATTTTGTTCTTTCCCCTTTTCGAAAAAGTACTGTTCCTTTTGTAAGCTGATTCAATTCCTTCGCTTTCAGAATATTCGCCATACAAAACTCCCCTTACATTATTCTTTTACATACTATTTACTGAAATTCCAATTTTTTTCAGTCATTTCTATTATACTCTCTTTTTTTTTATTCGTAAACAAAAAAAGAACTGAAAACAATAATTGCTTTCAGCTCTGATGTTCCCACCCAGAGTCGAACTGGGGACTGAGACTTAGGAGGTCCCTGTTATATCCACTTAACTATGAGAACACTTAGATTATTTTAGCATTCTGCTATAAAAAAATCAATCCATTTCGTAACTATTCTGTATGCTTATAGTTACAAAACAAGCATCTATCAGAAATTGATATGTCCCTGCATCCATATAGTTCCTTTAAATCTTCTGCCCGGTTTTGGTTCACCTAAAAGATCCTTTTCATTGATGCAAATATCATAAATCAAATCATTTGTATCCACTGTCATTACACATACTCTTTGATTTGTCAGCTTGTTATCCACATAATAACAATTTAATATTTCACCCATTACAGAATACTGATCACTTTCGATACCATATGGCATAAAATAAGAATCTACAATACTCAAAATATCTTCATTCGCAATACGCTTTGAAATCATAGAATAAGTATCTATATCTTCTAATGTGAGACTTTCGATTGCATCTTCATCACCTTCTCTGGCTGCGGCAATTAAATGATTTCTATTTTGTGTAACCTTTTCACTTCGTTCAATCTGCTTTTCGCTTTTATTAATCGGCAAAAGAACTTTTCCCGCTAAAGACATTCCAGACAATGTAACAGAAAAATTAGGTTTAAAATTCTCCTTCCAATGAGACTTTTCCATTAAATATTCTGCAACATTTTGCATATAAAAAATCAATGTTACTCCTACTTTGATATCATCACAAATTGCTGCATAAGATTCTTTTTCTGCATGCTTTTCAATTTCAATACTTTCTTCACTGGTGATTCCACTGCCTTTAAAATACGGATAATAGTAATTAATATTAAATTCACCATTTTCCATATAATTACCACAGACTACGATTCCGATAGATTCACCAAATTCTTTCGTAAACTCTACAAACTCATTTCCCTGAGAATCTACAGCCAAATTCATACTATTTGGTTCTTCTACAACCGTATTTAACAATTCATCCAGCTTTGTATTATTCATTTGTTCAAATCCAATCGATTTTAAAAAATTATGCATTCTATTCCTCTTTCTTCTATTTCTGGTTTGAACTTATATTACTCTTATAATCTGAATTTCTTTATTTTCATTCAAATCATAAACTTTATTCTCTACTATATTGCCACTCATTTCATCCAATAAATTAATAATCGGACAATCTATACAATTTGTCTGACAGGTAACAACCCCATAGGTATGATCCGATAATTCCACTTCTGTACCTACCGGATATTTTCCTATCATAGAAAATAAATCTTTCATCAAATCCTTATCATATTTTTCACCTGCAACTGTCAGAAAATAATTCATAACTTTTTCAACTGAATATCTTCCACATTCCATTCCTGATATCAAACAGTCAAAAGAATCACATAACTGTATTATTCTGCATTCTATATCTTGCTCCCTTTGTTTTAACGGAAATCCACTTCCATTCATTTTTTCATGATGTGAAAGAACCATATTTTTAGAAACCTGAGATAACCATTCTTCTTCATCCAATACAGTATATGCAAGAATCGTATGTTTCTTATATTCAAATATATCCTCTGGCGGCAATTCATCAATTTTTTTATTTACATAAGGAATTGTAATATAACGCAACCCTAAATCATGCAGCAAGCATCCTATTGCAATATCTTCCATTCTCTCCTGTGATAAATTTATCTTCCTCGCAACCAGCAAAGAAAATATTGTCACTGAAATCGTATGCTCATACAAATCTGTTTGCCGATATGGAATATCATATATACAATTCAAATCAATATTATTCACAAAATCTATAATTTCTATTGCTATATCTTTTATTTTACAGAGCGACCCTTTTCCAGAATATATATGCTTCCCTAATATATTCTGTATCTTTTCTTTGAACTCTGACTTAACCTCCTCCGGTATGATTAAAGAAGATTTTTCTATAGATTCGTACTTATCTTCTATTTCTACAATTTCAATACCAAGTGGTAATAAAAGATCAATATATTCTTTTTTCAATTCTGTACCGGCTGGTATCAAAATTGTTTTTTCATCTGTATATATTGGCGAAGCTAGTATTTCCCCACTTTTAATATACTTTACTTCTTTAATCTTCATAATTTATATAGCTCCATTTAGTGACCTATTCTTTAAAGTTCATTGCCATATCTAAAGCTTCTTTTTCTTCTTCTGACAAAGCTATTATTGAATTTCCATCAATCACTTCTTTGATATATGTATAGCAGCCTTCTCTGCTATGCATAGCATTAATAATAAATCCATCATTTATTTCATTTAATAATGCAAGGGAGAAACTTAATTTTCCACCCATTTCATGGAATGCATCATATTTTACTAAACCAACCTTTTGGAATGTATGCTTCATATTTTTAAAAATTGTTTCAATGTCTGCTCTGTTCTTTTCTGTAGATGCAATAATTGTTTCAATCTGATTCATATATCCCAATACAGCTTCTTCAAGAGTCTTTGCATTTTTCCCATCCATAAACATCTTGTATTTCTTTTTTAATTTACTCATTTGTACAGTATTTATAATAATCATAAGCAATAATATTACAGAAATAATTGCTAATCCTACTACTATAAAATCTGAATCTATTCCTAAATAATATTCAATCATTCTTCTCTATCCTTTTCTATACATGATTAATAGTTTCAAATAATTCAACGATGCGATCCAATTCATCCGAAGAATAGTATTCTATTTCAATTTTACCTTTCTGGGCATTTTTCTTATTGATAACTACTTTTGTGCCCAAAATTGTTTTCATTTTTTCTTCTAAGTTTTGATAAATTATTTCTAATTTCGGATCAATCGGATTTTCTTTTTCTGTTTTTACATTATCCTTTTCTGTCTGCAGCTTCTTTACAAGCTTTTCCGTTTCTCTTACATTCAATTTTTCATCAAAAACTTTTTGTGCAACAGAATATTGTTTTTCTGCATCTTCAATACCTAATAATGCTCTTGCATGTCCCATAGTCAGCATCTCATCAATAAGCATTTGCTGAACCTTTTCAGATAATTTCAATAAACGCATAGAATTTGTAACTGCTGTTCTGCTTTTTGATACTCTCTCTGCTACTTCATCCTGTTTTAAATGAAATTCATCAATTAGTCTTTTATATGCAAAAGCTTCTTCAATAGGATTTAAATCCTCTCTCTGAATATTTTCAATTAAGGAAATTTCTACAATTTCCTGATCTGTTAAATCTTTTATGATAACCGGAACTTCTTTTAATTTTGCTAATTTTGCTGCGCGCCAACGGCGTTCACCGGCAATAATCGCATAATATTCTTTTTTATCCTGCACGAGTATTGGTTGTAATATACCAAATTGTTTAATAGAATCTGATAATTCTAATAATGCATCTTCATCAAAATTCTTTCTTGGCTGTTCACGATTTGGTTCTACCTTTAATATATCTACCATAACGGCATCTTTACTTGCATCAGTCACTTCTTCTATTGCTATTTTCTGTGGGATAATACTATCTATACCTTTTCCCAATCCTTTCTTTAGTGCCATTTTACTTATATATCCTTTCTATCTATAACTTCTTTTGCTAACATACGATAGCTTTCTGCTCCCGTAGATCTAGAATCATATTTATTAATAGGTAATCCATGGCTCGGTGCTTCTGCTAATCTTACACTTCTTGGAATGATTGTTTTGTAAATAGTTGTATCCAAATTATTTTTAACATTTTCCACAACCTGCAAAGAAAGATTCGTTCTGGCATCATACATCGTAAATACAACACCTTCCATCTGAAGTCGTGAATTCAATCTTTTCTGTACCAAATTAATCGTATGTATTAACTGACTAAGTCCTTCTAGCGCATAATATTCACACTGGATTGGAACTAACACACTATTTGCTGTAGTCATTGCATTTACAGTCAGCATATTTAGCGATGGAGGACAATCAATAATGATGAAATCATAATCTGCTTTTATATAATCCACCGCATTTTTCAAAATATATTCTTTTTCATTTATCCCCAATAATTCTATCTCTGCCCCGGCAAGGTTTACATTAGAAGGAATCACACTTAAATTTTCAAACTCAGTTGGTACAATACATTCCTTTATTGTACATTCATCCAACATTAATTCATAAATTGTATTTTTCACTTCATTTTTTTCTATACCAAGGCCACTTGTTGTATTTCCCTGTGGATCTGTGTCTATAGTCAGCACTTTTTTTCCACATTCAGCTAAACATGCAGATAAATTTATAGCTGTGGTTGTCTTTCCAACTCCGCCTTTTTGGTTTGCTACTGCTATTATTCTTCCCATAGTATTTCCTTTCTTTTTGACTAGAAAATATTATATCACTATTTTTGATGTATTTCTATAGTGAATAAGTCTTTATTGTGATGTTTCATGTGAAACATTTTTATCTTTGGTTGTGAGTCATAAATATGGGGATAGGTGTTTACAGATGCGGTTGTCCGCAAGTAAGATTTTCTATATATTCTTTTTTATCTATATTGGTAACGGACGAGACCAGCTCGAACGCGAAATCCATTTCGCTCTCGCTTTAAATCACCATCCAGGTAATTTATCTCTGATTACCTGCTCCCAAATGCACCTGTAAACACCTATCCCCATATTTATGACAATTTACTTTATCCAATAGAATATAGATTAATGTTTCATTGTGTGGGTAGTATAGATTTTTATATTTTTTGAATATAATAACATATTGTATACTTATTTTTTTAATGTTGCAATTCATTTAAATTGCATACAATTAACTATATCATCTTACAGTTTAACAAATGTAATATGCATATCATTTTTTATATCAAATATTTGCAATTATTTTACTATAATAAATTGCAAATCGACTCTTGTATATTTACAATATGTCAATTTTACAACTTTAATCTTATGTACCTTATTCTGCAATTATAATACCCACAATGTAAATATATTTCTAAGTATAGTCTTGTAATCTGGTTCAATGTAGAGGTACATCAATAATGGATTAACAAATAGGGAATATAAAAGAAATTAGTATTTCTATTAACTATTCAACTATTTGCGCGCATGAACACGCGTTACTAAATCAATTCATCCGTAATACTTAGAAATTCTTATATTTATAATCTGAACATATCCATCCTGTAGCATTGTCCCCAAAAATGAATCAGGACAGCCCCCTAAAAAAAGAGGAATGTTTCACATGAAACATTCCTCTTTCTAAATATTTAATGAATACTAATCAAATTATTTTTAATTGCAAAAACCGCCGCCTGTGTTCTATCTGATACATTGATTTTCTTAAAAATATTAGATACATGATTTTTCACAGTTCTCTCACTTATTTCAAGTGTGGTAGCGATTTCTTTATTATACATGCCAACAGCTAAATGTCGAAGTACATCTAACTCTCTCTTTGTCAAACTTTCAATCTTATCATAATCATTTTCAAGACTAAGCATCTTGGAATTCAACATTGGAATCAAATCAGGTTGGATGTATGTTTCTCCTTCATAAACGGAAACTATTGCTTTCTTTAATTCTGCATATTCAGAATCTTTTAATAAATATCCATCAATACCGATTTCAACAGCTTTCAATAAATATTCCACTTCGTTATGTACAGTAAGAACTAGAACCTTTACATTTACTTTCTTATCGGCACTTAATTCTTTTAAAACATCCAGACCATTTTTATTTGGCATATTAATATCCAGTAATAAAACATCCGGCTTAACATCTTTGATTTTTTCGAGACATTCTACTCCATCGCTTGCTTCGCCAACAACCTTAAATTCCCCTTCTAATTCTAATAGCTGTTTTAATCCCTCTCTAATCATTGAATGATCATCCGTAATCATGATATTAATACATGACATTTTTATATATCCTCCTTTATCATCGGTATTTCAATTATAATTTTTGTTCCGACATTAATTTTCGAATCTATATCTAACTTTCCAGATAACAGACATACTCTTTCTTTCATTGTTGATAGACCAAATCCAGAATTATCTTCTCTAATACAAGAATCACATTCAGATAACACAAATCCTTTTCCGTTATCCTTAACAATACATACCAGTTTGTCCGGTTCATATTGGATTTTTACAGAAATCATGGATGCCTGTGCATGCTTAACGACATTATTACATGCTTCCTGAATAACCCTCAATAAAGTTAATGAAACAACAGGATTCACAGGATATGCTTCCCCTTCTACTGAATAGTTAATATTCATTCCCTTACTTTGAATTTTAGATAGTTCTCTTTCTAATGTCACTTCAAATCCAATATCATCAAAAGACATCGGCCGCAGATTATATATCATTTGCCGCATTTCTTCTATAATTTCTTTTATCGTTTTTGACATAGCGGAAAGCTCAAGTTTGCACCGAATAGCATCCATATCTACAAGCTTAGAACATAACTCAATTTTATGTACCATACTTGTTAAACTCTGTACAGAAGAATCATGCAAATCTCTGGCTATTCTTTGTCTTTCAAGTTCCTGTGTTTCTAATACTTTTAATTTCAAAATATCATTATCTTCCAAAAAGCCATTGATTCTTTTCTCTCTGGCACTTGCCTGCTTCTTTGCAACCTTCAATACACTATTAAATTCATCTAATTTTGTATTTAATTTATCAATTTTTTCTTTAATACAATTTGACTCTTCAAGCAATTCTTGCTGCTTTATTTCTAAATCAGATATTTTATTACGAATATCCGTATTCTGTCTTCTAGGAGATAATGCATCAAATTCTAACTCATCTTCTTCTCTTAATTGAGCTAAAAACTTTGCATTTTCATCCCTTTGAATTTTAATACTTTTTTTCTTTGCTTCTAATTCCTCTTTTTCTTCTAACAAAGAAACTTGATACTCTTTTAAAAAGTCAACTACCATATTATCACCATCCGAACATATGTTTGTATATTAAAAACAAGTATCTACAATATTATTTTACTTCATTCTACAAAAAAAGAAAAGCAAAAAACATTTTTTATTTGTAACTGCCTGGTATTTCGTCTATAATATATTTATGACAATGCACAGGAGGTTATCCATGAAAAAAAATATCAGACATTTTTTATTACTAACCGCATTAGCAACTGGCTGTATTTATGGTATCAATAAAGTAATAAATGCAACCTCAGGATTAAAAAAAATGCTAGACACCAACACCGGACACTTTTTTGAATGGCGTTATGGAAATATATTTTATACCAGACACGGTGAAGGTTCACCAATTCTTCTAATTCATGACCTTCATCCGGCAAGCTCTTCCTATGAATGGAATCGTCTGATAAAAAAATTAGAAAAAGATCACACAGTATATGCGATTGATCTTTTAGGCTGTGGAAGATCGGACAAACCAAACTTAACCTATACAAATTATATGTTTGTTCAATTAATTACAGATTTTGTCAAAAAAATTATCGGTATAAAAACAGATGTCATTGCAACCGGTGATTCCTGTTCCTTTACTTTAATGGCAGCAAATATGGACAATAGTATTTTTGATAAAATCTTTTTTATCAGTCCATCTTCTTTAGAAGCTTTACAAAGTAACCCTACAAAACAGCGTAATCTTGTAAAGAAGCTAATAGAACTCCCTATTATTGGTACATTCTTCTATAATATGCAAATGACAGAAGACAAAATTACCGATTTGTTTGAAAATGAATATTTTAACAAAAAATCCTTTATTTCAGGTAAAACCAAAGATTATTATTATGAATCAGCTCATAAATGCTGCAGTAATGGTAAGTTCTTGTACGGAAGTATTTTAGGCAACTACACAAACATCAGCATTATACCTGCATTAAAAAGAGTAGAAAATGACATTTTCATTATCGGTAGTCGTGATAATGAAAACTCCATACGAATTATTGACTCTTATTTAAAATATGATGAAAATATTCAAACTGCCTATATTTCAAAATGCAGTAAGCTTCCTCAATTAGAAGATCCAGAAAAAACCTATGATATTATTCGTATGTTCTATGAATAAAAAATACTCAGATTTCTTGCTTTTTCAAGAAATCTGAGTATTTTTTTACTATTTCAAAGGCGATTTTGAAGGAGTTCCAGCTTTTCTTGGATAAGTTTTGGGTGTTTTCCTTACCTTATTTACCATTACAAAAGAACGGCCACTATCTTCTAAAGTAAATTTATGTACACCCTTTAATTCACCCCCTAAAAGATAACAGGCTTTTTTTGATTCCTCAACTTCATTATCCACTTCTCCGGATTTGTAGGAAATAAACTGACCACCAATGTTGACAAATGGCAAACAATATTCTTCTAATGTGGATAAATTAGCTACTGCTCGCGAAACACAGATATCAAATTGTTCTCGATATTCTGTTTTTCTCGCTAACTCTTCTGCTCTGGCGTGAACAGTAACAATATCTTTTAATCCTAATTCTTCAATAACTTCATTTAAAAATAAAATTCGTTTATTTAAAGAATCCATCAATACAATCTTAATCTCTGGAAAAGCAATTTTTAATGGTATTCCGGGAAAACCTGCTCCTGTTCCTAAATCCAGAATTTTTATTTTTTTATCCAAATTCACTACCTGATTTAAGCAAATAGAATCTATAAAATGCTTTTCTACCACTTCTTCAAACTCGGTGATTCCGGTTAAATTCATTACTTTATTTTTTTCAATCAGCATTTCATAAAATATATAAAACTGCCGCTTTTGATTATCTGAAAATGCAAATCCTGCTTCTTCAAATTTTTTTGACATATATGCTATTTTTTCTTCCATATATCCACCTTACGCATTTTCTTCTACCTTTTTATGTTGATATTTTAACTGTTCCAAATAGACTAAAATTACAGAAATATCTGCTGGAGATACACCCGATATTCTAGATGCCTGACCAATGGAAACCGGTTTTACAACATTCAATTTCTGAATAGCTTCTTTTCTAAGACCATGTATCTGTGTATAATCAAAATCTTCCGGCAGCTTTTTCTTTTCTAATTTCTTAAATTGCGCCACCTGCTTAATCTGTCTGGAAATGTATCCTTCATATTTCACATTAATATTTACCTGTTCACAAACCTCTTCCGGCAGCTTTGGTCTCTGCGGATCAATTTCCGCAAGTAAATCATAGCTTAACTCCGGTCTGCGAATCAACTCTACAAGCGAAGTACCTGTATTCAGTGGAATACTTCCTAATGATTCTAATAAGGCTTGAACTTTTTGATTTGCACCAATCATAACCTTTGAAATTCTTTCCATTTCCTGTGCAATTAATTCTTCTTTTTTTACTACCCAATCATATCTTTCTTTTGGTAAAAGACCCACTTCATATCCTTTTTTGGATAATCTTAAATCAGCATTATCCTGTCTTAAAAGAAGTCTATACTCTGCTCTCGAGGTCATCATTCGATATGGCTCATGGTTTTCTTTTGTGACCAAATCATCAATCAACACACCTATATAAGCTTCAGATCTATCTAAAATTAAAGGCTCTTTTCCCTGAATTTCCATACATGCATTAATACCAGCAATAAGACCCTGACATGCAGCTTCTTCATATCCTGAGCTTCCATTAAACTGCCCACCGCTAAAAAGTCCTTTAATATGCTTGAACTCCAAAGATGGATATAGCTGATTTGGATTAATGCAATCATATTCGATAGCATATGCATTTCTAACAATTTTGGCATTTTCAAGTCCGGGAACTGTTCTATACATCTGATACTGAACATCTTCAGGTAGTGAACTTGACATACCACCCACATACATTTCATTGGTATTTAAGCCTTCTGGTTCAATAAACACCTGATGTTTATCTTTATCAGCAAACTTTACTACCTTATCTTCAATAGATGGACAATATCTTGGTCCCGTACCCTCAATTACACCTGCATATAAAGGTGAACGATCTAAGTTTGCGCGAATAATATCATGTGTTTTTTCATTAGTATAAGTCAGCCAACAAGAAATCTGATCAATCTGAACATCTTCTGGATTTGTCGTGAAAGAAAAAGGCACAATTCTCTCATCACCTTTTTGCTCTACCATCTTTGAAAAATCAATCGAGCGCTTATCAATTCTTGCCGGTGTACCTGTTTTAAAGCGGAATATTTCCACTCCATGCTGTAATAAAGACTCTGTTAAATGCGTTGCGGACTGTAATCCATTTGGTCCGGTCTGCATGACCATCTCACCTGTAAGACAACGAGCATGCAAATAAGTTCCGGTACACAAAATAGCTGCCTTACAATAATAAGTGCCGCCAGAAACTGTTTTTATTCCGACAATATGACAATCTTCTTTGCCCTCAGTAATAATCTCTGCTACTTCTGCCTGTTTAATAGTCAGATGTTCTGTATTTTCCAAGGTTTTTCGCATTTCTCTGGTATAGGATGCTTTATCTGCCTGTGCACGAAGAGAATGTACCGCAGGACCTTTAGATTTATTCAACATTTTTGACTGAATAAAGGTTTTATCTATATTTTTGCCCATTTCTCCACCAAGAGCATCTATTTCTCGAACTAAATGTCCCTTAGAGCTTCCTCCTACATTCGGATTACAAGGCATCAATGCAATGCTGTCTACACTTACTGTAAACATAATTGTTTCCATTCCAAGTCTTGCCGCTGCAAGTGCTGCTTCACATCCTGCATGACCGGCGCCAACTACACATACATCATAATTTTCAACAATACAAGGCATTTTTCTTCCTTCTTTCCACATTTAATAGCGTATTTTGTTATTTTCCCATGCAAAACTTACTAAAAATCTCATTAACCAAATCATCTTCTACTGCTTCTCCAATGATTTTTCCAAGCTCCTCATAAGCATTCATTAAATCGATGGCGTAAAAATCCTCCGGCATGCCATCTGCAATACTTTGCTGCACCAGCCGTAAGCTTTGTTTTACATCCTGCAAAGATGCTTTATGTCTGGTATTCGTAATATAAACTTCATCATTCATTTGTATTTTACCATGGAAAAACATATCTTCAATGGTTCGTTCTAAATCATCAATTCCATCTTTATTTTTTGCAGATACAGAAAGAATTCTTTTATTCAGACGACTAAGCATATCTTTTTCTGTAATAACCGGTTCTAAATCTGATTTATTTAATAAAATAATAACATTTCTTTCCTGTAAAAGCTCAATAATCTTATCATCATCCGCATCTAATGGAATAGAAGAATCCACAACATAAATCACCAAATCAGCTTTTTCCACATATTCCTTAGCTTTATCTACACCAATTTTTTCTACTACATCATCCGTTGTACGAATTCCGGCAGTATCAATCATATTTAAGCTGATACCATTCAGACGAATCTGCTCTTCAATCACATCTCTGGTTGTTCCTGCTATATCCGTGACAATCGCTCTTTCTTTTCCAACCAGTGAATTTAATAGGGAAGATTTTCCGGAATTTGGTTTTCCAACAATTACAGTATGAATACCTTCTTTTAAAATCGCACCATTTTCCGCATTTACAAGAAGATGTTCAATTTTTGAAATAACAGGTGCAATTTTTTCTGCAAGCTCTTCTCCATACATATCCATCTGGTAATGCTCCGGGTCATCTAATGCTGACTCAATATAGGCAATTTCATGAATGATTTTCTTTCGAATTTCCTTTATAATATCTGAAACATCACCACTTAACTGATTCATTGAAGCTTTTAATGCAAAATCATTTTTTGCATTAATCACATCTATAACAGATTCAGCCTGAGCTAAATCAATTCTTCCATTTAAAAATGCCCGTTTTGTAAATTCTCCCGGTTCTGCTGGTCTGGCTCCATTTTTTAAAACTAAATCTAATATGCGATTCATGACAAGAATACCGCCATGACAATCAATTTCTACCGTATCTTCTCTTGTATAGCTTTTTGGTCCTTTCATTAAAAGAACCATAACCTCATCGACCTTTACATCTTCTTCCATAACAAATCCATAATGGATAGTATGTGTTTTACAATCGGATAATTTTTTATTTCCTTTTAATCTAATAATCCTGTCTGCAACCTCTACCGCTTCATCACCACTAATACGAATAATTCCAATCCCGGAATTTGTCATGGCAGTAGCAATTGCCGCTATTGTATCTGTTTTCATTTATGGAATAACCTCTCTAAAAAAATCGAGGCTGTTGCAAACACCAACTTACGATATTAAACGAAAGTATGAATGTATAGCAACAGCCCTCGTAATTGTATTCAGAACTTATCTTTTTAAAGTAACAACTACATGTCTGAATGGTTCTTCACCTTCACTATGGGTTGTAACATATCTATCATTCTGTAATGCAGAATGAATGACTCTTCTCTCAAAAGGATTCATTGGTTCTAAAGAAACAGCGCGTTTTGTTCTTTTTACCTTATAAGCAATGTTCCTTGCAAGATTTTCAAGAGTTTCTTTTCTTCTAACACGGTAATTTTCTGTATCTAATTTTACCTTATAGTAAGTCTCAAAATTCTTATGTACCGCATTATTTGCAAGCAACTGAAGAGAATCTAAAGTCTGTCCTCTCTTACCAATGAGAACACCCATATCTTTACCCTTTAATTCAACATCAATGGTATTATTCTCTTCATCCACTTTCATAACAACTTCAACTTCCATTTTCATTGCATTGAAAATGTCACCTAAGAATTTCTTTATATAACCCTCTACAGTTAATTTTTTTGTTACTCTAATAACTACCGGTTTTTTTCCAATTCCTAAAAATCCGGCTTTTCCTTCATCAATTACTTCAATTTCAACCTGATCACTGGTTGTACCTAACTTTACTAAAGCATCGGTCACTGCTTCATCATATGTTTTTGCTGAAACTTCAATAAACTCCATACAAATAACCCCCTATCTGCTATTTCTTTCATTAAATTCCTTTACAAGATTTGCTTTTGCAGCCATACTTTCCGGTTTTGCATTACTTCTTCTCTCTGCTGCTTTTGCTAAAATTTCTTCTTTTTCTTTTGTGGTAACTGCCGGTTCATTAATTTTCTTTGTATTCATTCTTGCTGCATTATTAATCTGATTCTCAGCAATTCCCATTTTTTCGCGTCTTTTCTTTGCTTTTTCCTGATTTTCTTTGATAATATCGTCAATATCAATCTTTTCAAAATGTTTATTCAGACAAATCTGCTGTACGGTACGAACTAACGCACTGATAATCCAGTAAATACCAAGACCTACAGGTACAGTAAAACAGAAAATCAATGAAAACAATGGCATAATTCTATTCATTGTCTTCATCTGATTTGCCATGGCATCATTATCTCCATTAGAAGGTGCCTGTGGCATAAGCTTAATATTGAGCACCTGTGTTAAATAAGAAATAACCGGTACTAATAATGCTAAAATAACCATCAAATATGCACCACTTTTTACACTTGTAGTCATAATATTTAATGGTGTATCAGAAATATTCATTCCAAAGAAATCATTAATCTCTGTAATTGCCATCTGTGTAGAACTGATAACATCTGTCAAAGAAGCAAATTTTTCTTTTAAAACTTCCCAGCCTGATGTGCTCATGGCATACAAAGCATCTACAACATAATTCGAAAGAACTGTCGTATCTGTTGCAGTAAAATCTGTCCGCACTGTTGCTAAATTCATTTCATTTACAAATTCAGTCATAGTTTCCTGATATCCGGGTGTAGCCATAATCCCATTTACCAAATCTGTAAATTGATCTTTTACACTGCCTAAATATGCTGGTACATTATAAAACACACGATACAAAGCAAAAAGAATTGGCATATTAATTAACATATATACACAACTGCCTGTAGGTGATACACCATATTTTTCATAAACTAACTGTGTTTCTTCCTGCATTGCCTGCATAGAAGCCTGATCTTTTTTTCCCTGATACTTCTTCTGAATTTTCTGAAGCTCCGGCTGCATTTTTTGAGACATTTTTGAGAACTTCTGCTGCTTATAAGTAATTGGGAATAAACACATGTAAATGATAATTGTAAATATAATAATTGTTAAACTGATATTTTCAATTCCTAATGTATTTACCATGAACATATAAATTGCGTTCATGATCCATCCAAGTACTTTTGCAATAGGCCCAAGGATTGCACCATCATATGCTGTTAAAATAATATCTGACAATGTACTACCTCCTAGTTATGGAACAGGATCATATCCACCTTTTGAAAAAGGATTACATCTCAATATTCGCCATAAAGCTAAAAATCCACCTTTAATTGCACCATATTTTTCAACTGCTTCTAAACCATATTCTGAGCAGGTTGGGCAATAGGGACACTTCGTAGACTTTAATGGTGACAAATATTTTCTATAAAATTTAATCATAGCAATTAAAATTTTTTTCAAAATGATTCCATCTTCTTTTCATTATTTAATATATTATGAAGATTTGCCAAATGAAGCAATGCGTTTTCTATTTCATGATAAGACGCCTGTTTTGCATTCACTCTGGCAACAACTACAATATCTAACCCATTGTTAAACATTTCTTCATGTAGTCTGTAACTTTCTCTTACCAGACGGGTAAGATGATGTCTGACGACACTGTTTCCTACTTTTTTACTAACTGATATTCCTAATCGATTCTTTCTAGTCTCTGTAGGCAAAACATACATAACCAGAAATCTGTTTGCATAAGAAGTTCCATTATTATATACATGTCGAAAATCTATATTTTTTTTCAGCGATTCTGAAAATTTCATAAGAACTATCGAACTCCTTTATCACAGAATACTTCCTTAATACTTCTTTAAATAGAAGAAAAGACCACAAATGATGTGGCCTAAGCTGATAATTTTTTTCTTCCTTTTAATCTTCTTGCAGCCAATACTTTTCTTCCGCCTGCTGTGCTCATTCTGGATCTGAATCCATGAACTTTAGATCTCTGTCTC
>JAGALK010000001.1 GCA_017625255.1 Lachnospiraceae bacterium
GTTGCAAACACAACTACAGACCTTACACCCGCATTGAAGATTAAAAAAGCAATGGAACTTATGCAGGAAGGGTACGAAGAAGAACTTGCAATTTTAAGAGCGAAAAACGCTGAATTGCAGCCTTCTGCTACATCTTGGGAAACTTACGCCGGAAACATGGAGCATAGGAATTCCGAAAAGTCTTTCCGGGAAGTTGCAAAACTCTTGAATCTGAATCCGCAGAATTGCCTTACAAATTGGTGTGAGAAAAACGGCTTCATCTACAGGAACAAGGGCATTTACACGGCAAGTCAGAAAGCAATTACAAAAGGAATCCTTGTAAACAGAATCGTAAACGCTGAAAACGGTTGGAGCGGTGAACAATGCAAAATTACCGCTTACGGCATGAGGTTCTTTTCTGAAATGAAAGCGCAAGGCGAATTCGGTTATTGCGTTCTCACAGACAAGCCAGAGGACGGAAGCAACAGACCTGCAAGACCTTCTAGGGATTACCGCAAGCGAGGCGATAAATGACCTTACAGATTGATGATGAAGGGGAGCTTGGAAAACTTCTTCAACTTCTCCCGGAAGCGATAAACACATTCAAACAGGCTGCAAGCGTACAGAACAATCAGCTTACGGCGCAATGGTACGACTTGGAAGCCTGTTATAACTTGCGCGGCGTGGGGGCTTTTTCGACCTTCAAAAATAACAGGTGGTATCAGCCGAAGGGCGGAATCCCGGACGACATCGTACAGGGGCGGCATGCTTGGAGCAGGGAAACGGTGGCGGAATGGCTGACTTATACGGACAGAACGCTTCCAGAATACCACAAGAAATATTGCACAGGCGCAAGGAATCCGAAGGGGGCGCAGAAATGATGTTGAAATGCACTACAACGAAATTTAACGGCAAAGACATAAAACTGTACGAATCTTCCTACAAGGGCAAAAAGCAGACCTTCGGAAGCGTGAGAGAAGCACTTTTATACAGCATGGGGTACGGTTCTGACCAAGCGGCAGAATTGCGCTACATGATGAAAAAAAAGATAGACGAGAAATCCAACGAAGCATAAGGAGGCAAAAAATGCTTTATGAAGAAATCTTGAAAAACGGATTCTGTACGGCTGAAAGTACGGAAGGTATGAGCGAAGATGTATGGCTTGATAAACGCCGTGAGGGTATCGGCGGCAGTGATTCCGGGGCAATCCTTAACATGAATCGCTTTGCTACACCGTTGAGCGTTTACATCGCAAAGAAAAACCTTCTTGATTCTGATTTGAACAAAAACAATCAGTCTATCAAGTGGGGAAAAATGGCGGAAGCTGCAATCAGAAAAGGGCTTGCAGACGATTTGAATTTGCAGATTGAAAACGCACCTGTAATGTTCAAGAGCGTAAAAAATCAGTTCATGCTTGCTGATTTGGACGGCGTGATTTTTGTGCCGGAAGCAAGAGAAATCAACGGAAAGACCGTTAAGGGAATCGGCGGGCTTGAAATCAAGACCGCAACTTCTCGCAATACGGAATTTGGAAGTGATGAAATTCCCGACAGTTATTATTGTCAAGTTCAGCATTACATGGCTGTAACCGGGCTTGATTGGTTCGTTCTTTGTGTGCTTATCGACAAGGCAGACGGCAGAATCTACACAGTGCCTAGAAATGACGACTTTATCAACAACACTCTTATTCCGGCTGAAAAATCATTCTGGAATGACTATGTACTTGCAGAAGTAATGCCAGCTCCAACAGGCAATGAATACGAATCAAAGATTGTTGACGGCGTTTATAAAGAGTGTGCCGCAGAGGTTGAACTTCCCGAAGAGGTTTCTTTGCTCTGTGATGAATACAATCTTGCAGCACAGGAAGAAAAAGCCGCCGGAGAGAAAAAAGAAATCATCAAGGAAAAAATCAAGATTGCCATTATGAAAGCCTCGCCGACCGCTGATGTCGAGAAGCAGAAAATCATTGCAAAGGCGGGCGGTGCAAAAATTTCTTGGAACAAGCAGGTTCGCAAGGTTGCCGACACAGACAAGCTCAAAAAATCCGGGCTTTTCGATGAATATTGCAAGGAATCAGCAAGCCTTGTAATGAGAATCACGGCAGAGAAAAAAGCAGCGGGGGCGGCTGATGTATTCTGATGATGAAGTTTTGAGAGCGGACAGGTGCTATTGTGGCGGAAATCCGCAGGTAGAAAGTAAGTACGGCTCTTTCTTTGTCATTTGTAAAGAGTGTGGTTGCTCTGGTATTGCATATCCAACACAGAAACAGGCAATCCGCTCTTGGAACAAGAAAAACAGACGGATTAAGGGGGAATCTGAAAAATGAAAGTTCTTTGGTGTGACACAGAAACAACAGGATTAAAGCCGGAAAACAGCGGAGCTTTTCAAGTCGCAATGCTTTTTAAGCACGGCATGGATAAAACAAAAGTTTGGCAGCGGCTTTTCTTTCTGAATCCGCTGGACGAAGAAAAGGGCATTTTATACCACGAGGAAGCATACGAAACTCACGGCGTAAAGAAAGAAACGATTGAAGGGTACGCAAAGGCGGCGGAAGTTATGCCGAAAATCGCTTCATTCTTTCTTGAATACGGAAAAGGTTTTACCGATGAAGGGAAGTTTGAAAAGATGTACTTTGCAGGCTATAACCCGCTTTTCGATTGGCAACATCTGGACGAGCTTTTTAAGCGTTACACCGAATACAAAATGTCAGATTTCTTTGAGCCGAAATTGCTTGATGTTCTGGAACAGGTAAAGCGGGCAACGGCAATGGGGAAACTGAATACCGTAAACAAGAAACTTACAACGGTTTGCAAATCGCTTGAAATTCCGCTTGTAAATGCGCATGACGCTATGGGCGACATCGAAGCGACAAGAGAATTGGCGATAAGACTTCAAAGAATTGGTGTACCTTTGGTTTTGTAAATTTGTGCAAATTTGCACAAATTCGTATTGACTGATACGATAAATAGATTTACAATCGTATTAGATACGAGAAAGAGTATCAAACCCAACGATATATAGACACGGAGGCATTTTTTATGAAAACAGACGGCTCTGACGCACAGACTAAACAGGTTGCGACACAGACACAAGAAAAACAGGGAACTTTGAGGGATTGGCTTTCGATTCAGCAGAAGGCTGTTGCTCCTTCTCTCCCGGCTGGTACTGTAAGTATCGAGCGTTTTATGGAGAGCGTGAAATTCGCTATCTTAGACCCTAAAAACCCGCTTTTGCGCACTTGTGACAAGGGAAGTTTGCAGCGTTCTATTGCACAGGCGGCAAATTACGGCTTGGAAGTCGGCGGAGTTTTAGGGCAGTCTTATTTTATCCCATACAATGAATCTGTCAAGAATCCACAGACAGGTCAGTGGGAAAAGGTAATGACCTGTCACTTCCAGATTGGTTACAAAGGACTGATTGAGCTTGCTAGACGCTCTAAGACAATCAAGACAATCGCCGCCGAGCCTGTTTACTCAAACGATGATTTTGAGTGTGAATTGGCAAGCGGAAGAAGTATTCATCATAAAATCAACATCTTCAAAGACCGAGGCGAAGTCGTAGCTTATTACTGTCTTGTTGAACTTACAAACGGCGGTGAGCAATTCGCAATCCTTACTAAATCAGACGCAGAGAAATTCCGCGATAAGTATTCAAAGTCTTATGTCATGGCAAAGAACAGCGGTAAAGGGCTTGAAGAAAATAATTGGGTGAAGAACTTTGACGCAATGGCTTTGAAAACTTGCGTTATTAAAGCTCTTAAACTCTGTCCTATCAGCATTGAAACATTGCGGGCAGTCCAGACAGAAGAAATCGGAGATTACAACGATACAGCCGTTGAAGTTACTCCCGAAGCTGAAACTGTTACCTATTCGGTAAGCGAAGAGCCTAGACAGATTGCAACTCCTGCACAGACAGAAGAGCCTGCACCTAGCGATTTGGCACAGGAAGCACTTGAAAATGAAATGTCCGTTGAAGATGTAGCTGCAATGAACGCCGCTTTTGATTCAATGCCACCGCAGGTACAAGACCCTAGTGAGATATTCTAAGGCGGAAGGGAATGAAAGTCACAGGCTATTTTCACGGCATACTTTTCAAAGATAACTCAATTATTTTAAGACCGAGTGATAGCCGTGACTTAATCCCTATTAGAAAGGTTTTCAAAAGCAAGAAAGACCGGGAAGAAAGAAGCGGGCTTGAAATCCTTTTGAGGTGTGAAATTGACGCACCTTTACAGAAACGGAGCATAAAAGAATTAAACACAGCATGGAAGCTGATTTCAATTATTTTTGAATCAATGGAACATCGGCGCGGAACGGACGAAGAGCTTTATAGCTTATATGAAGATTTGCTGACCGAATACGCCGAAAAGACACCCTGCACACTGTACCCGAACAGATTACGCCCGGTACGGTTGAGCGAAGCAAACACGGTACAGGCTGCAACTTTCATTGATGGCTTGATTTATCACCTGTGTATGCTTTGTGATTTGAAGCAGGATTTACAGGCTGATGTACGAATGGTTATTTACGAATTCGAGGAATGGCGGGGAAAGCAGAAAGAAGATTTTACCGCCACAATGACAGAAACAAGGTGGAGAGAAAGGGCGGTTTATTCCGAAGCGAGCGGAATAGGAACGGATATAGACCTTCACCACATGATGGGAAAGGGAGCGCACGAGATTTTACGGAATGACCCGGAAAATTGGATTGCGTTAAACCGTGTGGAACATGATGAATACCACAACGAAGGGGAAGAGAAGTTTTTGCAGAAATACCCGCACTTAAAGGGGCGTTTCGAGCATATACATAAAAAGGCGGCGAGCCTTTACGAAGATAAAAGAAATTTGGGGTGACAGGTAAAAATGACAAGAGAAATACCATTGAGCCGGATTCTTTACGGCACGAATGTCAGAAGCGAGCGTGACGAGGATATTATTGAGCTTGCAAAGAGCATTGAAGCACATGATATTTTACAGCCTTTAGTTGTAAGACCAAAGGGCAACAAGTATGAAGTTATTTGCGGACACAGACGGCTTAAAGCCTTGCAGCTTGTCGGTGGTGATATTTCTGTACCTTGCATTATTCGTGAGGATATTCCAGATTCAGAAGTTCTCAAAGTTCAGCTTGAAGAGAATATTCAGCGTAAGCAAATGAGCGCGATTGAACTTGTAGAAGCGTTTGACAAGATTAAGGCACAAAGCCGGGTAAAAGTTACGAATGAACGGCTTGCCACAATGCTGAACAAAAGTGTTAGTTGGATTTTGAATCAGTATTATGCGGTAAAGAACATTGAAAAAGTATATGGCGACAACGGCAAGGAGTATGTGAGAAACAATCACATCGCTGCTGGAAAGATTATCGGAGATTTGCAGAAAAAGAATCGAGAAGTCACAAAGGTGCAGAAAAACGGTTTTACCATTGAACATAACGGAAAGACTATCACAGTCAAATGTGAGAGCGTTGATGTGGTGAATTATGTTGTCGCAGAACTTGAAAAAATCTAAGGGGAATTGATATGTCAGAAGAAAAGCCGATTGAGAAGCCTAGAGCCGTAAAGCTCGTTTACAATCTGAATGATGATTACAGGACACCGCGCTATCTTGTTTCGTGCCTTGATACATTCATCTTTGATTTTATGCAGCGTCATAACATCAACCGTAAATTGGTTGTGTACTGTCCTTTTGATACCGAAGAAAGCGAGTATGTACGCTACTTCAAAGAAAACGGCGCGGAAGTAATTCACGGAGATATAAAGACAGGGCAGGATTTCTTCGAGAATCCTATCCCGGAATGTGATTTAGTTATCTCAAATCCGCCTTTTTCACGAAAGCGTGAGATTTTTTCTAAATTATTTGCGGCTGGTATTCCGTTTGCTTTGTTAATGAATCTACAGGCAATGCAGTATCAAGAAATGGGGCAGCTTTTTGTTGAAGAGCAGCAGAGGACAGAAGCAATACAGTTTATTATCCCGGATAAGAAAGTGTCTTTTGACGGTCATACATCGGCTTTTTGCAGTGGGTATTATTGCTGGAAGTTCGTTGAGAAAACATCATTCGTACACCTTCCACATAACAATAGCGGAAAGTTTTATGTTCCGGCTTATTCACTTACAAAACAGGGAGATGTGCAATAATGAAATGGTTTAAGCACGATTCAGACGCAATGACAGACAGCAAAATCAGAAAGTTAATCTTGAAGCATGGGGCGGTAGGTTACGCCGTTTATTTTCACTGTTTGGAGCTGATAGCAAGCAGCGTCAGCGAAACAAACATCAATTTTGAATTGGAGCATGACGCGGAAATCATAGCTGATGATTTGAAAATCAACGGAAGTGGAACGGAAAGCGGAGCGCAGATTGTTGAGAACATCATGCGCACCATTATTGACCTTAAACTTTTCGAGGAATCAGATGGTCACATCTTTTGCTTGAAGCTCTTGAAAAGGCTTGATACTTCCATGACTTCAAACAAGTATTTCCGTACTTTGATTGCGGAAGCAAAAAGCGCAAGAACACCACAGATACAAATTCCGGCTCTTGAAGCGACACAAGCAGAAGAGCCGAAACAGGAAGAAATACCTTATGAAGTCCAGACACCGGGCGAAGAACAGTTTTCTTATGCTCAGAAAGAATACGCAAAGAAAATCTTTGACTTATGGAATGGAGCAGGGCTTCCTTGTCCTAAATCCGGCTACATTACATTTATGCTCTCTGATTTCAGAATGGCAGTCGCAGAGTTGCAGAAAGAAAGGCTGCACAGTAGTTCAGTTATTGCCGCCGTTGAGAACTACATCAAGGTTATGGAACTGAAAAAAGCAGGTAAAACTTGGTGGAATGTCAAATACAGTTTTGATAACTTTGCAAAATTCAAGAACATAAAAAGATTTTTGCCGGATTATTTTGACATTACGGAATATCAAGACATGAAGAAAAAGAACGGTTCAGCGGTCGCACAGTCGGGAGCAGATTCTAGCGGCGAGGGGGTAGATTTCTAATGAGTGAAGAAGATAAGAAAAACAAAGACCCTGAAAAAACTCCAAAGGAAATATTTAAAAGTGTTTTTTCTGGGCTTACTGTAGGAACTGACGAGGAAGTGGCAGCCCGTGACGAAGAAATTCGCAAACACGATGAAGAAGTGAGAAAGGAAGCAAGAGAAAATTCTTTCCGAAACAGTGGAATTGCGGAAAAGTTTAAGAGTGTTGAATTGTCTGATATATTGCGGTCGGGCATCGCTGAAATGAAGGATAAAGACGGCAATGTGATTACTGACATAAATGTTTTTGAAAAATTTATATCAGACATTGCAGAGGGAAAGCCACGCGGTTTATGGCTTTGCGGTAAATATGGAACAGGAAAAAGTGTTTTTGCCATTGCACTTATGCACGAGCTTTGCCGCCGTGGGGTATCATGTTCATATTTTAAGACGCATGAAGTTATGCAAAGACTTGATGATGTGAAGTGGCATTTAAGCCATGAAACAAGGGCGGGAATTGTTAAGGAACTTTGCTATGCGGATTTTCGTATTTTTGACGAGATAGGGCGTTATCCAGATTCAAAGTGGGAGCAGTTTATCCTGTTTGATGTAACAAATAAATGTTACGAAAGCTATAAATCAATGCTCTTTATCTCAAATCTGACAAGAAACGAATTGGGCGAGTTTTTGGGCGGGGCGGCTACTGACAGATTCAAGGGGTTAGGAATGACTATTGAATTCAGCGGCAAATCGTTCAGAGGTTCGGAAAAAGAATTGTATACAAGATAGGAGAACGAATATATGACAGACTTAAATCATGTTGTTTTGATTGGGCGGCTTACTCGCGATTTAGGAAGCGATGAAAGAGATTTCGGCTATTTGCCTAACAGCCAGGCAAGGGCAAATGTAAGCATTGCCGTAAACAGAAGCAAAAAACAGGGTGATGAATGGATTGATGAAGTTTCATACTTTGAAGTTGCAATTTTCGGGAAAACAGCTGAAAACCTAAAACCTTACCTTCTCAAAGGCAAGCAGATTGCTGTTGACGGACACCTTAAACAAGACCGCTGGAAAGACCAGCAGGGCAATAACAAAAGCAAAATCAGCATTGTTGCAGAAAATGTTCAGCTTTTGGGTGGCAAGGGGGAAAGTGCTTCTGCAGGCGCAGGTGAAAATTATCAGCAGAGTTTTATACCAAAGAATAACGGAAATACGCCTAAAGCAGAAATTCCACAGTCACAGGATTTTAGCGGAGATGAATTCCCGGAAGATATACCCTTCTAATGTGAGGCTTGAATGAATAAAAACGAATTCGTAAAAGAGATAAAGAAACTTGATAAATCCTGCTTTTATCTTGTTACTGTAGATGAAAGTTATGATTTTCAGACAATGGCAAATATCGCAGATATACTTGATAAACAGGGTATAAAATCTGTTGTCATGCCTAAAAACATCAACTTCAAAGAACTGCCTGCAGAAAGCAAAGATAAACTTCTTGAATACATTAAGCGTGAAATCGGAATCAAAGACGGCTTCGATGTTGCGCTTACTACAGAACAAGAGCGTTGTAGAAACTGTTTGCATTGGGGCGGCAGGGAATGTACATCAAAAGTAATTTGCGTAAAAGGCAGCGAGTATAAACCGAGAATCATACCCAAAAAGGCGGTTCAGCATGAATAGCGGATTTGGAAGAGGCTTTTACAAAGGGTATGTAAATCTTGATGCATTTCCCTTTAAGAAAAACAAATACGGCAACAGAAAAACAACGGTTGAAGGAATTACCTTTGATTCTGCTAAAGAAGCGAATCGTTACCGCGAGCTGAAAATGCTTGAAATTTCGGGGCTGATTTCTGACTTGAAGATTCAGCAGCGTTTTGAGATTGTACCGAAAGCGGGCGGGAATAAAAGAGCAAGGTTTTATGTCGCTGATTTCACATATCTGGAAGGTGAAAAGAAAATCATTGAAGATGTGAAGTCCGAAATAACAAGAAAAAACCCTGTTTATACACTTAAAAAAGCGTTAGTGCTTTGGCAGTATCCAGATTGGATATTTCGGGAATCTTAGTCATATTTTAGGTGGGAAGTATGAAAAATTTGCAAACTTTGACATAATAGGTTATAAAATAAAAAAAGAAAAACCCAACGAAGAAAACATAACGGTGATTCTGACCTAGCCGTATGGGGTGGATTATGTCATATTCGTTGGATA
Organism: Lachnospiraceae bacterium; assembly: GCA_017625255.1. Classification (GTDB taxonomy): domain Bacteria; phylum Bacillota; class Clostridia; order Lachnospirales; family Lachnospiraceae; genus Roseburia_B. The sequence continues at coordinate 9,159 of JAGALK010000001.1, forward strand.
AACTTGTAAAATCTCTTGAAAACCGCATACAGAAAATTGACAGCGGTTATATAAAACTCGGATTTGAAAGCGGAAAACTTGTAGCCGCTGCACAATATAACAATCCCACAGAAGAAGAAAGAAAATACCCTGTTGTCAAAGAGGGCTTTTCACTTGCGGAAGAACTGAAAGAAGCAAGTGTAAGCACTTTTTACGGCACTTTGGGCTTTGTCTTTTCTGGAAAGAAAATCACAAATTGCTATAAATCTCAATCATGGAAAGGCTCAACTTTGGAGCTTTTTATCGGGGGCTGATTATGCAGTTATGCCCGAAATGCAGAAAAGAAATCCGTTATATTCCTGTCAACTACGATGAAGTTATCGTGTGTGATAATGAATTAACAACAGTCTATACAGAGCGTGGGCGGCGTGTGGAAGGGTATCAACCGCATAAATGCAAGGAGCTGAACAATGCCAAGAGCGAAGAAAACAACAACGGCTGAAAAAGAACAGAAAGAAAAGAAGCCTCGCAAACCGACAAAGAAAACAATTCCGGCAGAAGGTGAGCCGACAAACTTAGACATTGATTTGAACTCTTTTGATTGGGGCGAAGATTGCAAACTGAACGACAGACAGAAGTATTTTGTTATCTGGTTTACATATCCCGGAAGGACATATCACAACGCTATGCAATCTGCAATAAAAGCAGGATATACCAAAAAGACGGCTAATGTTTTGTCGCCCGCCATACGAAGAAACCCGGAAATTTCCGCACTCATTAAAAAGTTTGATGATATGTATGTCAGAGAATCGCTTGATGATTTCTACCACCGGGCAATAACTGACAAGATTGCAAGAGCGACTTTTGATGTAAACGATTTTCACGAAGTCAAGAAATACACGGACAAAGACGGCAACGAAAGGGAGTATTTGAGCATTAAAGACCCTTCGACACTTACGCCGGAGCAGAGAAAGTGTATTGACGGTGTAAAGTTCAACAACAACGGAACGCCAAGCTATGAATTCGCAAACAGAACGCACGAAATGGAAGTTTTGATGAAGCTGCACGAAATGGCAAGCGGCGAGAAGAAAAACACAGAGAGCGAAATGGAATTGACCATAGAGCAGATAAAAGACAAAGTGACCGCAAAAGTGAAAGTCATTCAGAAAAAGGACGAAGAAGAAGCGCTTGCGGGTAAATACATTGACGAGCCGGACAATTTGATAGAGGAAATGTAAATGTTTACACCCGATGAAAGATTGCGGTTTTGCTACACCTTTATGAAGTTCAATGAGCGTGATATTGATTTGGACTTCTGGCAAAACCGCTATATCCGAAGTATGTCAAGATTCTCTATTCTGGTAAAATCACGCCGTACAGGCTTTTCTTTTGTGACTTCCATGAAGGGAGTTGTCAAAGCGATAGACCCGGACAGAGTAGCATATACAAAGCAGTTTGTTTCTTACAACGAATCGGACGCAGTAGAAAAAATAAACTACGCCGCGCAATTCTATGAATCTCTTCCGGGAAATGTGCGGAAAGTATGCAAGACAAACAACAAGACAGAACTTGATTTTCTTGACAAAAACGGAAAGACAATAAGCCGTCTTATCTCTATTCCTTGTCGCCCTCCTCGCGGAAAGGGAGGCGATATTGCCCTTGATGAATATGCGATTTATTTACCGAAAATGTCAGACGCAGTTTATACGGCTGCATTACCTGTAATTTCTCGTGGTGGTTGTATCGAAATGGGAAGCTCACCACTCGGAAAAATCGGCAAGTTTTATGAAATCTATTCTGACAAAGAAAAATATAAGAGTTACGAACGCTATAACATTCCGTGGTGGTTCTCTTCCGGCTTGTGTGTTGATGTTCCAATGGCGGTAAAGATTGCGCCGGAAATGACAACAGAAGAGCGTGTTTTCACTTTTGGTACTGACATCATCAAAGAGATTTACAACTCTATGGAGCTGGAAAAGTTTCAGCAGGAATATGAATGTCGGTTCATTGATGAAGCTGCAAGTTATATCCCGCTGGAATTGATTTATGAAAACACTCCCGGACGCGATAACGAAGAAAAACTTATCGAAATGAGTAAAGATGAATCAATCACCGATGAAGAGTATTGGGAATACAACAGGGGCGTTGATTTTCAAGCGTACACTTCGGAAGATGAAGCGATTCTGCAATACAACAAAGAAATGCACGGTTCACCTTTATTCCTGGGCTTCGATGTTGCAAAACATCGGGATGCTATGTCTATTTATTTAATCGGTATGAAGGGCGACAAGAAAAGGAGTTTTGCCCGGATTGAAAGAAAAGGCATGAGCTATGAGCAACAGGGAGATATTGCCGAAAAGCTCTTTAGAGAATTGCCGATTTACCGTGGAGCAATCGACCGAACAGGTAGCGGCGATGGCGTTTATGAGCGGCTCTATAAGAAATTCGGGGATAAAATAGACGGTGTATATTTCACTCCGCAAATGAAAGAACAGCTTGCAATCGAAGCAAAAAGGGGATTGGAACAACACGAATTCGCACTTGAAAACAACAAAGATTTTCACTCACAGATTCACAGTATTAAGCGCATGGACGCTGTAGGAAAGTATTTCAGATATGACGCAGAGCGAAACGAGAAAGGTCATGCAGATAGTTTCTGGGCATGGGCTTTAGCGAACTTTGCGAGCATGGACGCTAAAAAAATATCGTTCTACAAACAATATGCTAGTCAAAAAAGCAATACTGTGGTACAATCGGTAGTAGATTCTACGATAAATCGCACAAAAAACGAAGTAAAACCCATCGAAAAACGCGCCGAAGCTCTGACCCATAGGCGCGGAAAATCGCTTGATAGCGTTATGCGGGGTTTTACAAATGCTTGGAATAAATAAACCTACTCCCATAAACATTAAGAAAGAAGTTGCAAGGCGAGCCGAATTTGACAAAATGGGGCTGGGGCTGGGCGAAGGTTCTTTCTTCAATGACAACGGCAGACTACACGGCGCAAGTTCTTCATTCTTTGACCCATTCACAGTATCAGACACTTCAATCGCAGGTTTACGATGTGTAAGCCGGGCAATGAACGGCTCTGTAAGTGCAAGTGTTTTACGCAGAATTGCAGATAAAGCATGGGTTATAAACATCTGTATCAACAACATTCAGAAAAAAGTTAAACCGTTTTTGAAACCTTCTACAGACCGCAATATTCGCGGTTTCGTTATCCTCAAAAAAGGCGAGGAACTCGGAAAAGCCGCCGGACAGAAAAGCGCAAAGCGAAAAGAAATCGAAGATTTCATAGTTCATACAGGAAACTACAAAGATACCGACCGTGACACTCTTACAGTGTTTTCAGAAAAGATTATCCGCGATTGGCTGACGATTGCACAGGCAAGTACAGAAATGCAGTACAATGTGGCAGGACAGCCGATAGCATTTTTTGCCGTGGATTCTGGCACTATTGAGCGTGTATTGCCGAATTCGGAACACCCGGAATTCAAGTATGCGCAGGTAATACATGGTATGGCGCGGGTAGCATACACTGACAAGGAAATGATTGTCCAGATTGCAAATCCGCAGACTGATATTTACCGCTCATTCTATGGGCACTCACCAATCGAACAGGCAATAGACCTTATTGCAAGCGAAATCAACACAATCACATATAACGCCGGAGCATTTACAGAAAACAAATTGCCGCGAGGTATGCTTCTTGTTGACGGTGATTTGGACTATGAATCAACGGAAGAAATGGTTGATTATGTTTCCGAAATTATGAACGGAAGCCCGGCTAATCAGTGGCGAGTGCCTATCATTCCTTCTGGAGGCGGAAAAGAGGGCGGAAACAATTCTATCAAGTGGGTACAGCTTGGCGGAAATAACCGCGATATGGAATTCTCAAATTGGCTTGATTTTCTTGTTTCAAATGTCGTAGCCCTTTTTGGTTGCAGCATGGAAGAATTGGGGCTTCATTCGCAGAAGTCACAGGCAATGTTTGAGCGTGAAGGAAAGACACGAATTGAGCAGGCAAAATCTACAATTCTTGGCGATACTCTCTCATTCCTGCAAGATTACATCAACCGTATTCTTGATATTGCATACCCAGATTATGAGCTTGAATTTGTAGGGTACGAAAAAGACGACCCAAAAGCAATCGTTGACATTGATAAATCAGAAGTCGAAGCATACAAGACTTTGAACGAAAAGCGCGAAGAAAAGGGTATGAAAAAACTTGACGCTGAATGGGCTAACATTCCGCTTAATCCGCAAGCCGTGCAGCTTTTCCAGAGCGCACAGGCACAACAGCAGCAGGGCGGAGATATGGGCGGCTCTGATGATGATTCATGGGGCGATTATCAAGGCGCAATTATGGGTGACGATGCCGAAGCTGGCGACTTTGGAAGTGAAGAAAATGCAGAAGAGCCTGCAGAAGAAAACGGCGGGGAAGAAATGCAGAAGTCACTTCTTGAAAGAACAAGGGAACTTGTGAGAATCCGAATATGAACAAAACCGTAGTATTGGAATTCACAAACATTACACCTCAAAATTGCCGCTACAAGTTTGAAAAGGCGATTCACGCAGTTTCTAAACAACTAGGAATTCCTGTTTCTGTAGAAAAGCAGAATACAGAACATACAGGAGAGGCTTTTGCTTTTGCTTCGCAGGAGCAATTAACCTATAAGTGGTATGACTATTTCAATAACGCAATCAAAGAAGTTTATTATTTTGTCGCTGATTATTTTGATTTACCGATTCAGAATGTACTTCAAAAAGCCGGGGAACTTATTCACAGAGGGCAGATTCTTTACTCGCCCGAAACAGGGAAGCCGATTAAAAAGGCTGATTGGGATAGGTTTGTAAAGGCTCTTGAAAAGATTCTCAATCAGAAATTCAACGGCAGCGGAGAAAAGATTGTACTTGAAAGCAAGGCGTTAGGAAAACTTCTTGACCGTATGCTTAAATACAATAAGTTGCCGGAAGTAAAAGACATCAGCCTTTCAGACATAAGATATTCAAACAAAACTTTTGACTACATCGCCGAAAGCACAAAGACCGCTGAAAAAGTTTTCGGGGCAATGGATAACACCCGGATAGAGCTTATTCAGCAGAGCGCAGCAGAAAGAATATCGGGAATGACTGACGAACTCAAAACCGAAGTAAAGCAGACCCTTATTGACGGCATAAAGTCACGCAAAGGAAAGCAGCAGATTTCACAAGACCTGTTTAATAGACTTTCCGGCACAAACAGAGATTTCCGAAAAATTGCCGACACAGAGATTCAGAACAACATAAACAATTCATTCATTGAAGAAGAAGTGTCTAACGCCGAGGCGGGGGAAAAAGTCTACTTTCAGCGCATAGAGATTGTAGACGGCGCAACCTGTCCTTTCTGCAAGAAGATGAACGGAGTAATTGCCGTATGGATCGAAACACCACTTTCAAACGACAAGGTAGACGGCGACCCATACGCAACAGTAGCACTTTGGGAAGGTAAGGATTGGAACGGACAAAAGAACTATGTCGCAAACGGAGCTTTTCACCCTTATTGCCGGGGAATCTGGACTAGGTGGAATTCACGCATTAACGCATATTCTGCAATGCTTAAAAAGCGAAGTGAGGATTACAACAAGGCAATAGACAAAGCCCGTGAAGAATGGAAAGCGAAGGGAATCGAAAATCCGAACGACAAAACACCGGGATATATCGACCGTATCAACGAATTGTATAACGGCACTATTCAGAAATCACTCACATGGAGTGGTCACGAATTGCAGGACAGATACAATTTTGCGGGGCTGAAAATCTCGGTAGAGAACAAGAAGGGAAGCACCAGAAGCGGAAAAGACAAAGACGGTCACGAGTGGCACACATTCATGCACTATGACTATGGCTATATACGAGGTACAGAGGGAACGGACGGCGACCATGTAGATTGCTATATAGGCGATAACGAGGACGCAGAGAATGTTTATATCATTCATCAGAACGACCCTGTAACAAACAAGTACGATGAAGATAAATGTATGCTCGGTTTCGATTCTCTTGAATCCGCAAAGGCTGCATACCTCAAACAGTATGATAGACCGGGATTCTTAGGAAGCATTACCACAATGAGCATTGACGAATTCAAAGATTATGTACTTGCAAAAGAAAATCACGGAGAGCGAATTCAACCTTGATTTTTTAGGTTGATTTAGGAAAAAACACCGAATTTGAGCAAATTTGCACAAACATTAAGGAGATATAAAATGCTGATAATCAACAAAGAAAAGTTTGCAGAGATTCTTAAATCTACTCTCGGTAAACAAAAAGAAAAACACGATTACATCTACCGTGTACCGATTGCAGAGAAACATAGTGGAAAGTCTGTCAGAAGGTATAAATATTTATACGCTTGGGAACAGATTAAAAAGCCTTTTGAAAAGCTGGCAGAGTTTTTCGGAATCAACGAAAAGCAGGTTGATGAAATGTATGCGAAAGAAAACATACAGAAAGATTTTAATGCCGACAAAAAGACTTTTGCGCAGCACCTTGTTGAATACTTCTCACATCGCAAACTGTGGGACGACCGATTTGCACCAAAAGAGAATCAACAGAAATTCAATAAGCCTGTAAAAATGGCGACATTCAAAGAAAACGCCGATGTACTCTCAAAGGACATGGAAACACCCGCACCAGAGAATGACGAGCCGTCATTATTCAGCGACAAGGAACTTAAAAAACTTGGGGCAAAAGATAAAGGCGAGTGGAAAGCAAACCCTTATTTAATGCGCCGTATCTGGGGAATGTTTACAGGAAAGACAATTCAGCAGCAGGAAAAACAGGCACAGACCGCCGAAAAGAAGGTTGCTGATGAATCGGCAAAGAAAGAAGAGCAGAAGAAACTCATAGCGGAATTTGCCGAAAAGCATAACCTTGACCCAAAGAAAGTAGAAGCCGGAATGAAACAGGCTTTCAAAGAAATTGACAACATCGGGAAGAAAACCGAAAAGAAGCCGACAAAAGCGCAGCTTCTTAAAGATGTTATCAAGCCGCAGTTGTTTGATTTGGGAATTATCCCACATTCACAGATTGAAGCAACAAACACAGAGCAGATTGACAATGTGCAGGCACTCCTTGAAACAATCGCAACAATGCCGAAGATGTACGAGGGCGACCATACGGCAAGGCTGCATTACTTTGTCGGCGGTATGGATTACTACATTACAGAGCTTGGCGACGATGGCGTAGGCTATGGTTATGTAGACAACAACGGCGACCCAATGACTAGCGAATGGGGCTATGTAGACCTCAAAGAGCTTGCTTCTGCAGGCGACATGAAGGGCTTGAACATTGATTATTTCTTCACTCCAAAACTTGTAGGCGACCTTATCAAAGAGAGCGGACACCGCGAACTTGCCGAAGAGTACGAAGATACTTACGGTGAAGAAGAAGCCGAAATGAAAGAAAAGGTAGAGGACAAGAAGCCTGCTGCACCTAAAAAAGTAGATTGGTATCAAGCATTTGCAGGCTCTTGGAATAGGTTTTATCCGAATGGTACGGGCGGAAAGCCTTATTCAAGCGTTACAAGAATCAATGAAAAAGGACAGCGCGAAACTATCCAGAGAACGGCAAAGTCAAAAACAGATTTGAGCGGCGTACTCGACAATGTAAACGACTTTGTTTTCAATGCTGAACATCTTGGAGAACGAGCAAGACAGAACTTTTTGGGCAGGCTTTCTGAATTGGGCTTTCATGTACAGAAGGAATACATAGACGAAAAAGGCGAAACAAAGTATATGCTTATGATTCGTGATGGCTCAAAAGCTGGCAATGTTGAGATGATTCCAAATTCTGACTACAAGAAAAAAGAGTACACCGTTATTACTCGCGATGATTCCGGGGCTGAAATTGAATCAAAAGATTTCAACAACATTGAAACAGCACAGGCATACATGGATAAGCAGAGAAAAGCACTTGAAGCCGGGGAAAGTGAAGCGGAGAAACACGAAAACCGAAGTAATGCAATGCTCGGAAATCAGAACGCAAAGAAATACGGAATTTCAGAAGAAGTATATGATTCTGTTATGAACATGATTGTGAACTATGGCTGGAAACTTGAATCAAATGAAAATGTTTATGATATGGCTGTAACAGGGCACTTCTTACCGAAAATACTTGGTAAAGATTCAAATGAGTTTAAGGAGTATGCAAAAAAAATAATTCAGATTTATAATGATTACAAGGAGGCAACACATGGAGAAGATAACTCTGGAATTGGACGAAATGGACTTTCCGCAGGTACTAGCGACTTACGGAGCGGAAAAGGCGAAGGAAATGGCAATAGCGATGTGTCTGAAACAGAATCAGCCATTGACGGAAACAAATTTGTACAGCAACCTCGCGAATCTGGAATCGGACTTGGAGAGCGAAGTTCTGACAATGGACGAAACGGAGCAGGAAGCGGACGAGTAACAAAAGCGACCGCAAAACAAATCCGCGCAAAATGCCTTGAACTTCTCGCAACAAAGAAAGATTCTGAAATGACCGCAGAAGATAGGGCACTTCTTTCACAGTATGAAGGTGGCGGCGGATTGAACGAGGGCGGACAGTCTACAAAAGCCGTACTCACCGAATTCTACACTCCTAGAGATGTAATCTCTAAGGTATGGGAGCTTGTAGACAAATACAATCCGAATCAGAAGAAAAAAGTCTTAGAGCCGTCTAGCGGTATTGGACGCTTTGCAGAAGGAAGAAACGAAGATTTCACGCTTTGCGAACTTGACGAAACAAGCGCACGAATTGCCGGAATTCTTCACCCGGATTCAGAAGTAAAACAGGGAGCATTTCAAAAGCTCTTCATGCAGAATAACGCCGTAACAGGCTACAAAGGCGAACTGTACGATGTCGCAATCGGAAACCCGCCGTATGGAGCTTATAACGACCTTTATAAAGGCATGGGAGAAGGAAAACACCACACACGCTATGAAGAATACTTTATTGACCGCTCTCTTGATACTCTCAAAGACGGTGGTATTCTTGCGTTTGTCGTTCCTTCTTCATTCTTGCGGGGCAAAAACGGCAAGGGAAAAGAAGCGATTGCAAAGAAAGGAAAGCTGCTTGAAGCGTGGCGACTTCCAAAAGGTACATTCAGCAGTACAGATGTTGGAACAGATATTATTGTCATTCAGAAGGGCAAGGGCGATATTGCCGATTATTGCGACAATAAATATTTTACCGACAATGAATCTCATGTAATCGGACACGAAACCGAAGGAAAAGACCGTTTCGGAAAGCCGACAAAGATTGTAAATCTTCCAGAAGGAAAGACAGTTGCAGAAGCAATTTCCATGATTGATACAAAAGCCGTTGAAGTCAAAGAGATTGCAAAGAATGTCGAAGTAAAGACCGTACAGGCTGATTTGTCAAAACGATTTACAGTTATTGGCAAGTTGCAGGTAGGCGCGGAACTCACACGCCCGGACGGAGCAAAAGGAAAAATCACATACATTACTGACGGCGGAATGATTGGTTACGAATTCGACAGTAAGACCAATCCGGGCGGAAGAACAAGCCTTGAAGATTTTGCCGTATTGGACGACAAAGAAACCGCCGAAGAAATCAGCCGCAAGCGTAGCGAAGCCATGAAGGGCAACGACAACGCAAAAAAGGCTTTCCACAAGCAGATTGTAAAGAAAGCTACAAAAGGCGATGTATTCACACCTTCTATCGGTAAGAATATGACAGCGCAGGAATTCAACGCTAAATACTCAAAAGATATTCCAGAAGCCGACATGAAATTCTGGAAAGTAACCGATTGGGAAGGTAAGGTTGATGTAACAAAACTTACCGATGAAGAGCGTGAGGAACTTGGCAAAAACAAGAACTTTGTGACCGATGAAAACGGAAACTTTGTAAATGTCGCAAACTATGCAAGCGGAAACATTGTTGAAAAACTCGCAAAACTTGAAGCCGAAAAAGACCGCATAAGCAAAGAATCTTACGAAGAAAAGAAAGCTATTCTTGAAGCCGTATTGCCTGCAAGAAAAAATATCATGCAGTTTACAATCTCGCCAAAAGAAAACTTTGCTTTGCAGTTCAAAGACGAGGACGGTATTTCTCTTAAAGACAAATTCCTTGCATATTGCGGATTTAATGAAAACGGAAGAATCGGCTGGAACTCTCATTGTCCTATTCCAAAGTCAGAGCTTGCGGACGGAATGACAATGCAGGATATTTGGGATTATGTAAATCAGATTCCTGTAAGAACTGAAAGAACAAGAAACCCAGAGGACGCAGAAACCGCCAAAATGTTTGCGGAGCAGAAAAAGAACGCAAGACGCGAAACAACAGAAAGACTTTTCAATAAGTGGTTGCGTGAACTCCCGGAAAGACAGCAGAACGCCATTGAAGATGAATGGAACGCAAGATTTAACTCACGCGTAAACCCAGATTATAAAAAGATTCCGCTTTTCGTTGACGGCATGAACACCCACAAGGGAAAGAAGAAATTCGACATGACCGAACAGCAGATTAAAGGCGTTTCTATGCTCTGCAATAAGGGTAATGGTATTCTTGCTTATGATGTCGGTGTAGGAAAGACCGTAACAGGTATTGTTGCGACTGTAAATCAGATTCAGACAGGAAAAGCAAAACGCCCGATTATCTGTGTACCAAAAAATGTTTACAAGAAATGGATTAAGGAAATTAAGCAGCATTTTCCAAATCAGACAATAAACGAACTCGGAAATTTCAGCGAAAAGGACTTAGGTAGATTCAAAGATTCTGACGGTAAAGTAAACTTGCCGGAAGGTGCATTGAATGTCTGTACTTGCGAAGCATTGCAGAAAGTCACTTTCAAAGAGGAAACTCTTAACGGTGATTTGCGTGATGATATGCTTGATTCACAGTCGGTATATGACTATGACGAATACGGAAACCTTGTAGAAGATACCCGAAGTGAGCGCGAAAAGGCACAGGCAGAAGAAAAGTTGATGAAAATGCTCGGCATTGCAGCAGAAGCAAAGCCGGGAGCTGTTTATTGGGAAGATTTGGGAATTGACCATATCACAGTAGACGAGCTACACAACTTCAAAAATGTTTTCTCAATTCCACGCACTTTTGGTAAATCTGTACGAAGTACGAACGAAAAGAAAACCGATTATTGGGGAAGAAAGATTAAGGCAGACGACGACCCCGGACAGCTCTCAAACGAATACAGCGGTATGCAGGGAGCGACATCTGGGCGTGCTATGAAACTCTTTGCAATTTCACAGTTGATTCAGAGAGAAACAAACGGAAGGGGATTCTTCGGACTTTCAGCAACACCTTTCAATAACTCGCCTGTAGAGATTTACAACATTCTTTCTATGGTGGCAAGAAACCGCCTCAAAGATTTGGAAATCTACAACTTGCAGGACTTTATGAAGCAGTTTGCAGAAATGAAGCCGGATTGGAAGGTAACGGCAAACGGTGATGTAGTATCTGCACAGGTTATGAAGAACTTCAAAAACCTTAACGCATTGCAGAATCTTATTACTGAATTCATCGACAAGGTAGACGGTGAAGAAGCCGGAGTAGTAAGACCATACAAGAGAGTACACAAGCCGGAGCTTGATTTAACACCATTGCAGAAAGCAATCATTAAGGCTGAAACTGACCGCATGGACGGTAAATTCTCAAAGCCGGGTGACGATAATAAAAACTCTGCTGACGCTCTTATCGCAATGAACAATATGCGAATGGCTACACTTTCACCAGCATTGATTGACCCTAAATTCTGGGCTGATTATGAGGATTACGAGGGCTGGCACAAACCGCAGATGAAGGACATTGTAAAAGAATCGCCTAAGCTGCAATTTGTTTGTGATACGGCAAGCACACAGTACAAGGAAAGACCGACAGAAGGACAGGTAATCTATATGCCGCGTGGTACAAATCAGTATCAGTATGTAAAAGATTATCTTGTTTCTAAAGGTGTTCCGGCTGACGCTATCGCTTTTATGGATTCAAGCACAAGTCTTGCAGACAAAGAGCGCATTAAGGACGACTTCAACGATGTGGACGGCAAGATTAAAATTATTATCGGTTCGGAAACAATCAAAGAAGGTGTTTCACTCAATGGAAACTCTACAACGCTTTATAACACAATGCTTGGCTGGAATCCTACCGAAACAATACAGGTAGAAGGTCGTATTTGGCGACAGAATAACAAACAGGGAATTACTCATATTGTTTATCCGCTTATGAATGATTCCATTGACGCTATGATGTACCAGAAGTATGACGAAAAATCTAGCCGCCTTAACGCATTGTGGAGCTATAAGGGCGATTCTCTCAATGTTGAGGACATCAACCCAGAAGAACTGAAATTCGAGCTTATCAAAGACCCGAAAAAGCGTGCAAGCATGAAAATCTTGCAGGAGCAGGCAGACTTGAAGAAGCAGCAGAAAATGACGGATGCGCTTTATGATACCATTGCCGAACAAATGAGCCAAAGAAAGAATCTGATAGGCAATACAGAGTATCAGACAAAGCAGATTCCAGAGTATGAAAAATCTGTTGCGAATTATACTAACCTCGTGGAAGAAACAGAAAAGAAACTGAAAGCCGCAAAGAAAGCGAAAGAAGATACTTGGAAAATTGAGCGGGATTTGGAGAACTACAAATATTCTGTAAATTCTTACAAGTCTCAGCTTCGATTGGCAAACAAAGCCATTAAAGAAAACGGCGAATTGATTGCAGCCATTGAAAACTCTTGGAGAAAGCAGGGAGTAGATAATCCGGAAAATATCGAGGAAAAACTTTCTGAAATCTCTGCAAGACGACACGAAATTTCAAACAAGCTCGGAGAAATTGAAGGTAAGTTTGATTTTTATGTGGCAGAAGCAAAGAAGCAAATTGAGGATGCACAGAGAAAACAGAAGCACTATTCTGTAGCTGACCGCGTAGATTACTATGCAAAGGAAATCGGAAACGACTTGAAACCTTTTGAGGAAATCAAAGACCAGATTAAGGCAGACATGGAAAAGAAGCGTAACGGTGGAATTGCAAAAGCGATTATCTATAACGGTCGCCTGCTGATTCAAAGAGCATAATTGCAAAAACGGCTGTTATGCCTTATAATGCAATTAAAATATTTATTCTTGGTAGTTATGCAGAAGCAAACGCCGATTATTCCTTGATTCAATTCTTGGGATAGTCGGCGTTTTTTTTGTTCCGGGGGATTATATGACAAAACTTGTTTTTAATGCTGAAACACTTGCAAAGTCGATTAACAGTGAGAACGGAAACGAGATTGTTTTCGAGGAATACTTTGATATTCAGAAATCAGAAGGGGAGAATCCGAAAGACCCGAAATTCGAGTATTTCAAGAAAAAAATTCTTGACCATTTGGCAGAATTGGAGAAGAAAGAAAATCACTCCATTGCAAAGGCAATCGACATTGACGAGTGGATTCAGAAAGCAAATTTCCCGGTCGGAACTGTAAGAACTTGGAACGGTCAGAAGTTCAAGAAAATCACGCCTAAAAAGTGGGCGCGTGTTTATGAAACTGAAAGCAAGGGCGCAAAACTTGCCGTTGCTGCATTAAGAAGAAAAGCCGCCGCCTGCAGAAACTCGGAAGAACTTTTACAGCTCTGTTTGGAGAATATGGAGCGATCCAGAGATAACAACGGACACCCATTGCCATTCATGCAGGAGTTTTCAGAGTATGTTTCGGGGCTGAATGACGCACACGAAGGAAAGAAGGGTAAAACCGTTACAGAAGCAAAAGCAAAAAGTGACAGTACCGCAAATATGCAGACAGGCGAAAAAACACAGGAAGCATTTTCAAAACTTGTGGAAGAAGCCACAAAGGAATGTGAAAAGCACGAATTAAGCCGGGCTGAAATGCTCAAAAAGCCTATTTCTACAATCCAGAAACATGCCAATTCAAAAGTTGAAGATTTTGAGGGCGGTATTGATGATTTTATCGACTATATGAGAAAAGGACAGCCGAATATCTCAATGCAGGAAGTGGGAAAGGAATTTGCAAAACTCATAAATCACAATATCGCAAGAAAGATTTTTGAAGATTACGACAAAGGCTATTACACAGTCGGAGCAGACGGAATACTTGAAGAAGCAAGCAAGACAAAACCGAAGGAAGAGCCAAAAAAGACAGAGCCTAAGCAGGATAACGAGCCGCCGAAAATTGACAATGAGCCGAAGAAAAAAGGCATTGAATCTATCCGGGAGAAATATCAATCTTCTTTATCCGTTGAAGGTGACGAAGATGAAATCTATGTCGGTAAGGAAGCAATACAAGGCAAATGGAAACTTGTAGAAGCTGACGCACCTAGCGCAAGCCATGATGAAATCACTTTCCACAAGACAGAAGGATTTCCGACAGCAAAAGACGGTAGCACGGTAAACGATAGAGATTATGAGCATGACACGGCGGCACAAGAAACCGTAATTGACATTGCTTCTGATTTTGACGGCAGGGCTTTAGGCTTTGATTCTCCAATCGTTGTTACACAGGACGGCGTTGTTACATCTGGAAATAACCGCACAATGTCTAGCAAGATTGCTGCAAGAAAGGGAACTGATACAAAGTACATTGAAGCATTGAAAAAACGCGCTAAGAAGTTCGGCTTCTCTGCTGATGATGTGGCAAAGTTCAAGCACCCTCGTGTAGTTTTTGAAACAGAGCATACAGGCGACTACACGACAAGCGAATTTGCAAAATACAACGAATCGGGTAAAAAGGCTATGAATCCTGTTGAAAAAGCCGTAAAGGTTTCAAAGATGATTCAGCCACAGACCATTGAAGATGTAGCAAGTATTATCGGCGAATTTGACACTATGGGCGATTTGTACGCTGATAAAAAAGCAAGTCAGAGTATTTTTAATACACTTATTCAGTCAAACATCATTCAGAAAACAGACCTTCCGCAGTATTACAGTGACAACACAGTAACAGCATCCGGCAAGGAGTTTTTGGAAACTGTATTGATTGGCAGCGTTATCAACGAAACAAACATTAGAAACTTAAACACAGAGGGCGGACGCTCAATCAGACAGAAACTTGTAAGGGCAATTACTCCATTGATTGAAAACAAGGGAATGAAAGGTTACTCAATCAATAAAGAGCTGAATGAAGCCGTAGGTATTGCTATTGAGGTGGCACACCATAAAGACCAATTCCCGAATGTGGAAGCATTTTCTAAGCAGCAGGATATGTTTAGAAAACTTGACCCTGTTTCAATCGAACTTGCAAAAAAACTTGAAGGAACGCAGAAAGGATTTGCAGAATTCATGCTTGATATGAACGGCGGATTAAGACCAGCCGCAAACGGTGAGGTTGATATTTTCTTGGGCGAATGTGAGAGCAAAGAAGATATTGTAAACCGTGTATTGAACATCAAAAAGACTGTAGAAAAGGCATTAAGCCGATTCTTTAGACTTTTTGGAACAACAATGTAACTAAGGCATGGAAGGAGATATAGCAATATGAATCTTGTTGTAAACATGGCGAAATTGGAGCAGGCGGGATTTGGTGACATTATTGAAAAAGCACAGAAAAAGAACTTTTCCGTATGGCACACAAAGAACGGAGATATACCGATGAAAAAAGTCGGTGAAAAATGGGTGCCTGCGAATATCGGACAGGGCAATTCTGCAAGTGATACAGAAATCCAAAAGCGTAAGCGCGTAGCAGAGATTAAGGCAATGACAAAACGCGGTGACATGATTCGCTTTGAAAGAGAGAAGAAACTTATTGACGGTATGGTTGTCGCAAAAGGTGACGATGGTGTAACAGCAAAGAAAGAAGCGTTTGCTTATCAAGTGCCTTATGAAAATATCAAACAGAATTTGACAAAAGAGGGAACAATAAGCCCGGAAAACTTCAACGCTGCTAATTATCGCAACAAATATCAAGATTCAAAAATTGCTGAATTGGAAAAAGCAAGTAAGGGCGCAGGTGTAAAATACTTCCTTGACAAATACCTTCCGGGTGCAGAAGGTAAGGAAATGTCAAAGAAAGCTGATGAAACCGAATTAAGGGTAAAAAATCAGATTGCAACAGACGGACAGACAATCGACAATTTCAGAATTTCCGGCGAAGGTGTAGACGCTGTTTATTCAGATGAAAGAGCCGCTTTGCATGAGAAAATAATGGACTATTATTTCTCACCAGATAAGATTGCAAAAGCAAAACCGAAGCCCGGACAGAAGCCAATGCTCGTAATGCTCGGTGGAAGAGCAGGCGCGGGTAAATCGTGGTTCACAAACACAGACGAGGGCGGATTATACAATCCCGAAGAGTTTATTGTTTTGGACGCAGACGCAATCAAGAGCGGAGTATATGACAAGAACGGTAAAGAATTGTGTCCGCCTCTTCCAGAATACGAAGGTTGGAACGCTGGAACAGTTCACGAAGAATCATCTGACTTAAACAAAAAGCTCATTGATATGGCTATGAAAATGGGGCTGAATGTCATTATTGACGGCACTATGAACAGCCCTAAGAAATCCGTAAAACAGATACAGGATTTCAAGAAAGCCGGGTATTTCACAAGCTGTGATTATATGTTTACGCCAATGCAGGAATCAATGAAAAGAGCCTGCAGCAGATTCAAAACACGCAAAAACGATTATTCTGGGCGTTTTGTTCCGCTCGGTATTATGACCGATATGACACAAAACGAGGACGCTTTTGAAGCTGTAAAAGGCTTGGTAGACAGGTATTCTTTCCGGGATAACTTCAATCAGACAAACGGAATGGCAACATTGATTTGTCAGAAAGGAGATTATTAACACCAAAATTTACTACAAATTGTTGCAATAATGCCGATAGTGTAGTATATTATAAGTGGAGGTAGAGGCTATGGAAAAGAAAAACGCAAAAGAATTCATGGAAAAGAACTTCCATAATCCCAAATGGTGGGCTTCTGGCGACTATGCTGACGACCCAAACAAAAAACCTTCTAAGCAGCATACAGACCAATTAGAGCGAATTAAAAACCGCGCTAAAGAAGCTGGGGTAAAACTTTCATAAACGAGATTTTTCAAGCCGTGCAGATAATGTACGGCTTTTATTATCTAGGGGGCTTTTATGAAGATTCATAACGCTATTATCTTTGCTTCAATCAAGCATCAGAATCAGAAACGCCCGACAAGGAGTGAACTATGACAAAGTACGATGATGTAAGGGTTATTCAGACCGGCAAGGTTGGACTTGTGGTTGAAGTAAAAGACGGTCGTTATCTTGTGGACTTTGGCGACGCTAAAGAGTGGTTTGACGAGTGCGACTTATTGTTGGTTGAGCAGGAAGATTGCGAAGATTAAGGGGTAATAAAACGAGCATGGCAATTCAGAAGGCGATTATTTACGCGACACTCAAACACGAAGGGCAGAAGCGAAAAGGTACAAACATACCTTATATTGTTCACCCTATGGAAGTAATGCAGATTCTTACGGAAAACGGCTGTAGTGAGAATGTAATTGTTGCCGGAATTCTGCATGATACGCTTGAAGATACTGACACCACACCACAGGAAATTGAAAAGGAATTCGGAAAAGATATTCTTGCGATAGTCCAGACTGAAAGCGAGGATAAATCAAAGACTTGGGAAGAACGAAAACAGCACACTATTGATTGTCTTAAAACAGATTCACTTGAAACAAAACTTGTTTGTTGTGCTGATAAACTCTCAAATATTCGCAGTATGTACGCTGACTTGAAAACTTGCGGGGCTGAACTCTGGAAGCGTTTTAATGCAAGCAAAGAAGATATAGGGTGGTATTATCATTCCATTGCAGACAATCTTTCGGGGCTTGAAGGTTATAAAATGTATGATGAATTGCAAAAATATATAGGAATACTGTTTTAATACTATAAAAAGTATTCAATTCTTGACAGCGTATTATTTTGCTGATAAAATAATCATAATTCTTGATGTAATTAACTGATTCGATATTCCTTAGAAAAGGCAGTCGGAACACTAAAAAAGGTATTAGTGTTTTTGGCTGCTTTTTTTATTGCCTTGCGGTCAGAAGCACTAGGAGCAGGGCAAAAGTGGACTTTTACACTGAAAACGACATTGAAAAATCTCTCTCCAATGTTTATGTTCCCATTATCATTAAGTCTTTCGGCGAAGAGGACGAGGACGGAAACTACATCTTTGAAACCGAAGCCTCTAATGAAAATCTTGACTTGCAGAATCAGATTATCCAGCAGAAAGCACTCACAGACAGTAAAGAATATTTCCTTTCAAACGGCGTAATTTCAGACGACCACCAGCACAAAAGATATGACGCAAGCGGCAATATAATCAGCGATAAAACAAAGATTATCGGCGAGCCTATTTCAGTAAGAACAGAAGGAACAAGAACATTCGTCAAAGGCAAACTCTATAGCTATGTAGAAGCTGCAAAACCTTTTATTGACCTTCTCAAAGCTCATTCAAGCCGTGTAAAGGCAAGTGTAGGTGGTATCAAGCCTATTGTACGCAAGAATAAGGACGGCACGGAAACTGTAACGGCTTTTATGTGGAATGACTTAGCCCTTACTTGTTCGCCTGTAAATTACACGGTAGGTAGTGCTGCTTTTGCTAAATCGATGTCTAATGTCGATTTCTGTAAAGCACTTTCAGCAGGTTACGGAACAGACGCGGCGACAATGACAGGCGGAAGATGTTTGCAGAAAGAAGATTTAGAAGGTGGAGTAGCAAACAATACGCCGGAAAACATCTTGCCTAATGAGATTTCAAAAACAGAAGAAAACGACATTGACGCAATCAATGAGCTTATGGCGGCAATCGCTACAGGCGAAATCAAAACACCACAGAAAATGACTTCTTTCTTGGCTGAAAGAGGATATTCAGAGGAAAAAGCGCGGGCTTCTGTCCGCGAAATAATATCACAAGGGGGTCATGTAATTATGGCTAAATCTGTTTTGGAACAGACAAAGAATCTCCTTAAATCGCTTGCGGGTGGCTCTCCTAGCAATGCAGACGATGGCGAGGAGAAGAACAAGAAGCCGGGTGAAAATGTACCACCAGAGAATAACGGTGGCGCAGGTTCAGACAATGGCGGTGAAGGTGGTAATGGTAACGGTGAGGGTGGTGCAGAGCCTAACAACATCACTAAATCATTGCCAGACGGTTGTGTAGACGCAACAGAAGCACTCGCAGCAATTCTTTCAGAAGTAAAGAAGAGCAATGATGCAGTTGCAGCTCTCACAAAGCGTATGGATAACTATGAAGCACAGCAGGAAGATGTTTCAAAGTCTATTCTTGAAGTTGCCGGAAGTGTTGCGCAGATTGCAAGTACTCCACTTCCTACAAAGACAGCTACTTCTATCCAGAAGTCAGAAGTTGGAAATGGTGCTTCTGCAGGCGGAAACGGCGGTTCTTTGCGCCCTACCACAGAAGATTATCAGATTGTAAAAAGCGCACTCAATGCAGCTTTTAAGGACAGGGCAAACACAGGTTTGACCCTTGAAAAGTCTGAACATCTTTCTTCTGCTTTCAACAAGGCGGTTCATGGCGGAAAAATCAGCCGTGAAGATTTCAACGAAATTTCGGGCTATGTACGCAAGTACAAAGCCTAAACAGGGAGAATACGAATGATTTTTGACGAAGGTGTAAATGTCGAAGGTCTGTTTGACAATGAAAGTCAGGCGACACTTGAAAAAGCTCTTTCCGCCGGATATGGTACTGATGCGTCACAGTTTACAGACGGACGCGCATTGCAGCCGGAAGATTTGGAATCAACACTTGTAAATGTGCTTGATGTTTTGCAGGAAGATTGTAAGGTATTCAATTCAATCTACCGTCAGCCGTCAAAGTCTACTGTACATCAGTACAACAGACGCACAGGCGTTGGCGATGATGAATTCAACTTCATCGGCGAAGGTGAGGAAATTCGCGAAGGTGACCAGGACATCGAGCGTAAAATCCTCGAACAGAAGTACATCGGTACTATCGGACGCATTACAAAACAGGCTGAACTCGTTGAAAGCATGGAAGATTTGTACAACGCAGAAAAAGTCGCTTGTACAATGCGTATCGTAAAATCTGCCGAGCGTGCTTTCTTCCACGGAAACAGTGCAGTTGTTCCTAAACAGTTTGACGGTTTCCAGAAAATTATCGAAGATTCGGCTTTCGATACAACAAAAGAAGCTCGCCTCCGCTCTACAGTTGCAGACCTTCGCGGTTACGAAATCGGCGAAGAAGTAGCTTCTGGCGATGATGTTGTGACAGGAGAAGATTTGTTTGATGAAATCGCTGATACCGTATATGAAAAGGGCGGCGATTTGAAAAAAGCGTTGTTCCCTCCTGTTCTTGCTCGTCAGTTCCGCAGACTGTTCAATGACAAACTCCGCTACACAACAGAGGACGAACACACAGGTCTTAAACGCCTCCCGGATATTGTCGTTTCTTGCGGTTCTTCTATCCGTATACAGGGCAAAGACGCTGGTACAGATAAGATGTTCCATGTAAAGGGTAAAGTTGTTGCTAAGGGTGATTCAACAAAACGCCCTAACGCTCCTTCTACAGTAACACTTACTGTAAACACTTCTCCTACTCGTGCAGAATCACAGTTCGGCACAAATGATGCAGGTGATTACATCTATGCAGTTCATGCCGTAAACTCTTACGGTATTTCAGCCGCAAAAGCAGCCGCAGCAGCCGTTACAGTTGCAGCAGGTAAGAGTGTTACAATCACTATTACCCCGGATTCAAACGGCGCAAGAGCTACAGGATTTATCATCACTCGCTCTAAAGCTGACGGTTCTGAACTTATGGAAATGTGTTCAATCGGTGCAGCAGTTGAAGGAAACACAACATACGAAGATGTAAACTCAGAACTTCCGGGTACAGCTTCTATCGTCCTTCTTTCTGAAATTACTCGTGACGCAAAGGCAAACATCGCCTTTACTCAGCTCATGGGTCTTTCAACATTCCCGCTTCCTACAAACGATTCTCTCGCAAAACGCTTTGCAGTTGCACTCTTCGGTGCGCTTAAAATTGGTGCGCCGGAATTCTGTGCTGAAATCAAGAATGTTGGTTACAGAGGAGGCTTGTACTAATGGCTAAAGGTAGAACAGTTAAAACGCTGGCTAATGCTGCTTCTACCGCCGTTGATACAAAAAAAATCTTGTCTGATTTGTCAGCTATGGCAGATACAGACAAGGTTACTGTTGTATCAGAAAAACGCGCGGGGAAAACAATCATTGGTATTGGCGCAAATCCCGTAGTTTTTGACGCTGACGGAAAAGCAGAAGTAACAGCTCTTGAAGCAAAGTATTTCTTGACAATTCCGGGCTTCAACCTCGACGGTGCAGCAGAAGCAAACGCTGACGCTGAAAAGAGCGAAAGCAAAGACGGTTCTGATTCTTCATCAGAAACAACAACAGACACCGAGAAATCGGACGGCGGCAAGGCAGACGCAAACGCAGCAGAAGCAAACGCTGACGCTGAAAAGAGCGAAAGCAAGAAAGCCGCAAAAGGCAATAAATAAATGATAACCGCAGAAGCGACAAGTACAAGAATTATCCTCACGCTGGCAAACAGCAACGCTGAATCTTTCAGACTTGAAAGGTCATTCTATAAGGAAAACGCTTGGTATACTTGGACTTCTGACGGTTGGATTTTAAATACTGAATCACCTGTTGTTCTTCCTATTTCAGCAGGTGATTTCATTGATTCTTCTAATCTTGAAGATGGTTTATACGAATATCGTTTTGTGGATTCATCTGTAGAAGTTCCTACAGGCGATATGTACGAATACTCAAAATGGGTGAAATTCGGCGAGAATGTAGATTGTATCGGTTACACATTCAACAATTACAATGCGCCGGAAGGTTCTTGGGGTGTTCCTGTAACTCCCGATGATATTAGATATACCTATCTTTGGGGAACTGATTTTAAGGCTACAAACGGACAGCAATTTAAGGACGAGCAGACACAGTATTTTATTGACGCTGCAATAACAGAATTGGAGCGTGAATTGAATATCTGTATCAGAAGAAAAGTTATCCGATGTAACCCGGATAAGAGAGGACTTGTAAGGACAACAAGAACAAGAAAAGGCGATTATGATTTGGAAGAGCCGCCTTATAAATTCAGACAGGAAGAAATTGTAAGCCGTGGACGAATTACAACACGGCAAAGACCTATTATTAAGGTTACAAAATGCGAATTACTCAACGCCGCTGAAAATCCTATGGATTTGTTGCCTACTTCATATCTTGAAAAAGACAAGGGCGTTATTAACTTTATGCAAAGACCGTGGCGCAGAAGCGACACTTTCAATAATGTTTCAAAGGTGCTTTATCCATACGGAGAGCAGACTTTAAGAAATTACTATTTCTATGCCGTTGATTACGAAGCCGGATTTGAAACAAGTGACGATATTCCAGATGATTTAAGACAGATTATCGGCAAGACTTGTGCTATTTCACTTCTAAACATCATCGGTGACGGCTTGATGTCGGGATTCTCTTCAAGTTCATTGAGTATGGACGGTATTTCTGAATCGTTCAGTTCTACACAGTCGGCAACAAGTGCCTATTTCGGTGCGCGTATTGCTGTGTACCAGAAAGAAGTGCAGGAATACATCAAAAACAATAAATACAAGTTCAGACACTTTCCTATCAGAAGTATTTAATAAATTGGGGGTATCAGCATGAAGCCGTGGGAACTCTACAATTACCAGAAGGATATAGACTACAAGACAAATACTTTTGATTACGATTGGCGCGTAAAAGTTGAGCATGAGGATAAGGCAATCTATGTCTTTTCGCAGTTCTCAACTTCTATCATTGATTGGATTGTAAACTTTCTTTTCTTCTTCATTCCGCAGGTTAGACAATGGTATGTGTATTTTGCCTGTTTAGGCTGGCAGACTACTTTCAATTCTTGCAAGGGCTTGATGATGAATGAGGTTTTAATGGCAATGAACACCTTCCCGGATTATAAGGTGGTTTGTTGCGGTCATTCATACGGCGGAGCTGGCTCTGTATTGGTAGGAATAGAAATCTTCTTTCAGTCTGGAAGAAAGCCGGATTTAATCACTTGGGGTGCGCCTAAGCCGTTGGTTTTCTTCTTTACAAAGCTGATTTGCAGATTGTTTTTTGGTACTGTTTGGCAGTTCGCGCATTGGAGCGACATTGTGACTTATATGCCGCCATTGCTCGGATATTGGAACATCAAGGTTATCAGAATTGGCGATTTCAGTTTTAAGAAGCTGCTTAATTCTCGTGAATACCATACTTGCTATGGTGATGAATCTTTATATAAGGATATTAAAGGTTATGATTTTTGAGCAGGTGCAGAACATTCTTAACGGTGGCGTTCAGACATTACAGAAATCAGATTTCTCAAACTATGCACTTTCGGAGCAGGTGAAATGTGTGCTTAATAAGTCATACATTCCACAGGAAACTACCGTTGAAAAATCGTTACTATCCGCTGAAAGCATACAGAAAGCAAAGCCAGCAGGCAGAAATTGGGGGCAGTTGATACCTGTAAGGAAAATGAACGCAGCCGGGCGAATGGTTACATATTGGGAAAGCCCGGAAGATAGAAACGAAGGAAAAATGAAGGGTGCGCAGAATCTTTTTGACATTGACGAATTGGACGCGCCTGCTTCTGACAATGATTATTACGGTCAGTGGGATAAAGACGCGGAAGAATATCAGATTAAGCCATTGATTATGAAATTCTCTGAATACAATCCGGCTCTTGCAAAGCGTATGGAAGAGAAATACAAGGGGTATCAGTGGGATAGAGAAACAAGGGATTTGGATATAAAACTTGACTATGAAACTCTGGACTACATGAGAAGGGCAAAGAACGAGCCGGACTATGCTAAAGAGTGGCAGGAAGAGTACAACGAAAAGACAGACAGAACTTGCAAAATGCTAAATAACCGTAAATTGGCAATGGCAAGATTGAAAGTCGGTAGCAAGGTTTCTTATAACGGAAAGCCGGGAAAAATTACAGGATTTTCAAAGCGCGGTTATCCTAATGTAGACTTCAACGGAGTTGTAAGGACTTGTTTTGTTGAAGAGATTGCGGATATTGAAGCGTTGGAGAAGAAACTAAACGCAAAGGCTGCATAACAGGAGCGTAAAAAATGGGTCAAGGACTTGGAGAAAATAGCCCTGTAGTTTTAAGTTTAGGGCGTGCAAATTATGAAGCTCTCATTAAGCGTCACGGTCAGTGGGTACGGTGGCGGACGGCAGCAATGTGTCCTTGTGTCGAAAAGAATACGCAACAGCCCGACCCACATTGCGAGAAGTGCGGCGGACGCGGTTATATTTACGGCAATCAGAAAGAGCAGGTTTTACAGACAACGGCAACGGTAGACCTTAACGGAATTCTTACCGTTTCAGAAGATTATACAAACGATTCTCTTGTAAAGGTTTACGACCAGAGCGGAAAGGTTTACAGTAACGCCCGGAAATACGGACAGTTTATTGATTTGAATACAAACAACTTTGTAAGAGGTTCATACTACAATGTTGTTTTGAATCGTGAGCTTGCAAAGACTATTGAAAATACAATTCTTGAAGATTGCGGCGGAAACTATTATAAAGTTCCGGGGATTGAATCTAAACGGCTGAACATTGAAGGTATTTATTACACTGCGCCTGCAGATGTTTTGAGCATTGAAAGTGTTACTGATGAAGAAGGTGAGGAATTTGAGGTTGAACAATACCGATTAAACCTTGCATATATTCCGCCAAAGATTGTTGAAGATGAAGAAACCGGGGAAGAAACGGAAGTTTACCCGACAGGAAATTTGACGGCAAAAAACATCAAGTATATTGAGCCGTTCACCTTTGCCGTACTGAATCAGAATCTTAATAAGGTTGATATTGCACAAATGGAAGCTGCTCACGGTGACGCAGTTGTGACATTCCCTTATTCATGCGATGTTTCGGAAAATGATGTTTTGACGGTTTTAGCAGGAACAATCACACAGAAATCTATGATTGTGCGAACAAAAAAAGACTATGATACAATCCCGGCTTTTTTCATTGAAAGCATTGTGAAGATAATCGGCAAAGATAGCGAATATGAAAACGGCGTTGATTATGTTCTTATTGGCACGAATTTTATTAAGTGGATTTCTGACAATAAGCCGGATAGTGGCGAAGGATATTCAATCATCTATAAGGTTTATCCAACTTATACGGTTGTAAAGAATATCCCACAATTAAGAAGCTCTGAAAATCAGCGATTTCCGAAGAAAGCTATCGTACAACTTATGAGCAGTTACAGCGAAACAAGGGGAGTGAACAGGCAATGACCGAAGGTATTAAAATACAGATAAACGGACAGGCAGGTTTAGACGCTCTTTTTGCTATGGCTCGTTATGGAAACGAGGGTTTTAACAGTACATTTCCTTTGACTAAACAAGAGTTATGGGATTGTGCAATGACGATTGAAAACACTTGGAAAGGCTGGGCTATGGGTGGTGAGATTCCGGGAATAAAGAATATTCCGAAGCCAAATTCTAAACTTGCGGCTTCTGTAAAGCATAGCCCGGAAAGAAGCGGGGCTTTTGAATATACGATTTTCAGCGACCATCCTTTAATGGCTGATTATCAGCACGGCAAAGATGAAACAATCGACATGAAAGCTGCTGATAGTCCGTGGTTAAACGGCAAGAAAAGCCGACTGAATAAAAAAGACGGTTTGCCTTATTTGATTGTTCCGTTTTCTTGGGGAACAGGTACAGGTCATTTTAGAAATGTCGTTCCGGCTGGAATACAAAAAGCATTAAGAAGCAGGGCTTTATCCTCACGCTTGCCGACAATGCACACAGAGCCAAACGCAAGGGGCGAGGACATCTTGCGACATGAATATAATTGGGGCGGCAGAGTTTCGGAAGATGAAGCGCAGCATACCGACAAAAATGGCAATTTGACAGGATATGACGCTGGAATGGTGCGCATGGAAGATAGCGCATACAAAAACGGCAATCACGGTACATATTTTACTTTCCGTGTCATAAGCGCAAAGTCGGCGGCTGATAAGTGGATTCAGCACAGGCACACAGACGCTATAGATGTAGTCGGCGGATTAAAAAAGACCTTTGAAAAGGATTTTACAGAATCCGTACAGGCTGCAATAAAGGCTGATTGGGAGCGATTTCAAGGCAGTTGATTAAATTGACAACATGGGCTTTTTGCTTTAATATAGAATAAATTACAGTGCCATAATTGGTATGTTACATCTGTATTCCTTATGAAAGGCAGCAGGGGTAGAAGCGCGGAATTCCGTGTTTTTATCTGTGCTGCCTTTTTTGTTGCACGAAAAAAAGGAATAGCGGACATGGCACGGTACTATCTTAATCGCGGTATCATTCTTGAACAAGTTATAGTTTCCCTTATACATGACTATCTGGAAGCCATAGACGCAGATAATCTTTATCAGAATTTCCACATCGAAGCAACAAACAGACACCCTTTTGCAAGTCTTTATCTGCATAACACAAAGACTGTAGCAGACAGTTTCCCTTCAATAACAGTTACAACGGCAACGGACGACAAAACACCCGCTCTGGAAGAATTGAAAGCATGGGTAACGCCTGTTGCTTTTACTGATGAAGATATTGACGATTGGGCAAGCAACACATACGACAGCGATTTCAAAGATTCAAACGGACATATTGTAAAAGCGGGTAAGAAGATTCCGGGCTTATGTGCGGTTACTTCAAAAGATGTTATCAAAGAATTAAAAAAGGTCACAAAAAAACAGGGCGAAGTTTACGGAAATAAGATTGAGATACGAAGAACAGACAGAATTTCCGTTGAAATCTGGGCTGACAATGAGCAGGTAAAAAACGAAGTTTACGAAGTCTTACGGCTTTTTATTGCCGGGGATTTAAGGCAGATTCTTTCCGAAAGATATAACTTTTTCGACCCGCTTATTGACGATGGAAGCGTACACGGTCAGCGAAGCAATAACTACAACATGGATTTTGACATTGCACTTTCCGGGGCAATGATAACTTTTGAGGTGAATTATCTTATCGCGCAAGTCGTACTCGACACCGACAAGGCAAAGATAAGTCAAGATATAGAAGCGGAGGCACATAACTATGTCAAACACAACTAAGGCAGATAACGCCACCAGCACGACAACAACTCCGAAAAAAGAGAAAAAAATGGGTGTTGTGCGTTTTCTGCAAAAGAATCCGCAGAAAAGCGGAATTGAGGCAATACTGAAATGCGAATACGCAGCAGTATCGAAAACAGAAACAGAGTGGAAAGCGATTGTTGACCAGCTCTTGAGTACAAAAGTAAGGTAGGAGGCAAAAAATGGGTGTAAGTCCAGCAGTATTTGAATCGGCGGGCAAAAAGACAGAACATCTTATTCCGGGCGTTTATACTCGTAGAAATACGGTTGCTGCAACTACCGGGCTTGGTAATGACAAGCTCGTAGTAATGGGTGTTTCAAGTGCGGGTAAACCGCGGACACTTCTTAAATTCGCTACTCCGGCAGACGCAAAAAATGCTCTTCTCGGTGGTGAATTGCTCAACGGTGTTCTTCATGCGTTCAACGGCTCGAATGACTTTGTTCCGCAGCATGTTTACGGTTATATCGTAAACAGCAACACACAGGCAACACTTGTAATGAAAAACGGTGATAATCCAATTATCAATGTTAAGTCAAGTATTTACGGTGTTCCTGCTAATCAGCTTAAACTCTGGCTGAAAAGCGGCTCAACAGGAAAGAAGCTGATGTATTCTTTCAAAGGAAACGAAGGAAGCATTGATAACATCGAACGTCCTTCTTTCTCAATTATCTATAACGGTGACGGTACATCTCCAAAGTGTACAATCACATCTACAGGAATCAAACTTGAAGCATTGGGAGAGGGCAAGGCTGTTGATGTTTTTGAATTCGCTTGGACTGATATTGAAACCGTTTCTGAACTCGTTTCAAGAATCAACGACACAGACATTTACGCTGCAACTCTTCTTGATTTAACAGAAGGTGCTGCAACAAAAGAGCTTGATGTTTGCTCTGCAACAGCTCTTTCTACAACCGCAACAAAGTTTTACAGCAATGTACAGGCTTTGATTGAAGCTCTGGAAAAAGTTCAGTACATCGGAAGCGGAAACGCAGAACTTGCAGAAAATGCAAGCCGTATCTTGCCGGACAACAATGACGGCTATGTATATTTCAGCGGTGCAACAGCAGGCACTTCTACTGTAGGCGATTGGTCAGACGCTCTTGACGCTCTTGCAAAAGAGAAGATTCAGTCTATTACCACACCGTCAACAGACAAGAAAATCCATGTTCTTATTTCTAATCACTGTGCTTCTTGCAATACAGTTGCGCAGAAGAAAGAAAGAATGTTCCTTGTTGGTATGGCTTATGGCTCAACTCTGGAACAGGGAATTGCGGAAGCTGCTGAACTTAATTCAGAATACGGCTCTCTTGTCATTAACGGCATGAAAGCAAGCAACCCGCTGACAGGTGAAAGCGAATACATGAGCGGTGCATTGCTCGCTTGTAAAGCCGCAGGTATGGAAAACTCAATGGGTAGCGGTAATCCGCTGACAAATAAGGTAATCAAAGTAACCGAATTCACAGGTTCGGACGATTACGAAACAATGATTGCAAACGGTATTATGCCGTTCGGCAAGAATGATGATGATAACCTTGTTTGTATTCGTGCCATGACTACATATCAGAGTGACAACCTTGCTCTGAACGAGCGTTCTTGTGTTCGCGAGGCTCTGTTCATGGATAGAGATTTCCGCGCTGCATATTCACGCAAAATCGGCACAAATGACGCGCCGGACGAGAGCGACATTAAGGGAATCCTTATTGCTCGCGCCGAAGAGTGGTACAAGTCGGGCTTGATTACAAAGAACGACAAACAGGAAGATGTTTTCAACATCAGAGTTCGCTTTGACGCTGATAAAACTTATGTTGACTATGACAGATTCTTGCGTACTCCGAATAACTTCATCTTCGGAACAAGCAACAATCTGCTCTACAAGAGCGAGGAGTAACAAATGGCAAATATTACGCAGAACGGAAACCTTATCACAAAAGGTACAGACTGTTATGTATATGTTGACTTTCAAGACGATTCCGGGGCTGGTGCAGAGAAAATCGGACTTTCTTCTGAATACAGCGCAACAAAGGACATGGAAGTTCAGAAAGCCAATGTATTGGGTGAAATCGTTCCTGTATCGGTTGATATTGTCGGTATCAATGCCACAATTCACCTTTCTGGACTTATCCCGGCAAAGAATGTTTCAAGCGAATATTATACAGACGGAAAGAGCGTCAAAAACTTCAACCCGGATGCGAAGAAAATCATTTCCGGCGAAAACGGCGCAAAAATCCCTTATATCTGCTTGAAAGACAAGAAAAGCGGCTCAATTATCGGTTACGGTACATGGGGCGTTCCTTCGCGCTATTCAGAAAACACACAGGGTAAAAACTATGTGCAGGTTTCTGTAGACATTCAGCTTGTGGACTACAAGAACGGTGCGGACTACGAGCAGGTATTGTAACGAATAAAAGGCAGGGCGTTGAAATATATGCCCTGTCTTAAAACCTTTTTTTTGGGAGTAACTAAATGGCTAAAGCAGACGAAAAAGAATTTGAAATCTCTGACGAAATCGTAGAGAAAGAAGAAGAGAGTACAGAACAGCAGAAAGATGATATTTTCTATGCTATCATCTTGGGAAAACAGATAACAAAGACTATCCACACTTCACGCGGCGACTTTGTTGTGAAATTCCCGAAAGAAAAAGACAGAACGGCTATTGATTTGCTGGAAGCAAGCAGAAGGGGCGGTGTACCTGTAGAAAGTTTCACTCCGGCTGCAAACAGCAGATTGAATGAGATTGCGACACTTGATATTGTCGTAATTGACGGTGCAGATTGGTATAAAGCTGCAAAACAGAGAAACAAAAACTTTTCATGGGGGGATATGCCAGATACGGAATTCGTTGATTCGCTTTTCGTTGAGGCATGGACATTTTTTCAGAAAGTGCAGTCAATGTTTTCAGACAATAAAGAATCAGAAAATACAGAAAAGGCTCACAAAAAAGACATTTCTGAAACTGTGGGCGGCGGTTTATTTTCGGGTTCTGCCACAACAGGTAAACGCGATTGACGAGGATTATCTGGAACTTGTATATAACTTTGCGAACACCTACACAGAAGAGGGAATTCGTGAATGGTACAGGGATATAAACAAGGAAGATTCAGCCACAGAGGATTCAACGGATAATCTGCTTGATTTGGGTTATACTTGGAAAGAAATTCTTGAAATGCAGGGTACGGATAATCAAGAAAACGAATAAATCAAACGGTCGGTTTTGCGCTGACCGTTTTTTTTATCTTCTATTTATAATAGGCAAGTTTGCAAAGCGATTCTATTTTTTTATAGGCTTCTTTATATTTATCGCCTGTAAAATACTTCTCTGTATCGTGAGCCATAAAGTAATCAGCAAGTTCTTCTATCTGGGCTGAATTGATTGCTTTCCATTCTTCAAAATCAGATGAAGAAAGAATTTCGTCACACCATAATTTTACATCAGCCTGCAGACAGTTATAACCTGTAATTTCCTTACATTTTTTACAATCCATATCCATAGAGCAAACATAACCGTTTTCTTTGAATTTCTTTGCGAGGTCAATTTTTGTCATTTTGTTTTTCTCCTGCAATCAGTTCTAGCTTTTTTATCTGGTGTTTGTAGTACATTATTCTAAGAGGTCTTAGAAACATATCCCAAGCAAAACCGCGATTCCTCAAAAAACGGATTATCATATTTAGTAATTTAATTTCATCTTTCGCTTCTGCTGGTGTGAAACTACGCATTTTCTCCTCCATTATCTAAAATAATTGCTTTTGGATTATTCTTATAAGTTCCGTTTATCCGGCTTCTTATAATTCTTTCGCCGCGTTCATCTTCTTGTTCCTTCAAGACATCTGCAATATATTCTGCATACGCCTTGAACTTTACTTCGTCTTTTTCATAATGAGCTTCAATAAGTTTTCCGATTGTAACAGTACTAATTTTCATTGTTGTTTCCTTTTCGGTTGATTTCTCATATTTAAATTTTTAATGTGTACAGGGAAGTCGATTTTTCCTTCTAGGTACATAAGACATTCGCTGCTGGTTAGATACCTGTATAAATCCTTTGCCATCATTGATATATCTCTCACTGTTTGTAATTTCCATTCTGAACAGTTTGAATATAAGCCATTGATTATGTCAAGATTTTCAAAAATTGTTTTAGAAAGTAAATAGACGGTTGAAAAGTTGTTTTTTTCTAAAGGTAGTTCTTCTATAATCTGATGATGCAACTTGTTTCTTTGTTCTTCAAGAGCGTAGGGCGTTTTTTCCATGCCTATATCTTGAATATCTTTGAGAGTGTATAGATAGTTTTGTAATAAGTCATACAACATTCAGCAGTCCTTAGAGCTTAAATCTCGTTGTTATAAATTTCTTGAAAGCAATCAATCTTTCTTTAAAATCAGATTCGCTTATGCTATGTAAATGTTCCATTACGCAATCTGGAGTGATTGCTAAATTCCATGTCATTACAGAGAATTCGGGGGTTATAAGGTTTTCAAAATAAGCCAAATCTATTTTCAAATGAAACGCATTGAATTTGCTGTCATAAGTGACTTCACACTTATCAGTCCATTGAAAATAGACATTAGTGAAGCCGTCTATGCGTTCAATACGATAGAGGTAGAAATTGCCTTTTTCCATTTTCATAATACTTGCAATTTCTTTCAGCCTAATTTTTTCAAGGCTATTGTTTATTTCTTCAAGTCTGGTATTGATTCGGTCTTTTTCTTCAATAAGCCTGTCAATCTCTTTTTTGTCTTTTTCTTCAAGCATATTTCTATTCCTCCTTAACCTAAATAGTAATCCTCTGATTCTTCCATGCAGTCTATTAAGTCACTTAAAAACGGATATTCTTTCATCCTGTTTTCTTTTGCCATTTGTACGAAAGCCGGAAGCTCAACAAACAGGGTGTTTTTCAATCCGACACAGCGGATATAAAAGCGAAGTGATTTAAAAAAGCGTTTTAACATAGTTCAATCTCCTTTTAATTCTTCTTCATCAAGTTCAATGAACATCTTCCAAGTTTTTACTATTCCTCTCACTCCACCAACAACAAAACTTATCGGCATAGTAATAAAATAAACAGGAAAGGCAATACATTTAGCAAGAATGATTTTTGTTTTTGTTGTCATTTTATACCTCGCTTAGAAAGCTCTTCTGAAAATGGGATCATCAGCGGGCTTCCATTCTTTGTAATTTACCCATTTTCTTTGGATTGCCGAGAATCTATCGGCAACTAGAATTTTACCGTTTATAAAACAATATAAGCGATTATGAATAAGATTCTTGGATTTTTCACTATACTGCATAAGGTTACGAACAGACCTGTTCCAAATATCCAAATCTTCTTTATCTTTGATTGATAATGAAACGCCATCGACATAATTCAGAGTTCCGTTTACAAGAAAAAGATAACCTGCAAACTCTTTGACATTACCATAAACAATTACATTTTCTATATTCGGATAATGTTCTTTGTAATATTTTGCCAGGGCATCCACATTGCAGAATTCAAAAGGTTCTCCACCTGTAAGGAACAGTGTTTCACAGTCCTTTAATTCATCTTCCGTAACAAGTGGAATATCATCTAAAGAATAACATTTATTGCAGCAATTAGGGCAATGTCTTGAACAGAGATTTGTTACCATAAGATGTATTTTCTTTGATGTTTCTTCTGTCTTTTCGTTTAAGATACTCATTTATTTCACCTCATTCAGAAAGGCTTGTGCTAAATCCATGCTGTCTTTAATTTGTATGTTATTTTCATAATCAATTCTGCCTTGTATTATAAAGTATAAATCGCGAATTATATTTTCTGCTTTATTGAGTTTTTCCTTTACGAATGAATCAAGTTTTACAGGCTGTAGAAACTTTGTGTAAAAGAAGCCGGAAAAACCTTCAAGAAATACAACTTCTATACCAGCCTCACATTTGAAACTGTCGGTACGGCAAGTCCAGACCTTACCTAAATTCTTTCCTTTTGATTCTAGGCAAGTGTGCATTACAACCTTGTCGCCCTTTTTAAGTTTTATTTCGCTCATATTTCCTCGCTTTTTCAGTTGTTAAGTAATCCTTTACAACTGACTTTTATTTGAATTAAGAAAATCCACGGTATTCTTTAGAATATCTTTCACTTCGTCAGAATAGCCGAATCTGCTTTGATTGATTTCGATTGACCTGTAGATATTGCCGTCTGCATGGCGTTCTGAACTTGCTTTCCAATCACAGAGCATTTCCAGAAGGTCAAGCAATGTCATGTCTTTTATGCCGTTTGCGAAATGTTCCGGGTGGTGTCTGTTATTCTTGTAGTGAATATCAAGAGCAGGTTTTAGTCCGGCAAGAAAACTTTTGTATTCCTCGCTTCCATAGGTGCAATGCTTCAATTTTGGCGTGTATTCATCAAACATTGCTTTTTCTGTTTTATCATGGATTTTGTCAAAATCATGTAGCTTTGCTTTTCTTGCAAGTTCTTTCTTGCAGATATTGAGGTAATGTGAAACTCGCTTAATGTGCTTTTTCGTGTCCTTTTTGCTGTCGTATTTATTCATAGCTTTTATCTCCTTTTACTTTCTAAGATGTCACACTTTCAATGACTATTTTTCTGAATCTTCAAGAAATTTCACGGAATCAGCTTTTATTGCTTCAATACCGATTTCGTGAATACGAGTTTCGACATAGGCATTAAATTCGGCTTTTGCTTTTGTAACAACGCCGTCCATATCCTCTTTAAAGCAATTCTTGATGTATGACATATTAGAGTTCATGTTATTCTTTACCCTGTTGATAAGGGTAGCTAGATTTTCGGCATTAGATTTATTCATTCTGCCTGTACTAAGTAAACCATCAAGAAGTTTTGCAATTTCCGAAAAATCTTCCTTAATATCATTGAAGTGTTGGTCAACTTCCCTGTCGTAAACTTTTATCATTTCAGTCGCTTTCGGTTCTGACATATGCTTACGCTCAACTTCTTTAATTGTGCAAGGTACGCCGTTAGTGTTACCGCTTGTGAGAAATTCTGCCCACTGAATAGGTGACATTTCAACTTCGATGATTTTATTATGCGGAGAATACCAGTTATGGTTAATTTCACGATTTTCAACGGCTCTGTGAATTCGAAGTCTTATTGGTGTGGTTGTCTTTACTTCCGTACCAAACAAATTCTGTGGAATTGAACAACACACTTTGCTCCAAGAAACCATGCCCATATAATCTTCTGATTTCTCATTTTCAAACATAATTTTCACTCCTTGTTTAAGACAGTTCTCACTTCGTTTTTTCCTCTATTGGCTTAATTTCAAAACAGTCTTTCAGCACTTTCAATTCATTGATTAAACAATCAATGCTGTCCTTCATATTTTGTTTGCACTCTTCTTCGGTTGCTCCGTAACAAACAATCCTTATTGGTAAGAATGTTGTTAAAAATGGCAATTCACTAATATCAACATCAGATTCATAAGTAAGTTCGCAGCTTGAACTTCGTCCTTTACAGTCATTAGAAAAAGTTGCATAACGCTTCATTTTTTATCTCCTCTTCCCTCGGCTCTTGCAAGATTCTTCTGAAAGCACTTTTGTAGGGCTTCTTCAATGTCGATTGTAGGCTCGTTTGCGCAGATAATCAGAATACAGGCGATAACATCAGCAAGCTCTGATTCAAGGTGTTCCTGTAATTCGATTATGTTTCTTTCATATTCGCAGTTATCATTGATTGCAGAATCAAGTGTATTGTAGGCTTCTGTTGCTTCTACAACTTCACTAGCACAATGTTTGAGCATTGCCATTGTATCAGTATCAACATTTGCACCATTCGTTTTCCGAACATAAGCGACATTCCGCATTTTGTAGGCTAAATCGTTCAAATCAATCATCTTCCATTTTCTCCCTTTTTACAGTCAGAATAAAAAGCACGACAAGCAGAATAATAACAATTCCCAAAGAAATTAAAGATGGCAAGAATACTACAAGCCAACTCCACTTTATGACCTTGCAAAGTTTCAGCACAATAAAAATAAGCTGCAATACTTCCAAAAAGGTTAGACCGCCTTTTGACTTATTATTTTCCATACTTACAACACTCCTTGCTTTTCGCAAAATTCTGTTATCTGGTCACTTGTGCATTTTAGAAGCGGCTTCCATGCAATGACTTTCTTCTGTGTGTTTGAGTTTCTGATCTTTTGTTAAAGACAGTAATTCCAATGCTTTTTCTTTTGCTTTATCCAGATGATTGCACACATAAAAATCATCGCCATGCTGTCCGAAGGTCTGGTCAATAACAACGATGTATTTGAAACTCGGTTTTATAAACTTTCCGCCGTTATAGTATTCATCATGTATGCGTTTAATTTCTTCCTGCAAAGACATCTTCTGTTTTACATCTGCAAGGTGGAGAGCATACACACATTTATTTATATGCAGGTCGGTGTTTATTCCATCCATGTATCTAATTTCTGTAATTGTTGCAGTCAATGCACGGTTGGAATATCCGTCTTTCAGCAGACACGGTATATTACACTTTATTCCTACTTCCAAGGCTTCTGCATTGAAGATTTCATATAAATCAAGCCAATTATCGTATTCTTCATCTGTAAGATACTGATAAAGAGATTCTTCTTCGTTTGTGCAGTTTTCAAGGTATGCGTTTATCAATCGGGTAGACCAATAACTTTTTGCTTCCCGATACTCAATAGTCTTTTCGCCGGACTTGATTTTCTCATACCATTGGTTTTTAAGTGGGAATATCAGCATAAACACCTCACTCAACATCAAACAAGGTCGGCTGCTTTGAGGCTTCGCGGTTCTTTCTTTCTTCAAGCAGTCTGTCTACTCTGGATTCAAGAATCTTTGACTTTTCGAGAGCTTCTTTTGAGCGTGTTTTGAAATACTCTTTTTGTGCGGCTCTCATGTCGTGTACCAAATCGGCGAATTCACCTGTAGTCATTTCTGCTCCTAAAAAAAAGAAGCCCGCGCAGTCCTCGACAACTACACGGGCAGTAAACGCCTTAAAAAAGCGTTCAATCATGTCGAGGGGAGATTCAACGCTCTTTTCTTGTTTATAAATCGAATTTACACCGATAATTATTATTTGTCAATACTAAAAACAGTAATAGATACTATAAATTGACAGAATAACGGAATGAATGTATTATAGAAAATAAGGATTAGGCGAGGTGGGGTGAAAAGTGTTGAAAGGTTTGACTGACGCAAAGATTTTGAAACATTTGCAGTACATCTCACAAGCTCCGCAGCCTATTGTAAGAATTGTTAGTTTTGACCCGAAAACAAATAAAGAAGATACCAAGAATACAATCGTACTAAGACCAAGTGATACTGACAAAGAAAAAAATATATTACAAAGTTATTCTTTTAAGTTTTCTACAAGTGATACTGATGGCTCTTTTTCTTTGACTTTATACCCCGGAAATGTCGGAATAGAAGAAATACCAATTTTCGATATGATTAAGCCTTTGCAGATTGTGTATATTTACGAGCGTGATAAAGAAGCAAAAATACCCGATTTTGTAGGCGTTATCAATCGCAAAAAGTTTGTTGCACAGGCTGGAAGCGGTTTAAGAATCAGTGTTACAGGTAAATCGGTTGCAAGTTTTATCAGCAGGTTTAAAATCAGTCTTGACCTTAACGCAATGTCGCTTACAAATCAAATGATAGAGCAGACGGCAATAAATACTGAATTGACAACAGCACTTGCAAAAGAAAATCCTCTTTTAGTATCAACTGTCATAAAAAAAATATGGGAAAAAACTGTAGAATTGGCAAAGAAAGCCTTTAAATTAAGTAATTTTGGTTTAGAAAAATACATTTCCGAATATTTGGGAAGTGATTTTTTAGATGTCGAAAAAGGCTTAAAAATAAAATATCCATTGGCAAGTGTATTTAACGGACAAAGTACAATCAATTTTTGGGATATTGTAGGAAATATTATTCCTTATCCT
Organism: Lachnospiraceae bacterium; assembly: GCA_017625255.1. Classification (GTDB taxonomy): domain Bacteria; phylum Bacillota; class Clostridia; order Lachnospirales; family Lachnospiraceae; genus Roseburia_B. The sequence goes on from JAGALK010000001.1 coordinate 46,182, forward strand.
GTCTATGAAAAATACGCATATATCAATGAAAAAGGTGAAACAAAATTAAAAATTCGGGAAGTTCCGTTTGATTGTTCAGCCGATGGTTACTTTTCAACATGGGATAATCTTGAAAAGGACATGACAGAGTTAGACCCTGCAATCATTAAAAGTTTTGATTTAGAAATTTCTGATGATGAAGTCTATACAGCTTTTTTTTCGCATATTGTAGGTTCTCCGATAGACATAGACAAAGCTCTTCGCCTTGCGGCACAAACAGATGGTTATGGAGCAAATGAAGTTAGCCTGTATGCAACAAAAGCAGATATATACGGTTACAGCCCTTTAACAATTTCTTTTAATGGATATGGAAAGAATGAAAAAGACTATAAAGACGGTGGAGAAAAATTAACAGATTTCAACAAGCGTTTGGAACTTTGGTACGGACACCTTGACGAAATGTTTAAGGGAACAATTACGCTTTCAACCATTGTAAGAGAGCAAATGCCGATGTGTGGCGAAATTGTAAGTTTCTTGGGCGGTGAATTCTATGTAAACGAAACAGAACACTCTTGGAGTTTTGGCGGAAACCCGGAAACAAAGTTGACTGTATCGCGCGGCGGTGATTACTCAACAAAGAAATTTGCTCCATTAAAAAACATAACGAAGCGATACAGCATATTTAAAAAACTGTTGGAAACAAAAGCCCTGTTTGATTTGAATGGCATAAAACTAATGTAGGTGAATTATGGCAAAAGAGATAAACATTGTTCTAAATCGTAATTCCTCTTCTGTAGCAAATCCTACAATACCTATGCCAACGCCATCGGTAGGCAAGATGATAGGATTCTGGGGAACTGTTACCGAAGTTCACGCAGAAAACTGTACCTGCCGTGTAAGAATGGCAAGCGGTTATGTAATTGCCAATGTTCGCGTTATGGTTCAGTCATGGGTAACTGTTGATGATGAAAAAGGGTATTTGAGCGGTGAGCGATATTTGCCGCCTGTTGATACTTTCGTGCTTTGTGTTTGCCCGGAAGGAAATTTAGCGGACACCGTGATTATTGGTAGTGGTTTTGCTCTTTCTGCTGCTGTTCATGCGGATTTTAAGACAGATTCAGACGACAGGAAAGAACTTGATAACGCTGCAAACACAAGAAAGATTGTGAAGAATTCGGGCTGGACTTTTGAAACTGACTACCGAAACGGCTCTAAAAAAATCCGTAATGCGCCGGAAGAAGGTGACGCAACAATCAGCATAGAAGTGAATCAAGGTGAGGACGGAGAAAAAGCGGACGGCGGAGTAACAACTATTAAGGCATACGGTACGACACTCACGCTGACTGAAAAAGACGACCCGGAAATAAAGGTTGAAACAATCGGAAATACAATCTTTGACATAACAGAAGATACGATTGAGTTTTCAACTGATGCTGAAATTAAGCGGACTATTAAAAAGGCTCTTACGCTTGAAACACAGGACGCTTTGACTTTGACGGCTCAAAAAGATGTCGGCTTAAAGTCCAGCGGAAGCGGAAAACTTGAACTTGGAAATACTGTAGCGACTTTGGGAGCTATGATAAATGACTTGCTCGGTTATCTTGCAAGTCTAAAAACAGTCGGAAGCCCGGCAAGTCATACGGCAAGCCCGGATTTTATAGCACAGATACAGGCACTTAAAGCGAAGTGGGGGCAGGTGTTCAAATGAGTTTAGTACAGTCAAAACTTAAAAATGATTTACTCGCGGCTTTTAATTCCATGACAGACGGTGACGATACCGTTTTTGCAAAAAAGGTTTCTAAAGCCGTTGCGGATTATGCACAGACAGGAATTGTTTCAACAACTGACGCAGGCGCAATTCCGGCAGGTGCTTTTACAGGAAAAGGCACAGGAAGTATAAGCGTACAATCTTCAATCTGTGAAAACATTCTGATTGCGGCTTGCCGTGCTATGGCGAATATGACAAGCGGCGGTGATACTTACCTTGCGGCACAAATGGCAAGCGGAATTCATGCGATGATTTCAGCCGGACAGGTAACAACATCTGTTGTAGGTACGGTTATTCCGCCTAGTGGCGGCTCTTCACCAATGGCAGGAAGCGCAAAGGGAAAAATGGTAGGTGTTTCTGCAACAATTCAAGCCGGGCTTATCGCAACATTTCAAGCAATGGGAGCAATGACAGAGGGCGGAGATAAGTATTTTGCTGAACAGGCTGCAAATGTCGTTACTTCATACTTAAAGGCGGCAGTTATCACCACAAACGGTACAGGAAGCATTTCTGGAAGTATTGGAAGCGGAAACATGATGTAGAGGTAATAGAAAATGGCAAGAATAATGAATCTGGGAGTATGGCACAAGGCTTATATGCTTGAAATTATGGGGCTACAAGAAGAAGGTTTTAGCCTTAGTTCTGCTTTGAATTTCAGCGGTTCAGAAGTGTTTACTTTTGCCTTGCCTCCAGAAGCGGAAGATTTTGACTATTCTCAAAGAGTAACCGAAACAAAGACTTTCGGCGGTGCTGTATTCGATGATTACGGCAACGATACTTTCAAAATTGTCATTTCCGGCTCTACCGTAAACAATGAAAAGAAACTTATCTACAGAGGAACAAAAGCAATTCCCGAATATCTGACAGGCGAAAAAGAAATATTCAAATTGCGCGATTTGCTCTACAGAAGCGGAAAACTTGAAAACCTTGAAGGAAAGAAAGTCTATCTGTATGACCTTTCTAAGATGTCGGCTTTACAGATTGCAGCCGGAAGCCCTTCTAAAAATAGCTGGTGGCGGGTACAGATTAAGTCACTCAAAATCAAAAGGTCAAAAGACAAGCCTTTTACATACAATTACACACTCGAAATGATTGGATATTACGAGGACAAGAAAACAATTCCAAGTCTTTTCGGTGGCGGTGTAGCAGATTTTATTTCCGGGGCGCAAAATGTTCTTGAAACTATCAACACAGCCTTTGCAACGGTTGAAATGGCAACCGGGGTTTGTGCTGATATTAAAGCAAAAATAGACGAAACTAGCAAACTTATAGAAAACATTGACAATCCACAAGAAGCAATTCAAGTTATAGGTGGTTTTGAAAGGGCTTTAATTGGTACATCTACCGTAAATGCCGCTTATAATTCAGCAAAATCATGTGCCGCCTTATGTGGAAAATTAACAGAATTCAATGACGCAATGGGGCTTTCTGATGATACATCAAAAAGTGGAAGCATAAGCGAAGATGAAAAGTTTATTGTAACTTTTGACGCAAACGGCGGACATTTCATTGTAGATGAAGAAGAGAAAGAACAGATAACAGAATCGGTTTCTTATTCTCAATCTGCAACAAAGCCGGAAACTGTCCCGACAAGAACGAATTACGAATTCGCTTATTGGTATCAGCTTTCAAGCCCGGACACAGAATTCAATTTCAAAGACACACCGATTAAGGCTGATATTATTCTTTTTGCAAAATGGGTACAGAAAAAAGCCGTTGTTACTTTCAATCCTCGCGGTGGTTCTGCTGTTGATTCGCAGACGGTTGATATTGGCGGAAAAGCTACAAAGCCAGAAACTAACCCGACAAGAGCAGGATATAACTTTACTCAATGGTGTTCAAATTATGCGGCAACTATCGCCTTTAATTTTGATACCGTGATAAATGAAGATACGACTATCTATGCTGCATGGGCAAGAATAACGGCGGTTACTATCACATTCGACAGCAAGGGCGGCTCTGATGTTCCTTCGCAGAGTGTAGAGCCTGGAAATAAAGTTATTTGCCCGGACATTCCGACTAAAGAATATTATGCGTTCGGCGGTTGGTTTACAGATGAAGAATGTACGACAGAATTTGATTTCAGCCAGAGCATTTCATCGTCACTCACTCTTTACGCAAAATGGACGAGAGCATACAACGATGTTGTTTTTGATTCTAAGGGCGGAAGTAGCGTAACAAAACAGACCGTCATTATTGGCGGAACTGCAACAATCCCGGAACAGCCGACAAGAGAAGGTTATACTTTTGCTTTCTGGTGTACAGATTCGGGCGCAACAAACGAATTCGACTTTACAACACCGATTACGGCAGATACCACACTTTATGCAAGGTGGGTTTTAAATCAGTACACAGTAGCCTTTAACAGTAACGGCGGAAGCAGCGTACAAAGTCAGAGCGTAGAGCATGGAAAACTTGTTGTATTCCCGATTATGCCAACAAAAACAAATTATTCATTCTTTATGTGGTGCAAGGATAAATACCTTGAAGAAGAATTCAGCTTCTCAACGCCTGTTACATCTGATTTGACCTTATACGCTCGCTGGTTCGGAAGCTCTTATAGTTTTGCTTTCGATTCTAACGGCGGGAACACAATCCCGACACAGACGATTGAGAACGGCAAGAAAGCAACAAGAGTTGTACCTGCAAAGACAGGAAACACTTTTGAAGGCTGGTTCTCTGATGAAGAGCTGACAAAAGAATTCAGTTTTGATACGGCGATTGTGCATGACATGACCGTATGGGCAAAGTGGCAGCCGGAAACATTCACGGTTACTTTTGAATCTAACGGCGGTTCGGAAGTTGACCCACAGACCATTGAATACGGAAACACAGTAACACAGCCGGACAATCCAACTAAGAGCGGAAGCACTTTTGAAGGCTGGTTCTCTGATGAAGAGCTGACACAGGGCTATGATTTTAGTAGTTCTGTTACATCTGATATAACGCTTTACGCAAAATGGAGCTGATTATGATGTTAGAAACTGATGATGATAAGAAAGATTCTCTGATTGACGCGGAAGCAGAGTTGAATTCTTGCGTATGTAAAATTGTTGCCGCTGTAAAACAGAAACAGACGATGTACGAGCCTGTTGTTTATGTTGATACAGAAGGAAATGACGCTATTGCTTATGTGTACGATTCCCGGAAAATCCGCATGAGTTCAACAATGACGCTAGATAAACTCGCCGAAAAGTTTTTCGGAAACGCGGATTATGCAAGCCTTATTGCTTACTACAACAATATCCAGAATGAGCATGAAATAGAAGCGGGAACGATTATAAAGATTCCTATTCTTTTGCCGGACGAATCAAATGCAAACAATCGTATCTATGCCATTCCGGGAGATACTGACAATTACGGTCGTGACATTGCGCTTGATGATGAGGGCGATTTTGCCGTTCAGAACGGAGATTTTGCCACAACAAGCAGCGTTGAAAACCTTAATCAAGCTATCGCAATGCGCCTTACAACAGCTTCGGAAAAACGCATAAGGTACAACGCTTACGGTATCAAGGCACAAATCGGAGAAGAAGCCGTAAAGAATTACCTTTTGAGTACGGTTGAGCAGACTGTTTTAGCTGACCCTCGCGTAATGGAAATCAACGAGATTTCGGCAAGCAGCGACAATGACAAGATTTATATTGCCGTGGATTACACGGATATAAACGGAAATAAACAAAAAATGAATGAAGAGGTGTAAATATGGCAGACATCAAAAGATACGATGAACTTATGGAAGAAGCCTGCGCAAATATGATTGCAAGGCAGAACAAAATAACCGACTTTAACGAAGGTTCTATCATTCACACGATTTTAGACACTTTTTGCCGCATTGTGGAAAGAGTGTATATTGCCATTCGTTCCGGGTTCAATCAAGGCTTGATTATGCTGATTTATTCCGTATTCAAGTTTGAGAAGAAAAGCGGAACTTATGCAAGCGGAAAAGTAACATTCAGCCGGGCTAGTGCATTGGACGCAAGAACGGTTATTCCTTCGGGCGTGAAGGTTTCGGGGAATGGTTTTAATTTTGTAACAACGGAAGCCGGAGCGATTGAAGCTGGCGCGGTTGATTCTGACGAAATCACGATAAAGGCAGAAGAAGCCGGAAGTGACTATAACTTGGAAGCTGGGGCAATTACAAGTATTGATTCATCTGTACCTAGCGATATTTCAGCCGTAACAAACAAAAACGCAATCACAGGCGGAACAAACGAGGAAACAGACGCGGAAGTAGAAGAGCGGTTTACAAAGAAACTTGCCGGACTTTCTGGCACAAATCTTTTCGGCATTGAGGACGCAGCTTTAAGCGTGAATTCTGTGCGCTCGGTATCAGTAAAGAATCACAAGCCGCCATTGAAGAATGTTTATCATGTTTCGGTTTATGTTGACGATGGCTCTGGAACGGCAAGTGATGAACTTTTGCAGGAAGTGAAGAAAGCCGTTGAAGGAACAGAAACGCAGAACGGACACCTTGCACCGGGAGTAAACGCCCGCTATCTTGCTCCAACCGCCGTACCTGTTGATTTTGAGATTGAAGTTTCTACAGGTGATGTTGATACGGCAGAAACACAGGCAGAGGTTAAAAAGATTGTTCAATCTTATGTAAATTCGCTCCGTATTGGCGGTACGGTTATTCTTTCAACGATTGTCGCAAAAATCCGGGCATTGTCTTATGTGTCTGATGTTACAATTAAATCACCGACTGAAAACTTTACCGTAAATAGTGAGCAGATTGCACGGTTTGGAAACGCAGAAATTACAGTTGTGGAGAGTTAAAAATGAAACTTGGCGATTTTATAAAAAGTCCTTTTTCTACTCTCATAAACAGAAAAGGAAGCATATTCAAAGCCCTTCTTGCGGATAACGGAAACGGCACAATGGAAAAGCTGATTTCTGGTGTTGAAACTTGCCGCTCTGAATGGTGCAACGACACGGATTTTTACAACATGAGCGGTGAACGCTTTGAAAAATGTGCCGCTTTGTTCAGCGTTCTTAAAAGAATGTATGAAGAAAGTGACGAATCTTTCAAGAACAGAATCGGCTTGCTTTTGCACAGAAACGGTGATGATATTTGGGGCGACAAGTGGAATATCCTTCATATCTTGCAGACCTACTTTGATACAAAATCGGTATGGATTCGCAACAGCACGGATAATCCCAGCCTTAATATTCTTGCTGACCCGGATTTTGAAAAGATGTCTGCATGGACGCTTGAAGGTGGGGCTGCATATTCACAGCAGGCGAATTTCAGCGGTGCTTTGGGTATGGCTTTTTCGTCTGTTGGTTCATGTTCGCAGGTTGTTTCCGTTTCACAGGACACTACATATTTTCTTCACTTCTTTGTGCAGGGAAAGATAAATGTATCTGTAAGGGATAATAACGGTCGCTATTACTGTACGAAAGCGGGTGATTTCGGAGCATGGCAACAGAATAAATGTGTCGCAACTTTTTCTTGCAATGAATGGGATGCAAAAAGCCTGTTCTTTATTACTGATTCTGATGTCAGTGCGGTGACAATCACTTTTGAATATGTAGACATTGAAACATACCTTGATTATACAAGGCTTTTTGCAATGGACGGAAGCATTACATTCTCTGTAATCGTTCAGTTCAAAGGCGTTCACAGTGATTCAACGCTTGTTCTTGCGCCGGGCGAAGCTGACCCGATTAAAGCTCCTGTTTTGGACTTTGCGGGATTCTTCGCAGAAGGTACGCAAGATGTAAGAGAAATAGACAGTGCAGACCAGAGCTTTTATGACTTTGATTCTGCTGCTGCAATAGCTGATGTTTCGCCACTTTTAACAGGTGGGGAAGAGGACTTTATATCGACTGCAAACCTCGACGGCAGGGCGTATATAGAGCTTGATACATGGTGCATGGCGGGCAATACGGACGGCGATGTAATCACGATTGATTACGATTCAATGTCTTATTACGACAACGCATTTGTGTATGGAGCTACAGGCACTAAATCGCAGGCAGTTTACGAAGAATTGCTTGAGATTATGGCTGCTGGGGGAACAACGCCATTCATTGAGCTAGTCACTCGTGAAAGTGCGGAAGAATAAAATATCGAGGAGGCATTTTATATGTCTAATTTGGCAGGAGCGGTAACGCTTGAAAACGAAATCGTGAAAGCGACAGACTTTCAGTATGCTCACGACCAGCAGTACAAGAATATTGCGCTTGTACTGAAAACTATTGTATCTGGGAGCGGGCATAACTTCATTCTTGGCGGTTCTGTAGCACCATATACAAACGGCGGAATGAATGTACAGGTTGACGGCTTGCTTGCGTATTGTGACGCAAACAAGGAAGTAGGAATTGAAACAGAAATGACTAAGCCTGTTTCTGTTGAAGCTGCTGACGACACACTTGATCGCAAGGACATTGTGCAGGTTGCTATTTCAGAAGTCGGCTTTGACGAGCAGAGCCGCGCATTTATCGACCCGGACACAAAAGTTAAAACTTTTGAACACATCAACACAAAGAAAAAAGTTGTGCTGACTATTTCTGTAAAGAAAGGTTCAAACGGTTCTGAAATTGCGCCTGCAGTTGATGAAGGTTGCGTAAAAATTGCTGAAATTTCTGTTCCGGCTGGCACTCTTAACATTACATCTGACTTGATTGAGAATATTTCTTCAAGAGTTGCGGGCGGTGAAAATGTGAATTGGACGGCGGATAAAGATTCTACTTTTGCGCCGATTTACCTTGCTTCACTCATTCAGAGCTATCTCACACAGCACAATGAGGATGGCACACACAAGGATAATTCTATTGTTGCGGCAATGCTGAAATTCGGCACTGAATCTGGTTCAATCAATGCAAGCCTTTTGCCTGTTGGCGAGAGCATGACATTGAATAAGGTTGCTCATGAATCTGTAGAAAGCACAAAAGAGCTTATTAAGGCTATCGTGACTTTCTGCAATGGAGTGTATGCCTACACAAACAATATTTTCTCACGCTATGAATATCTTGAAGATGTTCCGGCGGCAGTTTCAACAGAAAATGTTGATGTAACCGAAGGTGGGGAAACAACTATTGACGGCGTTTCCGTAACAGCAGGTCAGATTGTTTTCTTGAAAGACCAGACGGACAAAAAAGAAAATGGTCTGTGGGAAGTTCAGACAGGAAGCTGGAACAGAGCGGACAACTACGAAGAATCTACTACAGCCTTTGACCACAAACTTGTTTTTGCAGCAACAGGAACAGTGAATAAGGGGAAGGTTTTCTTTTTGCCGGGCAACACTTACACAATCGGCACTGATGAACTTGATTTTACAGAAGCAAACTTCACTTCTGACAAACAGGCTCACAAATTCGTTATGCGTGACAAGAACGGACGCGCAAAAATGGCAGAGCCGGAAGAAGATGATGATATTGCCGTAAAGGCTACCGTTAAGGCAGAAGAAGCTGCAAGAAAGGCTTATGAAAAGCAGCTTACAGCACATTATGACAGTTGCGAAGGAAGAAACCTTTTAACCGTTCTTGGTGTAGAAACTGTAGCCGAGGCTATGGAGATTCTTCACGAAAGATGTAACGGAACAGGAAAGCCGGACTTTTCGGGGCTTCTGATTGGTGACTATCTTGATTTGCCGTCATTCACTGTAGACGGAACAAGCTATAGTGGTCAGCGTATCGTTATTTCTGGATTCAATCAGTATATCGGTGTTGGTGATACAGAAAACACTAAGAATCATATTCTTTGGACTTTCCGTAATGTAGTCTTAAAAAGACAGATGAATAAATCTGATACCAATACAGGTGGATTCCCTGCTTCTGCCTTAAAAACTTTCCTTGACGGTGTTTTTGCGGCTGGGCTTGCTTCTGCTCTTGGTGGTACTTATCTTTATACCGTAAGACGAGCAACTTCTGTAAAAGGCTCTACTTCATGGAACAGTTTTACAGTATTCTTACCGACCACAGTTGAGGTTTTCGGAGTTGATACATACGGTGATGACCAGATTGGCTGGAATACGAATGTTCAGTTTCCTATCTTTAGGAATTCTTCTTACTATCGTATCAAAAAGTATCAAGGGGCAAGATGGTGGTGGTGGCTCGGTACGCCTTATGCGTCGAACGCTTCCTACTTTTGCGTTGTCTACGCCAATGGTATTAGCAACTACTACGCTGCAAGTAATAGTGGTGGCGGCGTTGCGCCCGCTTTCTGTACCTGCTAAGGTACAGAACCTTTAATCTTGAAATCTGGGCGGCGTAATGCCGCCCTCTTGATTTAGTTATGTTTTTCAATAAACTAAAATTTTAAGGAGGCGTGAAATTGTCAGTAGTTAAGAATAAAAGAAGTTTATCCAGACTTGAATTTTATAATAATGCTAGAAAACTAAGGATAGACCTTACGAATTGGCTTCTTCGTGATTTTGGAATTCGTGATAGGGTTTATAAAGTAAAAGGAGATGATGAACTAGAGAAAACTCTGTATGCTGAATATCCGAAATGGTTTATAGAACATACAAGAAAAAGTATTCTAACTATTCTGACAAATTTAATGTTAAATATAACAGCTGCGAATTCAATTTATCCAATAAACCTAATGGAAGTTGATATAAGGCGTGGTTTGCAGGATAAGGCGATTGCTAATTGTGAGCAGCTTTTGCAGGAACTTATCTATTGTGCAGATATTATGCCATTGCAAACTTCAAAAATAGAGCCTTATGCAGAAATTATTGATAAAGAAATAGCCCTTTTGAAAGGATGGAGAAAAACAACAAATGACATTGGGAAAAGGATAATGACAAAAAACACAAAAAGTGATAATTTTAAGCGTATGTAAGGGCAACAATCTGATACGCCTTATGCGTCGAACGCTTCCAACTTTTGCAATGTCAACAACAATGGTAATAGCAACAACAACAATGCAAGTAATAGTGATGGCGGCGTTGCGCCCGATTTCTTACGGTGGTCAAAAGTGTAGGCTTTTCAGCCGAACCACCTTCTTAGAAAGGAGATTGTTACCTTCCGCCAGAGAGCGGTAAACGAGTACCTGACGAGTTCGGGCGGACGCTTCTTGCATGGCAGAGGTTGTGTAGTTATCCTCTGTTTCATGCCCGGTAACTCTAAGCAGCTTATTGCTAAAACTACACACCATGTATAAAAATATACATGGAAGCTGTGCAGGTACATTTTTTTTGGTTTTATGGCGTTATATGACAAGTGAAGAAAGAAAAGCTGGCAGAAGGTTAAGAAGGATTGCAAAGCGACAGAAAAAGAATGACACTTTTCTAAAAAAATATAATGATTTTAACTTGATTGCTGATGTTGATAATCTTTATCATGCTTTTAAAATGTCAAGACGCGGTGTAAGTTGGAAGGAAAGTGTACAAAGATATGAAAATGATGTCTTGAAAAATATCATTGATACAAAAGAAAAACTTCTAAATGGTGAAAGCGTTCAGCGTGGTTTTGTGGAATTTAATATACATGAGCGTGGAAAAGTTAGACATATTAGGAGTATACACATTTCAGAAAGGATAGTACAGAAATGTTTGTGTGATGAAGTGCTTGTACCTATAATTACTCGCTCTCTTATTTATGATAACGGTGCAAGCGTAAAGGGGAAAGGAATAAGTTTTGCAATGAACCGTTTACGCTGTCATTTATCACGATTTTACAGGGAAACTCATTCAAATAAAGGTTACGCACTTGTAATTGATTTTTCAAAATATTTTGATAATATTCTGCATGAAAAGCTCTTTGAAATGCAGAAAAACAATCTGACTGACGAGCGGATTTTCAATCTTTACAAGAGTTTTATTACTGTATTTGGTGACGGTATTTCTTTGGGGCTTGGAAGTCAAGTTTCGCAGATTTCGGCTATCTCATATCCGAACAAATTAGACCATTATTGCAAGGAAGTATTGAGAATTAAATATTATGGGCGTTATATGGACGATACATATTTGATTCACAGTGATAAAAACTATCTTGAATATTGTCTTTCAGAGATAAAGAGAATCTGTGATGAATTGGGAATTAAGCTTAATCCGAAGAAAACGCGAATTGTGCCACTTGATGAAGGTTTCTGGTTCTTGAAGGGAAAATACATATTACTTGAATCTGGAAAGATTATCTGTAAGCCAGCTCGTGACGGAGCTTTAAGAATGAGAAGAAAATTAAAAAAGTTCCTTAAAATGGTAGAAGAAGGAACGATGTCACTTTTAGATGTTTACACATCATATCAGTCTTTTAGAAGCCATTTAATGCAGTTTGATAGTTATCATATTATTCACAATATGGATAAATATTACGCTAAATTATTCGTATTTAATTATGCCTTGCTTTATGATGAGCCTAAACACAGTCATAAAAACAGCATACTTGGAGATGTAAAGTACGGAAGGGTTAAATACAGCCGAAGGACTGTTAAGAAACTACCTCTTTTATCTGGGCTTGAACTGTAAGAAACTGATTGATTTTTAGTCCTATATATCGTATAATTTACTATAAAAGGTATTTTGTAGCAACAAAAGCCGCTGAAATGACACACCATTGTCTTTCGGCGGCTTTTTTATTTCTACGGGAAAAGGACTTAGGGCAATGTTGGAATTCATATCTAAAAGTACGCCGCTTAATCTCATTATCATAGGAATCTTTGTATTGTGCGCAATTCTGATAATCGTAAAGACAATCAAAGAGTTATCCGTGAAAGTTGGCGACAAGAGCGTTTCTTTTTCGAGCAAGAAAACGCAGTCGGAAATTGTAAAAGTCGTAACTGATTACGCAGATTTTAAGTACAAGATTAAGGAAGAGCAGGCAGAAGGTGTAAACGACCTGCATTTACAGGCAAAAAGAGTGGTGCAGGTTCAGATTGACCAATATGTAAAAAGAATTACGGTTGATTACATGGGAGCGTTAAACAAGAGCGGGGCTGAAAATGCCGGGCTTACTATAAATATTTTTTCACTTCTTATGCGAATCCTTTATAACGAAATGTACAAATTCTGCATGGAGATATACGAACGAAATCATCTTAAAGACAAGTCGGATTCCGAATTAAAAGAACTTGCAGAAACAAACTATCAGCGGCTTGCTGACATTTTCCGGGAATTCATGCAGACGAATTGGCTTGATGTAATGGGGGATTACGAAGTCCTTCATAATATCTGTGTGGCAGAGATAAACTTTGTGCGGAATCTTATGTATCAGATTCTTGCTTCTTTCCGGGATTTGAGCCGTCAAAAATACGAGCTTATCAATACTATCAATGACATAGATTGCAAGGTTAGGGAGAAAGTACAAAATAATGGCGTTCTCCCCACCAATGCAATCTCAATTCTTTCAGACCTTTACATTCCCGGAACAGGGCTTAACAAAAACAGCGTAGAAAAGTGGCTATCCACAACAAAATAAAACAGGGGGCTTAAAATGGGCGAAGTTAAAGCAGAAGAAACAAAGGCGGAAAGCGAAGATAAAAAACTCACGGCAAAAGCAATCAGCAAGATTTTCAAGCTCATTGCGCCTTTGGGTATGATTACCTGTGCAATTTTGAAGTGGGCGGGAATTCTGCCTAATGCTTCAATGGGTGAAATCTGTATGCTCTGGGCTACAGTTTACGGACTTGGGGCAGGAACTATCGACCTCAATATCATGTTTGACAAATTTGTAGGTGGAAGAAATGACAGCCGCGATTAAACTTCTTCTGATTATTTGCGCCGTTTTTCTTTTTGCAGCTTTGATTTTCTTTTTTTTGTGGCGGCTCTCTGTTGGTAAAAGAAAGTCACAGAAAGAAACGATTGACAAGCTCGTGCAGCAGATTAACGAAGCGAAACAGACGAATTCCGAATTGGAATACACGATTAGTGTTCTGAAAAAGAACAGGGAGAAAGCAAATGAAAAAATCAATGATTTGCATAATGGCGATGTTCTTGGCAATGCTCTTGATAGGTTGCACAAGCACAAAGGTTGAGTACATCAAAAAGCCTTATTTGCCGGAATTAAACTTTCCATTTTTTCCCGAATTGTACGGCGATGTAAGAAACCCGGACGACACAGTAACCGTGCCGGGGGATTGGATTATACAGATTACTGACTTCCAGATTTACTATGAGGAATTGGAAGATAACTACAACGACTTGAAAAAGAAGTATGAGGGAGAGCGCGAAGAATGAGCATGACATTAACACAGTTCATAAACACATACAAGGGTACGAAAGTTGATTACAAAGACGAAAACTTCAAGGGTGACGGCTCTTTTCAGTGCGTAGATTTGGCGCGACAGTATTACAAAGATGTTCTGAATGTCCCGCAGTTTCCGGCTCTCGGTGCTGACGGCGGGGCAAAGGATATTATCAAGAATCCGGGAAAGCTGAAAGTCATAAAAGAAGATTTGCTTGCTGATTATTCTGCAGGCGATGTCCTTGTCTGGGGAGCGAGCAAAACAAACAAATACGGTCATGTCGCTATTCTTGTGGCAATCTACAACACAAAGTATTTCATTGTTCTTGAACAGGACGGCTTCAAGCAGGACGGCGTAAAACTTGCTTTCAGAAGCCGTGAGAATCTTTTGGGCGGATTGTACAAGGCTTAAATGGGAAAAATGGGCGGTATGCTCATAAATATAAAATGCCTTTTAAGGCAGGAGGTAAGATATGAAAAAGAATATTTTTCTTATCATTGGTTTACTGATGGTTGTTGCAGGTGTCGCTATTGCGTACTTTGCAAAGTTTGAGCTTGCCGACATGACAGGTTTTGCGCTTACAATGTTTGGCGCAGGAATTGCCACTTCACAGCTTTGGCAGAAACGCGACAAAACACAGAAAACATGGCTTGCCATTCTTGCGGTCAGCTTGATTGGAGTTGGCGCATATCTGCTTGGATTCGGCGGATTCAGCAAGGAAACAATGACAACCGTAATTACTATGGTTTTTGGACTTGTGGGAATTATTGCCGGACTTATTATTGCTGCCATTCAGTCAAAGAACGCAAAGCAGATTGAATGATTTTTTACTAAGGTTTGAAAAACCGCTCTCTTTCTGCAAGGGGGCGGTTTATCTGTTTTCTTTGAGGTGATTTTATGGCGGATATTGGTATTAGCGTAGGCTTAGACACTTCTCAATTACAGCAGGGCGCAAAAGGTGCTGCTGATTCTCTTGGTGAAATGTATGACAAAATGGCGAAGTTGCAGACCGCAGGAGAAAAGCGCAATGCCATTTATGAGTATATGGCTAATGCAAATATGCAGACACGGCAGGTCATTGAATCGCTCTCACAGGTCAATCAGCAGGTAGCACAGATTCAGAATCCGCAAAATACGCCCGCTCAAAATGTCAATCAGCAGGTAGCACAGATTCAGAATCCGCAAAATACGCCCGCTCAAAATGTCAATCAGCAGGTAGCACAGATTCAGAATCCGCAAAATATACCTGTTCAAAAGGAACTTCTAAGCAGTATTAACAATTTGAATGGTACACAGATACAGGACGGACAGCCCGGAAATGTACCGAACGGAAATGATGATAAAAACGCTACTTCTTTTGCAAACCGTACAAGTAGGGTTACAGAAACTTTAAGAAACGCAAACATTGACCGCCTTAAAAGCCAAGTTGAGATTGTGAATGAAAAACTTGGTGAAATGTATGACAAAATGGCGGGTATGAATTCGCTTACTGATTCACAAGATTATGCTTCTATGGCTGAAACTGTAGCAAGATTGGAAGAAGTAAAACGCGGATTAACAGGCGAAATAAACAGACTTGAAAACGGAACAAACAGGCAATCTCGTAATGGAAACGGTGCATTTGGATTTTTGCAGCGTTCTGTTGGTGGTGTTCCGGCAATTATAAATAATGTAGGAAATGGCAATTTAGCTTCTCTTGCCGTACAGGGCTTAACTTCGGGAGCTGGATTATTAAAGGCTGGAAGTGCAGCCGCCGCAGAAGGTGGAGCGGCTCTTGCAGGTTTAAGTCCGGCTTTGCTTGCTACAGGTGGTGTCGCTCTTATTGGTGCGCTCATAGCTGCAGGCGGTAACGCTATGGCTAATCAGTGGGAAAAGAACTCCGAAGAAGCCGTAGATATGCAAGCTCTTTATGGTAGAAACATAGAAGGGAAAACAAAGCAGCAGAATAGCGAAGAATTAAGAGAGTTATTCAATGCCGCTTCAATAAAAAACGAAAGAAACTTCACAGGATATACAACACAGGAATTCATGCAGCTTGCAAGCGGATTTTCAAGATTTGGCATAAACAATTCTTATTCCGCTATGAATAACGCCTCTGATGTTTTAAGCTGGCAGAGGTGGTCGGGTGCAGACCGTGGAGTATTGCAGAACTTTGTTGGAAATGCAATGCGTTATGGAGCTGCTACAACGGCAAACAATGCTTTAAATCCTGCTTATGCAGCTCTCGAACAGTCGGGTATGCACAAAGGACAACTTAACGAAATGCTTTCTTCTATCCAGAGTGTGCTTGAAGAAGGTATTGCGAACGGCTTTGTAAAGTCTACCGAAGAAATAGCAAATAATCTTTCTATGCTCTCAAAATTGAGCGGAAATAATGTTTTGTGGCAAGGTCAGAATGGAGCGCAACGACTTTCGCAGATGAATTCTGCTCTTGCAAATAGTACATCGTTAGAATCTGTTTCGGCTGTAATGAACTATCAAGCCGCAAATAACGCAAGAGGAAAAATACTTGCTGAACTTTCTGACGAAAAAACAACGCCTCAACGAAGGGCTTATATCAAAGACCAATTAAAGGGAATTGATACAGGCACTTACATAGATACAATGCTTCTCATGGAAAAAGGATTGTCGCCAGATATTCTAAAAGCACAGTTTGACGCTGTAGGCTCTATGGAAGGTAACAATACAGCAGGTGCTATTGAGCGATTCAGACAGATGTACAATCTTAACTATACAGGTGCAAAACAAGTTTATGATATGTACGAAAAATCACGAAATGGTGAAGTTGATTGGAACTCTTTCTATAAAGCTGTAAACGGCATTACACAGAAAACTGAATATCAGTCGGAAGAAACTTCATACAAAACCGCAGTAATAAACATCAAAGACCAGATTGCAAAAATGGGTCAAGATTTGTTCAGTATCCGTGAAAAAATTGTAGGTGCAGATTCAACAGCAAAGCAGGTTGAAACAGTTAAAGAGAATGCCGCCGCTTATGCTCCTTCTGTTCCGGCTTTTGACCGAACATTTACAGAAACAGGCTCTTATAAGAATTATAACCCGGTAAATGAGAAATGGGAGCAGCTTAAAAAAGCCGGACTTGTATTTGAAGCTTTTGAGGTAAAAGATATGAGTCATCCAATGTCAAAATGGGAATGGCAGAATTCAGACGGAAAAGCTATTGGCGGAACTCGAACAAGAGATAATTACGAAGAAGGATTAAAAAGCGGCGATGCATACTATTCAAAGATGATAACAGGAGAAGAAGCAAAAGGTTTCTTCTTTAATGCTGAATCTATGGAAGCCATCAGAGAACAGGAAGCGAAATTCAGACTTCCAGAATCAGAAGGCGGTATGGACTTATCAGAAAGAGAAAAGGCTATACTTAATTCGATGTTTGAGGAAATGTATAAGGAGTATAATAAAAAGTATAATCCAAGTGCTGACGATGCAATGATTAAAAAGTTCTTGCAGATTATTGCAGAGAACACGAGTGCGCAGAAAGACCAGCCTATAGTAATTAACCTTACAGCTCCAAACTAATCTATGTGTTCTATATATTCAATAATAAAATGCCGATTTTTAATTTCTCCAAATAAGGCGTATTTATTATTGAATTTCTTATCTTGTATGTGAGCAAGCTGTTTCGCAGTGCTAGAATCATAATTTGCAAAAAAATCTTTCCATTTGTTTTCAAAATCATCAAAATATTCAAAACAAACTAAGTCATTATAGACATATTTATAATCACATTGTAATTGAATTAGTTTACCTTCATAATCCCCCGGAAGAATTGTAATATTTCTGACAGAAACAGTAGGTATTTCTTTTGAAATATTGTATTTCTGAAAATCAGAAACACCAAATAAAGAAAGATTATGTTCTTTGATATAGCTCAAGAAGATTTCAATATCTTTTTCAAAATTGTCGTATGTTAATTTGCAGATTTCATAATCTGTGTTATATGTCATTTTATAGTGTAAGTCATTTTTGTGTTCTTCTTTTTCAATATAGGTTATCTCGCATTTTTCAAAATACAGCATAAATATTGCGTAGATTTCTGTAGATTGTTTTGTCTTGTCTAGGACATTTCCAATTTCAATGTATGTATCTTGAATGTTGTTTTTCCTGTTTTCGGTAAACAGTTTATTCCAATCATCATAACTTTGTGCAAAAACTGAAAGCCCGGCAAAAAGCAGAAAAACAGATAAAACAAATCTTTTCATATTCTCACCTCACAACTTAATTATACACAAATTTGTGCAAATTCGCAAATAAAGATGTATAATATTGCGCATGAATTTTGATATTTTTAATTCTGATACTTGGAATCTCGCAGATGATAAATTATTTCTGACAATAAACGGAAATAAGCTGATAAAATACGGTAAATATATAACCGAAAAAGATTGTGTTGATGAATTAAGGGGTATATTCAAGTATAAACATAAACTGTACAAGGGTAAATCTGATAAGGAAATAATAGAATCTTATTTGAAAATGACATACGCGATGTATGCCGAAAAGGACTTAGAGCCTGTCTTTATCGTGAACGGATTCCCATTTTCAAAAGCATTGTGTGATTGTTGCCGTGATACCGAAAAAGAAACTCTTGAAAAAATTGCTGACGCTATGAAGTATTGTATAAATCAGAATCTAAAGAAATATCAATACAAGCAATATTTCTTTGATAACTTTATTCCAGCAAACAAGGAATTCTTCGTTGAAATCTATTTTGCCGAACAATCTTCGCCACGAAAAAGCGTAGATGATTTAATTATTTCGTTCTATTCTGAATTTGAGCCGGAAACAAAAGAAGAAATTGACAGTATTATCAGCGGAAGCCTTTATTTGTCAGCACATAAAGAGCTTATACCGCCGATAAAAGAACATCTTTTGACAAGGTATTTTTAACCTTTCTTCTTCTCAAAGAATTCCTGCACTCTTGCTGTTGCGTTTTCTTGAATTTTGTTCATCGCTTCAAGAGCGTCTTTCTTTGAAGTTTTGCCGAAAACGCCGATTATAAGCCGGGCGTAAATATCTGTGAAAACAAAAGCAATGCTCCCAGATGTTCCTTTTGCAAAGTTCTTTTCAATCTTTCCGCTTTTTACTTTGATTTCGATTTCAGTTTCCTGTACACGGTTGATAAAGTCTTTTACATTATTCTGTTTCATTTTTCTGTTTCTCCTGTCGTTCTGGTATTTTGTGGTTATAGTCAACGATGTTTCCGAAGGTGAATAATGCGAAGTCGTTTGCGCATGATTCACACAGGCTCATATTGCAGTTAGAAGCACCCCTTATATCAAGATTCAAGAACAGTGTGGAACTATCCTTGATTTCCTTTTTGCAACGGCTGCAATGTTTTTTCGGCTTTACTTTCATATATCGTGTGTCTACCTGCATTTTCCCGGTATCATACAGATACATCATGTAAATATAGGTCGGCACGAGAAGAAGCGATACAGTGCCTAAGAAAGCCCATTTTTTATTGAAGCGTTTGGCAATTTTCCAAATATTGGGAATTTCCTTAAATTGTGCTATATAATACTGTCCGAATGTCATTTCTATTCTGCCTCCTCAAAAAGTGATTGCATTTTAATCTGTTTGTTTTCTTCGATAAGTTCTGATTCATCGAAAAGAGAAGGACAAAAACCGCCCTCGCTTTTAAGCCGTTCAATGGCTGGAATAAAGTATTTTCCCCGAAGCTCACAGCCTAGAAAGTGCCTGCTTTCGTTTCCGGCAACTAAAAGCGTTGAGCCGCTCCCGGCGCAAGGGTCAAAGACAATCTGATTAGGGCGTGAGTTCTCTATGATAAGCTGCCTTAATAAGTCGTGATTCTTTTCTGTCGGGTGTAGTTTTCCTGTTCCTTGTGGATATGTAAGCACGGAAGGAATACAGAAGCCGCCGAAATATGCGCCGGGCTTTTTAGTCCATACGGCGTTTTCTACTGAATTAAGGTATTCTTTTTCGCCGTTCATTACGCTTGGATTTGTCTTAGCCCACACTAAATGTCGGGTAGGGTATTTTTTTTTCTTAAAGTATGTGAAGATTTGCGCAAGCTGTTCTATTCCGCAGAATATGACGATTGAGCCTTTTGTTACTTTGTCAACGAGCGGCAAAAACTCTGACAGCTCGAATGTCTTTGTGTCTGCATCGCCTTTATCCAAATTCCTTCTATCCATGCCGTTATGTCCGATATTGGTATTAACTTCGCAATACGGTATGTCGGTAAGGGTGAGGTCTACGGAATTCTTAGGCATATTCTTCATGTATTCTATGCAGTCGCAATGTATGAGCGTGTCAAAGTCCATTTTGTTTTAGTTCCTTTTTATAAAATCTATTTAGTCATTTCTTTTAAAATCTGACCGAACATTGCTTTTGCAAAACATGGTGGTACGGCGTTTCCGATTTGCTTTACAATCTCAACTTTCGTACCTGTGAACTTGTAATCAGTCGGAAAACCTGTAGCGGCTGCAAGTTCCTTCGGCTGCAACATTCTGAATCCTAGTTCTATTCCGTATGCGCCAGAAACAATGTCAAAATTGTCTTTTACAAATTCGTTTGGAATAGGTACGCCGATTTGATAGTTTTTGCCTTTTCTGTTTATGAGCGGTTCGACAACTCCGTAACGGTTACTTGTGTCTAGTGTCGGAACAGGTTCAGAAATCGCATGAACGCGGTTATTACCACCGTTATATCTTGCGAGAAATGGACGGATTAACATATGATGTGCGCCACTACAAGAAATAGTTGAAAGCGGCATTTCTAGGCTCTCTGCATTTGATTGTCCGTAAAGCCTTGCTATAAAAGGCTCTGCATTATCTCCCCAAAATTCGCGGATTCCATATTCAATTCTTCTTAATGTTGCGTCTGCAAGCGGCTTCTTTCTTTCGCTTATAAGCTGACAAGGAATAGACCAATCTATGATTTCGCTTGCAGCTCTCCACTTTGGAAGGAATAAGTCACCGTTCTTAGTATTTGTCTGGTCAGCCCAAACAATTCTTTTTCCGCAATCTTTTCTGACGGCTTGAATAAACAATCTTCTTCTTGTTGTTGGTGCGCCATAATCAGCAGCACAAAGAACTTTATAAGAAACCGTGTAATTAAGAGATTGAAGAGAGCGAATATAAGCCTTGAAAGTTTTTCCTTTTTCAGACGGAATTGGTTTCCCTTCTGGTGTCAAAGCTCCCCATGACTGAAATTCTGGAACATTCTCAATTATCACTCTTTTTGGGTGAAGCGTTTCAACAAACCTAAGCACTTCCCAAGCTGGGGCGCGTTGCTGTTCATTTCGCGGTTTTCCGCCACGAGCTACGCTGAAATGTTGACAGCCGGGGCTTGCCCATAGTAAATCGGTATTCCTCGCAGCTTTTAGTGATTCTGGATTTATTGTCTGTACATCTTCTATTCTGTGTTCAGCAAACGGATAATTCGCCGCGTGAGTTTCAATCGCTCTTTCCCAATGATTTATTGCTGAAATGTTAACATTGAAGCCGTATTCTTCGGCGGCGTTTATCAATCCTGTAGATTCGCCACCGCCACCGCAGAACATATCTATTATGTTCAGATTCATTGTTATTTACTTCCTTTCACATGAACATCAAGAAGCAGATAGCCCTTGTATGATGATTTTTCGTAAACAAAGCCGTTTGATTCCATTGCAGAACGGAAATCTTTCATCTGCTGCATTGTTGCTCTCATAAGAATAGGCTCGGAAGCGATTCCGCATTGTTTAGCAAGTGTTGCAATCGGCATTGTCACATAGAAATCAAAGAGTTTTTCTACAGGCTGTTTAGGCTCTTCCGGCTGAACTTGGGTAACTTCGTGAGTGTTGAAATTCACATTATAGGTAGGGGCTTCTGTATTTGCTGTTGTTGCTACTGTCTGTGGCTGTTCCGGCTCGTTTGCCCTCTGCATTAAGGCTGTCTGTCTTTCGGCTTTAAGCTGGGCTTTGCGTTCTTCTTCTGCCTGCAGGCGTTTTCTGTTCTCCCGGAGTTCAGCACCACGGCGCAAGGTTGCCTGTAAATCAAGTGTGGTAAGATACAATTCTTTGAGTGTCGCGGTGTCCTCTCCGAACTGTTCAAGGCTCTGTAAGTCGCCTGTTATGCGGTCGATGATGTGCGCTATATCATCGTGAATCTGTTTTGTTTTGTATGATTTGTTAAGCCATTTATCGTTGAAGATTCTTTCAAGCGGAACAAGATTGAAGTCGTACACTTTCCAGATGTCGACAATTTCGGCGCGTTTTGCTTCTTTCTCTCTTCGCTCTTCTTCCTTAACAACGCCGTCAAGCTGGATTGTGCAGCTTTTGACAAGGTTTACAGATTCGCTTACAAGGTCTTTGAATCCGTTGAAGGGCTGCATCCATTCCTTTTCATAGGCGATACGAGCGTCATTCATCTGTTTTGCGAGTGTGTTTAATTTTGCCTTGCGGTCGGCGGCTTTTTTCGGGTTTCCGATGTATTCTTCGATTGAGAAGTTATCTGTAAGGGCTTTGATTGAATCCCTAATAACCCTTGCGTTTGTTGTCAGAGTTCCGATTTTCATGTCGGCAACGAAATTCAATGATTCAATCGGCAAGATTGCGATTTCGTTCTTTGGCTCTTCTGCCGTAAGTTCCGGCTGAACTACAGTTTCTTTTTCCTGTTCTGTCTGATTCTCTGAAACAAGAACATTCTTTTTTGTTGTTCTAGGCATTGTGTTTTTCTCCTCTAAAAAAAAGAAAGCCGTCTGTATTCTTGCCTCTACAGACGGCTTAAAATGTCGATTTTGCACGACACACCGCATAAAGCGGTTTAGAAAAGGCAAGATATTTTCTAAACCGTTCTATTTTAGAATTGCTTTATTAAGCAACTCTAAAACAATCATATTGCTAAATAGCGTAATTTGTCAATAAGAAAATTATGTAATTAAGCAATTTTTAGTTTGATTCTATGTGATTTTCGTATATTTACTATGTTTCTGGGCAATAAGAAAGGCTTGCCGATTGTAGCAAGCCCTGTTTTCAGTCGTAATATAAAGGCGTATCGTATGATACGCGCAATGTTTTGTTTCTGATTCCTTCGGCGAATTGTGCAAGCCGTTTCTTTCCGTACTCGATTGTTCCGCCGCTCTGATAATTGTGTCCGTTCAGAAAAAGCCGCATAAATCCACGGTTCGCAAGTTCTGGAATATCAATCAGAAAGATATAATTTTTTCCGATTCTGATTTCTTCAATCAGTTCATAGCGTTCAAGCTCTTTCTTGTCGTGACAAAGCGGGTAGGCGATTTTCTGCCATTCTTCCCATTTGTCATAGTTTCGGTTCAGTTTCATAGTCTTACGCTCCAATTTCCCGGTATTCAAAACAAGCCCTGTAGCTTCCGTTTATATTTATGATAAAGTCTGTTTGTCTGAAAATGACTGTTACAGTTCCTTCGCTGTTGTAGCTCTCACAGAACTTCGCTTGAAGCAAATCCGCCGATGATTCAAGTTAGTGCGAGTGTCGATTTATGAAGCAGGATTTTATCAAAATATTTCACCCAGAATTTCAGCCGTTTGTCTGTCAAAATTGCAAAAAAGAAATCAATTTGTCACCGTTTGAAATAAAGCGTTTATGTTTGCTTTCAGATTCCGATTTGAAAAAGCAGCGTTTTAATGGACTTTGCCCAGAATGTACAAATCTTTGGCTTCGTAAAAATAAACCTAGCAGGGGAAAGGGAGCTATCTTTATCGGATTTGACGAACTTTAACATACAGATTGTTTCTCCTCTAGGTCGCTGTAATAAAAGATTATTTCCTTTCCGTGTGCCTGTGCATAGTGCCATTCTCTGATTGCGCCTTTTGAATTGCGCCAATCTGGGAGCATGAAAAGAGCGTCACAGCAATCTATGAGCGCAAAGTCGATATGTAAAATTTGCTCGTATGAAAAGAATTCATACTCGCCGATTTTGCAGGGATTTATTACTTTGAAGCCTTTTTCTGTAAGTGTCTTTTCGGCTTCGGCAAACTTTTTTATATAATTTTCATCACCTGTGATTTTTCCGCTGATGTAGATAATTTTATTCAATTTTATCTTCCTTGTTTTCGTTTTCACGGTCAAACAGATTCAAATATACGGCACTTGCGGCTAGTCCGCCGATTAAAATAACAAGCGCAATAGATATAACGATTTCCATAGTTTAATCCTTGCAAAGCGCGTCTGAAATAAACATTCCGGCAATGTTAAGGCAAATCAGCAGGAATACTTCTAAAGCCCTGTTGTTTATATTCATCTGTACAAATTCAATGGCAAAACAACCGAATATATAACCGACTGTAAACTTTTTAATTTTCATGCGTCACGCTCCCTTTCTTCCCGGCATTACGCCGGGAGATTTCAAGATATGAGTTTACTCGCTATCAGCGGTAAACTCGAAAGCGGGCGCAACGCCGCCATCACTATTACTTGCATAGTAGTAGTGGCTAATACCATAGTAGTAGACATAGCAAAAGTAGGAAGCGTTCGACGCATAAGGCGTATTCAGCCACCACCACCAAGTATCATTATCAAAAGCAAGAACTTTGATTCTGTTTTTAATCGCCTTGAAGTACGGCATAAAATCCTTGCTGTCCTCATTGAAAACATTGTCTTTTGAGAGCAGGGAAACATTGACTTTTCCTGTGTATTCTTTGAGAGCTTTTGCAAAGTGTTCAGCAAGGTAAACGCCGAGCGGTGTTTCTTCAAACGGCTTGCCGGATTCTTCATAATCAACATCATGTCTGAAAAGAATATCCTCAAAGTTGAAAACTACACGGCGCGGCTCAACATGAACGGCGGTAATGACAACATTTTCAAGGTCGATTTCGTCAAATTCTTCACCTTCGCAATCTTTGACGGCTGGAACTTTGAAATGTGGTATAAGAATCTGCTGACCGGGCTTAATATTCGCATCCGCTACACCTTCATTGCAGCATTTTTTGATTGTTGAAAAAACATCAGTTGTGAAAATATCCGCAGGTGGGAGAGTTTTTACTTCTGAGTGTTCAATCTTTGCTGGATTTGCCGAAGCAGGTTCTGCAATATCAATCTGATAGACATTTCCGCCACCAAAGGCGTTTTTCTTTGTGATATTGAGAATTTCAGCTCCCAAATCCTCAATCGACTGTGCAAGTAATGCAACTTTCATATTATTTTCCTCCTTCATATAGGATATATTTGTTTTCAAGCAATTCTTTCATATCTTCCGCCTGTAGAATAACAGGCGTTCTTCCGTATGGAATTGATACAAACAGGTAGAAGTGATATGTACAGGATGCTGCCCCTTCTTTTATGAAAGGGGCGTGTTCCCAGACAAGATTTGTTTTCGGAAAAAATGTCTTTATAATTTTTGCTGCTTTTTTGTGGTCGAACGGTTGAATATAACTTTTGCCGTCTTTCGTAATACCGCAGAAAGTCAAAGACAGGTAATAGCAACTGTTAAGCAAACGATTCTTGAAGCCGGATTTATCCAGAAGATTGAAGGTACAAATTGCTTTCTCTTCTTGAAAGATAAATGTGGAACTTTTAGAACTCTTTATGCCGTCAGTGCAGATGTTTTTGTTTGCGTGTTCAATAATCTTTCCAGCTGATTTTGAATCACATTTCGGAAATGTTTTCATGGAAACACCTCACCAAAAAAGAAGGGCTTTGAAACCGTTTCGTATTCTGGCAATACTACACGGCACAAAGCCCTAAGTCTGCATAAAGCAGTTTTGGAAAAGCCAGATAATTCCAAAAATGCCTTATCGTTTTTCTTCAAAAAAAGAAACCCCTTGCAAGCTCTGACCCAAGCAAGGGGCAGAAGAAAAACCCAACGATAACCTCTAAGAGGCTTGTTGATATTTAGTATAATAATACTTGAAATCGTATTATGTCAATGATAAATCGTATTGAAATTGTTATAAAATACTAAAAAATGTAAATAGTCCGAAAAGCAGAATAAAAGGACTATAATTTACTGTTTTATACTTAATTTTGGTCGAAATATTGAATATTTGCGTAAAATTGACGATAATATTAGCAGAATGGAAAACTTCAACGATAGATTTGAACGCCTTATAGCCGAAAAAGGCAAGAATAAGGCTGACATTGCCGATGCCGTTGGTATATCTCGTACAGGTATGTCGTCATGGAAAGACAACGACAGAATACCACGCGCCGATGTCGCCGTAAAAATTGCAAAGATTCTTGATGTTCCTGTGGACTATCTTGTATTGGGTGAAGATGTCGGATTGAAGCCCGGAAACGAAAAATTACCCGGAAGATTGCAGGAACTTTCACAGGCTCAACAAGCCGTTGTAAACTCCCTTGTAGATTTATTGAGAGCGCAAACACTCACGCCAGAAGGTGCTTCTGTTGGTACAAGGTGGCAGATGTTGCCGCCGAACAAACAGCAGATTATCCTTGATATGATGAGCGATATGGAAGCAGCACAAAAGGGAATAGAAAGGGAATAAAACAAATTATCTATAATTGATTTTACTACAGGATTTTGTAAAATATTAGAAAAAAGAAGATTAAAATTGCTACAAATTGACGGAAATTGAAGGGGAAAGACGGAGACTTCCCCCGCCTTTTCTTTTTCGGCCAGTAGTTCAAGGTAGTCGCTACAGGTGCCTACGAATCCGCTGACGCTGCCATCTGGTTCTAAAATAAAATATGATTGGGCACATTTGTCCATAAAATAGCGGTCGTGGCTAACTAGTAAAAGGCAGCCTTGATATTGCATTAGGAATTGTTCCAAAATGTTCATTGTAAAAATGTCAAAGTCGTTTGTTGGTTCGTCCAAAATTAAGAAATTTGGGTTTTGTAAAAGCAA
>JAGALK010000017.1 GCA_017625255.1 Lachnospiraceae bacterium
ATTTTGTATTTGGTCATACTTAATTATACCACGAATGGCAGGTTCTTCGGAGCCTGC
Organism: Lachnospiraceae bacterium; assembly: GCA_017625255.1. Classification (GTDB taxonomy): domain Bacteria; phylum Bacillota; class Clostridia; order Lachnospirales; family Lachnospiraceae; genus Roseburia_B. Next base: position 58 of record JAGALK010000017.1, read on the forward strand.
TTTTCGCTTTTGTTGCATAAAAAAGGAGCCGCTGCTCCATAGATGATTACTCATCTATTTTGCAACAGCCCCCTTTTTTCATTATTTCTTTACTGTAATCTTACATGTTGCTTTTACTTTTGGATTTGATTTGCTCTGTACGGTAATTGTTGTTCTACCTTTCTTTAAAGCTTTAATCTTGCCATTAGCACTAACTGTTGCTACCTTTGGATTACTTGATGTATAAGTTACCTTCTTATTGGTAGCATTCTTTGGAGTAACAGTTGCTTTTAATTTGTATGTCTTTTTCACTCTTAATGTCAAGGATTTCTTACTCAGTTTCAGTTTCTTAACCGGATTTACAACCTGAATCGTCTTTGTTACCTTTAAGTCGCCGACCTGAACTGTTACTTTTACTTTTCCGACTTTCTTTTTCGCTTTTAAGGTTGCGGATGCACCATTTGCTTTGATAGTTGCATATTTTGTGGAATTAATAGACCACTTAACATCTCCGCTAATATTATTTAATTTAACTTTTAATTTAAGAGATTTTCCTTTTGCAACATCTGCAACACCTGTCATTTCAATAGATGGTGTAAGTACAGTAATCACACAAGCTGCTGTAACTGCAGGATTTGCTGCACTTGCCACTGTAATTGTTGCTGTACCTGCTGCTTTAGCTGTTACCAAACCTGCTTCATTTACAGTTGCTACTGCCGGATTGCTGGATGTATAAGTTACTGCTGTATTTGTTGCATTTGCCGGTACAACTGCTGCACTTAACTGAACAGTTTCACCAATTCCAAGCTCTTTTGCTGTTGGAGCTACCTGAATACTTGCCACAGCTACATCATCATTCTTAACTTCCTCTTCATCCTTTTTAATAATTGTCAGCTGATAATTTGCTGATGTTTCATGATCCTCTGCGTATACTAACAGATTTATCACAGTTTCATCCTGTGCTGTTGCAATTGTTTTCTTCTTAGTATCGTCTGTCAATACATCATCCACATATAAAAGACCATATGAATTTGCAAGCTTAGCTGATAACTGAATCTGCTTTGTATTTGTTGGAACTACAAGGTTATATGCATTGTCTGCTGTTTTTGTAATAGTTCCAATATCAGATGTCAATGCTGCAATACCCGGATTGTTGTCATAGTTTGTACTTGTGTAAGCAGAATCATTTAACTTTGGAGATTCCTGATTTGCTGCTCCGCTAAAGGAAATTCTAAGTACTTTTCTATTATCTGTTATACCTGTTGTAGCATCTGTTAAGGAATAGCTTTCTGCTAATGCCATTGCTTCTGCAGGAATTTCATATTTAACAGAATACAGCTCTTCCTCACCATAGTAAGATAACTTATCTTCTGCAATTACAACATCACCAGCTTTAATAATCATGGTCTTGCCATTATCATCCGGAGCATACTGACATGTAATATAGTTTGTCTTTGTTTCATCAACCTTGAAGAGATAGGAGAAGCTTCCGCCTGCTTTTGCATAACGAGTTAATACACCCATATCGCCAACAGAACCGGCTCCTGTTTCTTCCATATGTGGATAGAGTTCTTCGTTACCTTCTGTCTATGTACCATATCCGATACCAACACCTTCTAAGTATACATTCGCATCTCTACCCTTTTTCTTAGCATCTAAGATACGCTGCTGGATTTCTGCCGGATCAGCACCTGCAAATAACCAGTAAATACCATATCTTTCTTCATTAATACGATAGTAAGGAACAAATACTAAATCCTCATCTCCGCCCCAGTCAGTTCCTGTAAGGGTAAAGCTTAAAGAATCTGCATCTTTTACTAAGTATTTTTCAATATTTTCAATAAATTCTGCTACAGATACATCCTCTGTTACATTTAATGTTTCAGAATTTAATGTTCCCTGATTAGATGTAGAACCATAACCACTTGTAGAAGTTCTTTCTTCGCCATTAACGATTTTTGTTTTACAAACATCACACTGTACACCAATCTGGTATGTATCCATCTTGTTGTCTGTGCCAAGCTCTGCAGCTAATACTAATGGACCGTATTTAAAGCCATATACTACACCTGCATTATCCGGAAGTGTATAGGATTTGATTCCTAATGGTAAGGTTAATTCTACAACATCACCGTTTTTCCAGCTTCTGTTGATAGAAATATAACCATTGCTGGTTGTTGCAGACTGTGCAACACCATTTACCTTTACGATTGGATTAGCAACAACCCAATCCGGCACTCTTAAACGAAGATCCATATCTGCACTTGTTTTGCCATTTAATAATCCGATTGTAAATTTCGCTGTATCTGTATTCGGAATATCTGTTTCCTGTGTTACAACAATATTGTTTGCATTCCATGTAACCTTAGAGCTTGTATACTGATTAACAACCAGTTTATTTCCTGAGTAGAAATAGAAGCTGTCACCAAGCTTTGTAAAGTTCTCAAGACCTGTTCCTGTACAGCACCAGAAATAGTTTTTCTCTAAATCCGGATTACAATATACTTTGAAGAATCCTGTTGCCATTGGCTGGAAATATGTAGTCATACCTGTATTTTCATTTACAGATGCCATAATAGCATTGATAAATGTTGTTTCATAGTAATCTGCATATTTCTTGTCACCAGTAATACGATATAATTCTCTGGCTAATTTTAACATGTTATGTGTATTACATGTTTCACAGTTACAATGTGATCTTTCTGCATCTAAGATATTATCTGCTCCAAAGAACTCACACTCACTATTTCCACCTGTAATGTATGTATGCTGATCTACGATTAATTCCCAGAAGCTTTCTGCATATTCAAGATATACATCTACATCCTCTTCTTCGTATAACGCACGATAACGATTCAATGCACCTACAAATTTTGGAATTGTACAGTTTGCATGACGACCATTTAAAGCATTCTTCTGACCTGCAAGTACTTTTGCAAAAAGTGCATCTTCATCAAACCAATGAGCAGCAGTTGTAAAGTGTTCTGCATCATCATAGTCTGTATCTCTTGCACATTTATAGAGTTCATACAGACAGTCGTTCATTCCACCATACTCTACTCCAAGTACTCTAGACTGTGTTGTGCTATTCCATTTAGAAGTTCTGTTATATACCCATTCTCCTAAACTTTCTGCTACTTCAAGTGCAGTTTCATTTCCTGTATACTTATATGTTTCTACAAGACCATTGATAATCTTGTGCATGGTATACCAAGGTACCCATGTATCACTTGTACTTCCTTTTTCTAAGGTATTAAACTGTCTTTCCGGATCACTCTGGCTTGCCATTGTAGCACCAAAAATAAATCCTGTACCAAGCTTATACTGACAATCTGCCAATTCATCAATAATATAATTCAAACGGTCATCAATTGTATAACCTTCGTCATCAGCCACTTTTCCGTAACCATCTGCTGATGCCTGTGCAATAGCTGCAATATAATGTCCTAAAGTATGTCCGCCAATTCGGCTGTTTTCCCATCCGTTGTATGGTTTAGATGCATACTCACCATCTTCATTAAAGTCAAATCTTCCATCTTTAATCTGTGCTGCAGAATAACCTGCTGTCAGACGGAAATTGTATAATAATCTGTCCGGATCAAATGTATTTAAGAATTCTACATCTTTTTCTGTAACCTGATTATAGTAATTATCTAAAATATCTACATCAGCAAGTGTAAATTCCTGTAAAGAGGACATATCACTTTCTGCAAGTACTTTGATATCAAATTTCTTGGACATGGAATATCCGTTATATTCAACAGTTGCTGTCAATGTAACCTTCTCATCCGCTTTTCCTGCTGCTGGTCTTGTTACCTTTCCTTTATTGGATACAACTGCTTCATTGGAGCTTTTCCATGTAATTGTTGATTTATTCTCACCTTTTGTTTCTAATACTAAATCATCTGTAACATCTGTATTTTCAATTACAATTGCAGCATAGTCATTTGCTACACGCTTATTTGCTTCTGCAGCAATTTCATCATCAGATAATTCTTTATATTTGCTAATAATAATGTAGCAAAGATTGATAGCTTTATTTGCATCTGTAGTAGCACGAAGATTTACAGTCAACTCTCCATCTGTAACTTCAACTGCTTCTGTTGCCACTTCTTTTGCTGATGCATCTAAACCTTCTTTTAATGTTACCTGAGAATCTTTTCCGTAATTTAAATATACATTTGGTGACTGAGAACAAGCCCATGGATCTGTACAGCAAACAGTAACACTGTATCTGCCATTTTCGATTTCAAATTTGTAATCCATGTATCTTTCCTGAACACCTGATTCAAACTGGTTCTTTGTATAACGGTTGGATGATGTTTTTGTTGTATCTTTATTTGCTGTATTGCTTTCATATGGCCATGTATTATCTGTAAATACACCACCACAAGCACTTGAACCATTCTTTAATGGAGAACTGATTGTATCTACAATACCCCATTCATAACCGGTTTGCGGATCTTCTCCATATGCCTGATCTGTTACACTATTGTGAGTACCAAGCTGATCTCCGGTACTTACTGTAGTAACAACATAATCACCGGCATCAACAAAGTAAATGATGTCATCATTTGCTCTGTCTATCGGTGTAGGAACTTTTTCAGCTACTACTGTCACTACAAATTCCTTTGTATCGCTTGCTTCTCCTGATGAGATTGTAGCTGTAAGCTTTACTTCCACATCTTTTCCATCGGATGGTCTTGTAACCTTACCAGAATTAGAGATTACCGCTTCATTTGCGCTTGTCCATGTGATTTTGCTTCCATTTGCACCTTCAGTCGGTAAAGTAACATCTGTAATGGTAGATTCTGTAATTGTAAGTGCTTCTTTATCTTTTCTTACAGCAGCTTCATCCTCAGATTCTTCTTCCGGAACAGATTTAATTGTAATGTAGGAAACACATACACAGAGATTGTTTTCTCCTGTTCCAAGAACATTCACAGTCATTTCTCCATCTTCTGCTACAACTACTTTTCCTGTAACTTCACCATTTGCTCCATCTGCAATTGTAAAATTATCAGTTAAAACTGTATTTGTATCTCCCACTTTTGCAGTAATTACCGGAGTATCCGCACATCCCCATCGATTGCTGCATCCTACTGTCACTTCATAGGTTCCTGCCTCTAATTCAAAAGCATAATCTACATATCTTTCTTCATAACCCTTCTCAAAAAAGTTTTTTGAATAACGGAAAGTATCAGCTGTCGGATAATCTGTATTCGCTTCTGCTAACTGCTCTAACGCCCATGTATTTGCAGTTGCAATACCCTTTCCCTCAGGTGCAGCTCCGTTTGCAGGACTTCCCTCTAACTCCTCTGCTACATCCACGATACCCCATTTGTAACCGGTAACTGCATCTTCGCCATATACCTGTTCTGTTACACTATTGTGGGTACCAAGCTGTTCCCCCTGATTTGTTGAATCGACTACATAATCTCCGCAGTCTACGAAGTATACAATGGATGTATCCTCCCTATCTGTCGGAGTTGCTGCCCATACTGACTGTAATCCTTCTGATGGCACAGAAGTCACGCACATCGTCATTGCCAGACATGCAGCAAGAATTTTTTTGAAAACTTTAAAAAACTTCATTGATCATTCTCCCTTCTTGACATTTTTCTAGTCTGTAAACTTATTGTAAAGATTTTGTATCTTATTAACAATTCAATAACTTCCTTTTTTGGTTCATTTTTTTCTATAATTTTTTAAGGTTTCTATAAAATTTTAATTTTTTATGATATCAGTTTATTATTTTATGATATATACAAAAAGTACCGTCTAATGCCTCATATCATAGACGGTAGCTTTTTGAAAAATTTATTTACTTTTTATCTTTTTTTCTTTATCACAGTTATGATTTTGCATATTTTGAATTTGTTTCTTTTTTTCCCGCAGACATTTTTCATCCACCTCGTAGACTTCATTTCCATTAATAATTAAACGCCGCATAAAAGAGCTTCCTTTTTTTCTATTATATGCCATTAAGCCCGTTTCCTTTAGTCATATAATCCTTCTATTTTTCATATTCTAAATAAAAAAGGATTTTTATGGAACAGGAACAATGTGAATTTACCCCCACCACCTTTGATATTGAAACGCAATCCAGAAGCATTCAGATTCTTAAAACCATCATTCCCTACATAGACAGCACCAAACAAAAAAACTTTGCATTAATTGTAAAATTTCTGGAATTAAAAAATGTTGCTTCTATATTTAATGGCTCCTCTGTTTCTTTAAGTATGTGTTCGTCTGAGGATCCGGCGGAAATGAAATTTCAACTTTTAAATGATATCAAAAAATTCTGTACACCAACTGAACAGGATTCTATTGATATGATGCTTACAGCATTTCAAATGTTTTCTTCTTATGATTTTTTGATGCACACACCAACCACTGAATAGAAAGGAATATAGTATGGATTTTGATTTTTTTAAAAACAACGCAAACTTTAAAGATATTTCACCAGAAAAAATTAATTTTTTGATGCAGTTTGCTGCCCAGAATAAAACTGGTGATGCTAAACAAATGTCTAATATGATTATGGGTGCTGTGAATGCAGCTAAACAGGAAGGTATTCAGTTTACTCCCAATGAAACAGATTTGATTATCGAAGTTTTAAAACAGAATATGTCACCGGAGGAACAGCGAAAGGCAGACCAAATTCTGATGTTGATGCGAAACATGAAAAAAAGATAACTACTATAACTTTTATAAGGGTAATGGCGCAAATCACACCATCACCCTTATATTATGATAAAATATATTCTCTTATTTTGCTACAATATTAATAATTTTTCCCGGAACATAGATTTCACGGATAATATTTCCACTGAGTTTATCGCCCAATGCAGCCTTACCAGCTTCAATTGCAGCATCTTTATCACAATCCTTCGGTAAGGTAACCGTAGTCTTAGTCTTACCATTTATCTGTACTGCAATCTCTACTTCATCATCCTCCATAGCTTTTTTATCATAGGTTGGCCAACCGCAAGCAAATACAGACTCTGTATGTCCTAATTCGCTCCAAAGCTCTTCACTGATATGTGGAGCAAATGGCGCTAATAACTGTACATACGCTTCCAAGGTTGCCTTATCTACACCACCATTTTTAGATAAATCCAACAATTTATTGTTATATTCCATGAATCCGGAAATAACTGTATTTAAACTAAAGCTTTCTAATCTGGTAGTAATATCATGCACAAGCTTGTTGCGAACTTTTATCAATTCCTTTGTCTCTGCAACATCCTTATCTTTATTATCCATGACAAGATTCCAGAATCTGGTGATGAAACGATATACTCCATCAATTCCTCTATCATCCCATTCAGAGTCTAACTCTGGTGGTCCAACAAAGAGTTCATATAATCTTAAGGAATCACAACCGTAATCTCTTACCAAATCATCAGGAGATACAACATTTCCTTTGGATTTACTCATTTTTATACCATTTTTACCAGTAATCATACCCTGATTGAAAAGCTTCGTAAATGGCTCATCAAAATCTACTACACCAATATCACATAAGAATTTAGTATAGAATCTGGAATATAATAAATGTAATACAGCATGCTCTACACCACCGATATACATATCTACAGGTAAGTATTTGTCTGCTTTTTCTCGGCTTACTAATTCCTCATTGTTCTTGCTGTCTACATAGCGCAAGAAATACCATGAAGAACCTGCCCACTGCGGCATTGTATTTGTCTCGCGCTTTGCAGCCTTTCCACACTGAGGACAAGTAGTATTTACCCATTCTTCAATATCTGCCAATGGTGATTCGCCTGTTCCTGTTGGCTGATAAGAATCAACATCCGGCAATAATAATGGAAGTTCTTCTTCCGGTACAGCAACATTTCCACAATCCGGACAATGTACGATTGGAATAGGCTCACCCCAGTAACGCTGACGGGAGAATACCCAATCACGAAGCTTATAATTGGTGGTCTTTTTACCAAATCCCATCTTTTCAATCATTTCAGGTGCATTTACTTTCAAATCAGCAGATTCCATACCATTCCACTCACCGGAATTAATCATAGTTCCTGCGGCATCTGTATATGCTTCCTGCATATCTTCGATTTCTACACCGTCTTTTGCAATTACCTGAATAATAGGTAAATCAAATTTCTTAGCAAACTCAAAGTCACGGTCATCATGAGCAGGTACACACATAATTGCACCTGTACCATAGTCTGCTAATACATAATCAGAAAGCCAAATCGGCACCTGCGCACCATTTAACGGGTTAATCGCATAGCTTCCTGTGAATACACCTGTCTTTTCTTTATCCTGCAGACGGTCTACAGAAGATTTTAAGGATGCTTTGTAAATGTAATCCTCTACTGCAGCTCTTGTCTCATCGGTAGCAAGTTCTTTTGCCATTGCGTGTTCCGGTGCTAACACCATAAAGGTAGCTCCATGTAATGTATCCGGACGAGTTGTATATACAGTAATGCTTTCCTCTTTTCCTTCTACTTTAAACAAGACTTCAGCACCATGACTCTTACCAATCCAGTCTGTCTGCATCTTTTTAACCTTCTCCGGCCAATCTAACTTATCCAAATCGGATAAAAGACGATCTGCATATGCTGTAATCTTTAACATCCACTGTTTTAAATTCTTTTTGGTAACATCTTCGCCGCAGCGTTCGCATTTACCGTTTACAACTTCTTCATTTGCAAGTCCTGTTTTACAGGATGGGCACCAGTTAATCGGCATCTCTTTTTCATATGCCAAACCTTTTTTGAACATCTGAACAAAAATCCACTGTGTCCATTTATAGAAATTAGGATCTGTAGTATTTACCTCCATATCCCAGTCATAAATAGCCGCAATTTCCTGAATCTGTCTCTTGATATTTGCAACATTATCAGCCGTTGATTTCGCAGGATGTGTTCCCATTTTAATTGCATAGTTTTCAGCCGGGAGACCAAATGCATCCCATCCCATTGGATGAATCACATAATATCCATGCATCAATTTATAACGGCTCCATACATCAGAAATTACATAGCCTCTCCAATGTCCTACATGAAGACCATTACCTGATGGATATGGAAACATATCCAGACAGTAATACTTCTCTTTTTTTCCATCATTTACATTGATTGGGTTTTCTTCCCAATTCTTGCGCCATTTCTGCTCAATGGCTTTGTGATTATAAGGTGTTGCCATTACTTATTCCTCCTAAGAAGATGATATTTATATATTAATATAGCCCAGCGGTACGCTTCCGAACCCGCCGGGCTATTATACATACACTATAAAATTTTAACACAAGGCATGAATTTGTCAAGAAAACTCTACTGAAAAATAGAGCTTTTTCTTATAGCCAACACATTTTCAATAGGAGAAATACTTGTACCCTTTCCATCCGTCCCTTCGAAATACTTTTCTGCGGCGGATTCAAACAAAACAAAAATCCTGTCATTTTCCAATACAATTTCTTCAGAACAAGGTGGCATCTCTACCTTTAACATCGGATATAATGGCGCTTCATCCATAGCTTTCAGTGAGGTATACACCTTAAGATACGAAGATTTTGTTCTGCCATAGGAAGTACTGATATAAACCATACCGTTTTTGTCAAATGCTACTCCCTGTACCTTTTCGGGAATACGATAGCTTTCGTCGATTTTTAATCCATCCTCCGTTATCTTATAGGAAATCATTTGTGAATTAAAAGCTTTCGTATGGGTAGCCACCCACAATTTCCCCTCATAATAGGCAACACAAGACGGCGAATTAGATACCAGATATTTTTCAAAAAGGTTCGTACAATCTACCATTTCCTGTGTTCTGCGAGAGGCTGCTCTTTGTACAAAACGATACGGAATTCGTTCTAAAGTATTATCATCCGAATGACATACCCATATACTTTCTCCATCAAAAGCAAGTCCGCCTAGGTGGCTTTTTTCTTTCATTCCTAATGAAACAAGATATTCTCCCGTAATCCTATCAAATACATGAATACAACCGGGATTCCCTCTTTTTTTAGCACTATATGAACTAATCAGCAGATATTCCTCTGTCAAGCATATCCCCTGTGGACACTGACTGGTATTGGTAATACGATTATTCTTAAAATCCTCCTCTTTTGTCGAAGGCATTCCCGGAATACTAATCTGCGTCAAAAAATTATATTCACAATTTTTCAACTTCTTATCCGACGAATTTTCAAGTGCCTTATTCTGATATGCATACATCTGTACACTGTAATCATTGTCAATACACTTTGTCCATTTAGCATATAACATACCATTCTTCACATTTTCTTTTGTAAGCTCTGTGATTTTATGCGAAAAGCTGCTATCCGCATACCAGCCTGCAAAATTATATCCTTCTTTAACCGGTGCATTTAGTACAACCGGCAATTCCTCTCTCCTATAAAAGGACTTGTTCTTCAAATTATTTGTACCACCGTTAAGATAATACTTTAACTGAACAACACATGATTCCTCTATACTCTTTTCTTCATATTCTTCTATCGGATAATCATTGAATCCAATATTTTGAAGCCTCTCGCCCTCATACAGACTTCTTGCTCTTGAAAAACAAGGCTCCTGTACAATTAAAACTATTATTAACAGTACCGCAAAACATACCCTCTTTAACATAATAACCACTCCGTTTCTGTAAAAGAGAATGGTTCTTTCTGTATCTTAACAGAAAGAACCATCTGTTTTTCGTTCTATGTAATAGTTTGCTGCTTCTTTTGTTAATTATTCTTTTTCATATTACTCTAAATTTTCCAATTTACTTGCTCTTGCAGCAATTTCCTTCTCCTGAACATCGGAAGGTGCCTGTTCATATCTGGCAAATTCAAAGGAATAATCTCCTGCACCACCGGTCATGGAACGAAGATCTGTATTATATCCAAATAATTCCATTGTAGGTACATCTGCTAAGATTTCCTGTTTACCGCCCTCGATTGGGTTCATTCCAAGTACACGACCTCTTCTCTTATTCAAATCTCCCATGATATCACCGGTATACTGATCCGGAACAAGAACCTTCAAGGAAGAAATCGGCTCTAAAAGAACAGGTGAAGCCTCTAAGAATCCCTTCTTAAATGCCTGTCTTGCAGCAGTCTTAAATGCCATTTCAGAAGAATCTACAGGATGGTAAGAACCATCATACAATACAGCCTTTACACCAACTACCGGATAAGCTGCAACAG
>JAGALK010000018.1 GCA_017625255.1 Lachnospiraceae bacterium
AGGGTAGGTATAGGTGTGGGCAGGTGACTTTGGGAGGGTGTTAGATTTGCTTAATATTCTGAAAAGTACCAGCGGAAAATTGCCACGGATGGCAATTTTAGGCGAAACCGCCATGGAGGGCGGTTCGAGCCGACGCGTCCGTTGCCAATATCCATCATAAGAATATTTAGCAAATCTTACACCCGTACAACGGAATCTGCCCACACCTATACCTACCCTATATGCCACCACAAAACCAAAAATGATACATTCTAAAAATAAAAATATGTTATGTCGTCCGTCTATCCAAATACTTCCGGAATACCATTTATCCCCACAAACCGGAATTTACAACAAAATGGAGAGAACTCTCGTCCTCTCCATTTCAACACTCAAACTATTCAATTATACCGGATAAGCTCCATTCTTTGTATCTGCTGTTGCTGCATCTACACCTGTCTGCTGAGCTGCACGATATTTAAAGAAGTCTGTTGCTACCTGTGGGAATAATGCATAGGATAATACATCTTCATCCTGCTGTTTCCACTGTTTCATTTCAGCTTCAATCTTATCTAATTCCGGCTCAAGTAAGTCTGCATATCTGCATGTGATAGCATTCTTCTTCTCTTCACCAAGAACCTTATCAACAACTTCCGGATTGAAAGGTTTAACAGTCTGACCGTATTTACCAAGTAATACATCCTTAGTTTCTTTTGTAGCTACTTTGTATCTTTCACCCATTAATACATTCATGATAGCCTGTGTACCAACAATCTGAGAAGATGGTGTTACAAGTGGTGGCTCACCAAGGTCTTTACGAACACGAGGAATCTCTTTTAATACTTCTTCGTATTTATCCTCTGCCTTCTGCTCTTTTAACTGAGAAACCATGTTGGATAACATTCCACCTGGTACCTGGTATAATAATGTCTGAATATCTACACCTAATACCTTTGGATTTAATAAACCGCTTGCGATTGCTTCTTCACGCATTGGACGGAAGTAATCAGCGATTTCTTTCAACTGAATCTGATCTAAGCCTGTATCATATTCTGTTCCCTTGAATGCTTCAACCATAACTTCTGTTGCCGGCTGACTTGTACCAAGAGCGAATGGTGACATAGCTGTATCGATAATATCACAACCTGCTTCTACAGCTTTCATGTATGTCATTGCTGCTACACCGGATGTGTAGTGTGTATGAAGTTCGATAGGAAGTTTTGTAGAATCTTTTAAAGCCTGAACTAATTCAGTAGCTTTTGCAGGAACTAACAAACCAGCCATATCTTTAATACAGATAGAATCTGCACCCATATCTTCGATTTTCTTTGCAATATCCATCCAGTACTCTAATGTATAAGCATCTCCTAATGTATAGGATAATGCAACCTGTGCATGACCTTTTTCTTTGTTACAAGCAGAAACTGCTGTCTGTAAGTTACGAAGGTCGTTTAAGCAGTCAAAAATACGAATGATATCAATTCCGTTTGCAATAGATTTCTGTACAAAGTATTCTACTACATCATCTGCATATGGACGATATCCTAAGATATTCTGTCCGCGGAATAACATCTGTAATTTTGTGTTTTTAAATCCATCTCTTAATTTACGAAGTCTATCCCATGGATCTTCTTTTAAGAAACGAAGGGAAGCATCGAAAGTTGCTCCACCCCAGCACTCTACTGCGTGGTAACCAACTTTGTCCATTTTATCAATGATTGGCAGCATCTGCTCTGTTGACATTCTAGTCGCAATCAGAGACTGATGCGCATCTCTTAATATTGTCTCAGTAATCTTTAACTGTTTTGACATGATTTATCCTCCTAATTAAATTCCAAAGATTGCCATAAATACACCGGCTGCTACTGCTGTACCGATAACACCGGCAACATTTGGTCCCATTGCATGCATAAGTAAGAAGTTAGTCGGATCTTCCTCAGCACCAACCTTCTGAGATACACGGGCAGCCATCGGAACTGCAGAAACTCCGGCAGAACCAATCAATGGATTAATCTTACCTTTTGTTACGATACATAATAACTTACCAAATAATACTCCGGCTGCTGTACCAAATACGAATGCAACAAGTCCAAGAATTACGATTTTGATTGTGCTTACATTCAAGAAAGCCTCCGCACTTGTAGTAGCACCTACAGATGTACCAAGTAAGATAACTACGATATACATTAATGCATTAGAAGCTGTCTCTGTCAACTGACGAACTACGCCAGACTCACGGAATAAGTTACCTAACATCAACATACCAACCAATGGAGCTGTTGTAGGAAGAATCATACAAACAACAATAGTAACTATAATTGGGAATAAAATTCTTTCCAATTTAGAAACCGGTCTTAAAGTCTGCATCTTAATAGCTCGTTCCTTTTTCGTTGTCAACAGCTTCATAACTGGTGGCTGAATAATTGGAACTAATGCCATGTAAGAATATGCCGCTACAGCAATTGGTCCCATAAGACCTGTTTGTCCTAGTTTACCAGCTAAGAAAATTGATGTCGGACCATCAGCTCCACCAATAATAGATACTGCTGCTGCTGCTTTGTCATTGAATCCTAAAAGAATAGCCATTAAATAAGCACCAAAAATACCAAACTGTGCTGCTGCTCCTAAAAGGAAACTGATTGGATTCGCAATCAATGGACTAAAGTCTGTCATTGCACCTACTCCCAAGAAAATTAAGGAAGGTAAAATTGACCATTCATCCATTAAATAGAAATAGTGAAGTAAACCACCGATACCATTACTTGTCTCTTCCGGACTCGCCATAATATCCGGATAAATATTTACCAAAAGCATACCAAAAGCAATCGGAAGTAGCAATAATGGTTCGTATTCTTTTGCAATCGCCAAATATAAGAATACACAGGCAATTGCAATCATGAGGTAATTTCCCCAAGTCAGATTAAAAAAAGCTGTCTGATGCAAGAGGTTCCCCATTGTATCGCCAATATATGACCACATAGTCTTTCAACCTCCTGATTAATTTAATGTTGCTAATACTGCTCCTGTATCTACTGTATCACCTACTGCAACATCAATGCTTGCTACTGTACCATCCTGTGGTGCTACGATAGGATTTTCCATCTTCATAGCTTCAAGAATTAAGATTGTATCACCCTTCTTTACAGCATCACCAACTTTAGCTTCTACTTTGAATACTTTACCACCTACAGGTGCTTCTACTTTAATGCTTCCTGCGCCGCCTGCTGCTTTTGGAGCTGCTGCAGGTGCTGCCTTAGGAGCTGCTGCTGCCATTCTTCTAGGTGCAGGAGCTGCGCCTGTGCTTCCAGTTTCTTCTACAGTAACATCATAAACATTTCCATTTACGGTAATTGTATAATTTTTCATTTTTAAATCCTCCTAAATCTGGTTATTATCTTCTTCTAATAGAACGAACTACAAATCCATCTGTAGAAGTTCCTTCTGCTGCTGCAATTGCTGCAGCGATAACTGCAATCAGTTCTCCATCGTCTGTCTGCTCTTCTGCAACTGCAATTTCTTCTACAACTTCTGCTGCCGGAGCATTTGCTACTGCTTTTGCTGCTTTTTTCTTCTCTAAATATGGGAAGATATTAAAGCAGAAAATAAGCAGAGAAATCAAAATCAACACAGTGAATACAACCAACATACCCATTAATGTATTCATTAATGCATCTGACATCTTTTCACTTACAGAATAAATACCATCAATAGTGATATCTTCTACTTCCATGGAATGATATGTATATACATAAGTAAGAATCATTTCACGATTTTCCATCTGAAGTGTCTGTGCTGCTGTTAAAGTCTTACCGGATTTAGTGATTTCAAATTCACCAAAATCAACAAAATTACCGTATTCTGCAACAGCTTCATCCCATCTGTTAATCAGATTAACAACAGTCTCTGCGCCATTCTCCATATAATATGCTTTATCTTCCTCTGTCATGGATACAAGTGTCTGTACTGTTCCCACGCAGTTTGCCTGCAAAGCATCGTAAGAATAACCATTGTAATCAACTGTTGTAGGATCCGTTTTTGAACATGCTGCCAGTCCTAGTAAACATAAACATAAGACGGCAATCAGAAATATTTTTTTCTTCATGAAACTTCACCTTTCTATTATTTTGTGCCATGTTTTTTCAGAGAATCAGGAACACTTTTTGTATAAAGCATTTCAAATGCTGCTACTAAGTATTTTCTTGTAGTCTCTGGCTCGATAATTAAATCAACATATCCTCTTCTTGCTGCTGAGATTACACTTGACTGTAATTCATCATATTCTTTTGCTTTTGCTTCAATAGTATCTGCACCTGCATCTGCATACATAATCATTGCTGCAAGCTTTGCATCCATCATACCGATTTTTGCATCATTCCATGCATATACCAAATCTGCTCCGATAGCTTTAGAATTCATAGTTACATATGCACTTCCGTAAGCTTCACCTACGATTAAGTTTACCTTTGGTACACTTGCATTAGAGAATGCATAGGTTAAGCGACCCATTGCTTTTGCAAGGTTCTTTTCTGCACACATACATGCTTTGTATCCTTTAACATTTGTAAGGGATAATACAGGGATGTCAAATGCATCACAGAAATTAATAAATTCTGCCGCTTTATTGCATCCTCTTGCGGATAAAACATTGTCAAAGCTTTCTGCTTTGTTTCCTTCTTCATCATACACTTCTGTACAATTTGCTACTGCACCAACAGTTGTACCGTTTAAGCGGATAAATCCTGTTACCATATCTTTGGCAAAATCTTTCTTTGTTTCAAAGAAAACATGATCATCAGCGATTTCGCTTAATACATAACGAGGATCACCTTTCATTGTGCTTAAGTTCTGACATGCGCGATTTAAATCATCCTCGCAGTCTTCTGTTAAGCCGCCCTGTCCGTTGTTGCCCGGTAAAAGACATACCAAATCACGGATAGATGCTAAAATCTCATCTTCTGTACCGATTCCATCGATACATCCTGTTTCTTTTGCCTGGAACTCAGCAGCAGAAGTATCACACTTGTCTGTGTTGTTTCCCGGAATTGCATTTGGTGAATTTACAAACATTTTTCCTTTTGCAGATTCAATAAAGCTGAAATCACACATTGCAGGAACTGTAGAAAGTCCACCACCGCAGGAACCAAATACTGCTGAAATCTGTGGAATTACACCAGACGCTGCTGCTTCTTTTGCGTAAATCTGTCCTAAGCCATTTAATGCATCAACAGATTCCTGAAGACGAATACCAGCGCAATCTAAAAATCCGATTACCGGTGCTCCCATTTTCATCGCCATGTCATAAACAGATGCGATTTTCTTTGCGTGCATTTCTCCGATTGTTCCGTTTAATACGGATGCATCCTGGCTGTAGATAAATACCAGATTGCCATCAATCAGACCATGTCCAATGATTACACCATCTGAAGGTGTATCTGTGTTAGACAAGTTGAAGTCTGTGCTTCTTGCTGTGACAAGAGAACCAATTTCCATGAAACTGTTCTCATCAAGTAACTTCGCAATACGCTGCATTGCCAAGCTGTTGTTAGTACTGCTCATTTTTTGCCCTCCATCTATTTAATAGAAAATTTTTAAAAAATTTCGCTAGCTTGATTGTATCTTGTTTTTCGACTTTTTTCAATAGTAATTCGTTAATTTCATCACAAAGATTTTGCTAAGCTTTGTCAAATAAAAAAAAGGGAATTTGACCATTTTTATTATCCGGTCAAATTCCCGTCCATTCTTTAGATTTAATCTTCAGTTTTAACAACATCAAATGAGAATTTATCTGCAAAATATGCATCTAAATCTGCAATTTTGATTCTTTCCTGTTCCATTGTATCACGATCACGAACAGTTACTGCGCCATCTTCTTCAGATTCGAAATCATAGGTTACACAGAATGGTGTACCGATTTCATCCTGTCTTCTATAGCGTTTTCCGATATTTCCTCTATCGTCAAATTCACAGTTGTATTTCTTAGAAAGCTCAGCAAATACTTTTTCTGCACCTTCGTTTAATTTTTTAGATAATGGAAGTACACCAATTTTAACCGGTGCTAATGCCGGATGGAAATGTAATACAGTTCTCATATCCGGTTTTTCTTCTGTACCGATATTTTCTTCATCATAAGCTGCACATAAGAATGCAAGCACTACACGATCGGCACCAAGGGATGGTTCTACAACATATGGAATATATTTTTCTTTCTTTTCATCATCAAAATAGCTCATATCCTGACCGGATACATTCTGATGCTGGGTTAAATCGTAATCCGTTCTGTCTGCGATACCCCAAAGTTCACCCCAACCAAATGGGAATAAGAACTCAAAGTCTGTTGTTGCTTTAGAGTAGAAGCAAAGCTCTTCCGGAGAATGATCTCTCAAACGAAGCTCTTCCTTTTTCATGCCAAGGCTAAGCAACCAGTCACGGCAGAAGCCTCTCCAATAATTGAACCATTCAAGGTCTGTACCCGGTTCACAGAAGAATTCTAATTCCATCTGCTCAAATTCTCTTGTACGGAATGTAAAGTTACCCGGTGTGATTTCATTACGGAAAGATTTACCAATCTGCGCAATTCCAAATGGAATTTTCTTACGGGATGTTCTCTGTACATTTTTGAAGTTTACGAAAATACCCTGTGCTGTTTCCGGTCTTAAATATACGGTGTTCTTAGCATCCTCTGTTACACCCTGGAAGGTTTTAAACATCAGATTAAACTGACGGATATCTGTAAAATTATGCTTACCACAGGTTGGACATGCAATATTGTGCTCTTCGATGAAGTTTTTCATCTGTTCCTGTGTCCATCCATCTACAGAGCCTTCTAATTCATAGCTGTTTTCCTCTGCATAATCTTCGATTAATTTATCTGCACGAAATCTCTCATGACATTCTTTACAATCCATTAATGGATCAGAGAATCCTCCTAAATGTCCGGATGCTACCCATGTCTGTGGATTCATTAAAATCGCACAGTCTACACCTACATTATATGGATTTTCCTGCACAAATTTCTGCCACCATGCTTTTTTTACATTGTTTTTTAATTCTACACCAAGATTACCGTAATCCCATGTGTTCGCAAGACCACCATAGATTTCAGAACCCGGATATACGAATCCTCTTGCTTTTGCCAATGCAACAATTTTTTCCATTGATTTTTCCATTCTACTTATCTCCTTTTTGTAAACCTCTATTTATAAATAATATAAGTAAGTGCGGCTTCTTCATTTGCACCCTCACCGGTAATACGGACAGTTTTTTTATCAATTACTTCCGTATCCTCAGCTGATACATAAAGTATCTTGCCTTTTACCTGCACTGCCACATTTGCACGAATAATGACAACCTTACTCTCATCATCCGCTAAAACATCGGTCTTACCTGCCTTCTGTTTTGTACCTGCTGCTTCATCGGATTCTTCTGCTAAAGCATAAAATTCTGTATCAAAATCATAGCCTTCTGCCTGTGCTTCTAATACAGTTCCTTCATAAAATTCGATGCCATTAAAATTGCTGTAATCTTCATAAGAAGCATATTTCATTTCAAGCTTTGCGATTCCCTCTTCTACTAAGAAGTTCTCCTTAGTCACAGTTTCTCCATTCTCTGTGGTATAATCTGCAACATGCTCTGTGATATATTCTTCTAACTCTGCTGCATCATAATACTCTTTATCCAATTCCTCTACATCTACACTGACAATCTGCCCCTTTTTCTCCACAAAAACCGTACTTTCTGTTACATCTGTTTTTGCCTTTGAACAGCCTGTCAACATGCTCATGCATAAAATAAGCATCAGCCCCACACATATGATTTTTTTCATTTTTGCCTCCTGACTCCCCATAATTATAGTACACAATTAAGCTGTGCCTAATCGAAAATCTAAATCATTATACCTCGTTCTGCTAAGAATTTCAACCTGCGATTGTTTTTAAAATTTCCACAGAATTAAATTTATGGGAAATATATACAGATAAATAGCGATCTAACAGTCTTTCTAATTTTTGCAGCACCTCGTCTGAAACGGCAAATGTATATAATTTTCCAAGTTCCGCAGATAAAATATATTGCAGCGTATACAAGGTAGATTCATCCAGATAATACGCATCTGCCTCGTGGGCACATTCTGAACACAATATCCCCCTCTGCCGAATAGAAAACCACTGTAAATCCTCTTTTTTTCCACAGCCTAAACATGAAAAAAAGTTGGGATATTCACCTTCTACATAGAGCAGACGAAGCTCAAAAATCCGCCTTACTAACCGATTATCAAAGGCTGTACTCTCCAATGCCCGTAATGTTTGATAAAGCAGCTTTAAAAGTTCTTTTTCATCACTATTTTCCTGTGCATAATAATCTGCCATTTCCAGAAAATAAAAACCATAGCATACAGTTCCCGGATCTAATACTAATGCACGAAAATGGTTTTTAATAGTCGCTTTTACCAGATTATATGTATTTCGTCTTTCGTACACTTCAAATTCTCCAAAGGAAAAAGGATTGCTTGCTGCCAGAAGCTGACTGGTTGGTCTTCTAGCTCCCCTTGCAAAGGCTGTAATCTTTCCTCTTTCCTTTGTCAATATGGTAATCCGTTTGTCATACTCACCAATCGGCATTACATTTAAAATCATCCCTGTCAGAACTATGTTGAGTCCCATATCTTCCTGTTCCTCTGTTTTCATTAAAAGACATCTGCTCTAAATTATGACTATTATCTTTTGTAATACTCTGCTTATAATTCAGATAATCCGATATCTTTCCGCTTAATTCAAAGTTTTTCCATGCATCTTCTACCATCTGCCGTCATCTCCTGAGTGCTTTTTTCTTTATCTATATACTCAGTTTATCCTCTGCGGTCAGAAACATACCAGATAAAATTTGGTATTATTGCATCTCGTCCTTGCGATAGCCAAAGTTTTTGATTAAAGAATCTGAATCTCTCCAATCTTTTTTTACCTTTACCCATAGCTTTAAGTTCACCTGACGATCAAGCATTTTTTCGATTTCATAACGGGCATTACTGCCGATTTTTTTGAGCATAGCACCGCCTTTTCCGATAATAATGCCTTTATGCGATTCTCTTTCACAGATAATAGTTGCCTCAATATCTGTAATATTCTGTTTGCCCTTTCGATCCTTCATTCGTTCGATGGTCACAGCTATTCCATGTGGAATTTCTTCATCCAATGCATGCAGAGATTTTTCACGAATAATTTCTGCTACAATCTGCCGTTCCGGCTGATCTGTCACTGTGTCTTCATCATAAAACATCGGACCATATGGAAGATATTTAAAAATAGTGTCAATTACATCATCCATATTATGTCCTCGCAGAGCAGATGTCGGAATGATTTCATCGAAATCAAACGCCTTACGATAAGTATCTATCGCTTCTAAAATCTTTTCCTTTTCTACTGTATCTACTTTGTTAATAATCAATATTACTGGTAAATTTGCCTTTTCTAACTGCTTGATAATATGCTGTTCACCGGCACCGATATAGGTTGTAGGCTCTACCAGCCACAAAATCACATCCACATCCTTTAAGGTGCTTTCTGCCACATTTACCATGTATTCTCCCAGTTTATTTTTTGCTTGATGAATACCCGGCGTATCCAAAAATACAATCTGTCCTCTTTCCATGTCTGTATACACGGTCTGTATACGATTTCTGGTAGTCTGTGGCTTTTTGGATGTGATGGCAATTTTTTGCCCGATTAAATGATTCATCAAAGTGGATTTTCCCACATTAGGTCTTCCGATAATTGTTACAAATCCTGATTTCAAATTACTCTCCATGCATGGTTTCCTTTCTATTTTCTTCTGTTACAGTAAATCTTTTATTTCCATAAACAGCTCCTGCTGCTCTTTAATTTTTTCTTCATTACCGATTACGCAGAAATTTTTCTGGGACATCACTGCCTCAATCAGATCTGCTAACTGCCTGATATCCTCTTCTTTTGCGTTAATGACCTGATCTCTTTCTTTTTGAATATCTTCATAGGTAATGCCTGTCAAATATGCTGTAGTAGAACGAATGCCCTTTGCAGCCGGATTCATTGGTGTATCTAATTCACTGATTGTTCCGATGATATATTTTGTCATATCTCTTTCATCCGCGGTAAAGCTTCTGATATATTCCGGTGTATTTTCATAAATCGCATTGGTTTTCTCTAAATTTGGATCTCTATAGGAAGAAAAATACGCATTTCCATTTCGCATAAATCCACTTCCGCAGCCATAGGCTCCACCCTTTACCCGGACATTTATCCATAAATAATCATAGCTTAAGATAACCTTCAAAATTCTAAGAGCACCTGTATAACTATATCCGGCAGCTTTAAAGTTTCCGGCTCTTGAAACATACTGCACCTTAGACGCATCCATGAAGCCTTCATTTTTTCTGGTACAGGTAATTTTTGCAGGTATTTTTTCTGCTTTTCCTTTGGGCAGCTCCTCTTTAAACTGCGCAAGACAATCCGGCAGCATACAAAGTCCATCTTTATCGCAGGTAGCACTAACCATAAAATTCTCTTTTGTAAAAATATCTGCCATCAGTGCTTTTAATTTCTGAATCAATATATCTTTCTTCTCTGCAAAATGCTCTTCAAAATCTGCCACCACACGGTAAAAATCAACACCTGTAGTCAAGTCATTATAACGGGCAGTTTCTGAAAAATAAGACATTGCACGCATAGCTGAAACAGAATTTCCTGCTGATGCAAGGCTCATTTGCAAACGGGATTTCACTTCCGCAAGAATCTCCTGCAAGCGTTTTTCATCCTCTAATTTTGAATATACTAAAATTTCTTTTAGGATTTCCATTGCCTTTGGCAATTTGTCATATAATACCTTTGTACGCAGTTCAAATTTTGCTTCGTAAGCGGTATCGTCCTGTGCGTTGGCATAGGTAGCGATAGAAGAAGACATTCCGCCGGTTTCTAAATTAATCTCATTTGCCAAATCATCATACGAATATTTTTCTGTATCAATATATCCTAATACAGCCTTTAAAATCCCAAGATATGGCAAATCCTCTTCTGCCACAGAACGAATATCAAATAATAACTGCAAATACAAAATTCCATTGGAAAACATCTCATGGAAAAGCACCTTTGTACCTTCATAGTCCATTTCCTCATTAATAAATGGAGCAGCTTCTTTTTTCATATCCCCACGACTAAGCATAGGAATCTTTTCAATATCCTCTCTAGAGGATGGTTCTTCCTGATACTGTTTTAAATATGCTGTATCTTTGATTAACTGCTCTAATTCTTCATCGCTTAAGCTTTCTTTGTATGCCTGTAATTTTTCTGCTAATTCGACTTCATTTTTTGCATTTAATCCTCTCTCCGGCTCGATGATTACCATAGATACATGCGTATTACTCAGCATATATTCTCGAATCAGATTTTCAAAATAATCTGTTTCTACCTGCTCCTTTAAGAATTTAAAGGTTTCTAATGCTTCTAAATGCATAAATGGCAGTGTCTCATCATAAAGCCAACTGTCAAGCATCTGTAAACCATAAATCAATCCCTTAGGATAAGAGCCAAAATCTGATTCACGATACTTAAATTCTGCACTGTTCAATCCTGCTAAAAGAGCTTTTTTGTTTAGTCCGCCTGCTGCCTGCTCCTCTAATACCTGACGAATGATAGATACAAAGCGTTCCTTATCGGAAATATTCGCATTTTTTGCAACAATAGAAAAAATAGGCTGATAGATTCCATTATCATAAGACCCCATAATATCTTTTCCGATTCCCGCGTCAATCAATGCCTTTTTCAAAGGCGCACCCGGTGCACTCAACAGCGCATAATCTAAGATTTCAAATGCCTGATATAATTTTTTATCCAGACATGTGCCAATTACCATATTATAAGAAAGATAGGTATTATCTTCTAACGGCTCATTACTTGCCACCGGATATTTTTTACAAATTTCTAAAACCTCTGCAAAAGGCTTCTGTGTACGAATTGCAGAATCTACGATAATCTCATCATATTTGGATAAATATTCTTTGTCCATCCAATCTAATTTTTCTACAATATCCATATCTCCATACAGATAAATATATGAATTGGATGGATGATAATGTCTTCTATGAAAATCCAGATAATCTTCATAAGTCAATTCCGGAATTACTGCAGGATCTCCGCCGGACTCATTGCCATAAGTGGTATCAGGAAACAGAGAATTCAAAATTTCTCTTTCTAAAACACCCTCGGGAGAAGAAAATGCACCTTTCATTTCATTATAGACCACACCGTTTAATGTAATTGGCGCAGATTTATCTTCTAACTCATAATGCCAGCCTTCCTGTTTAAATATTTCTTCTTTTTTATAAATATTAGGATGAAGCACAGCATCCATATAAACATCCATCAAATTCTGAAAATCCTTATCATTGCAGCTTGCAACAGGATATACAGTTTTATCCGGATAGGTCATAGCGTTTAGGAAAGTATTTAAAGACCCTTTTACCAGTTCCACAAAAGGATCCTTTGCCGGGAACTTTTCAGAGCCGCAAAGCACTGTATGCTCCACAATATGAGCAACACCTGTACTGTCTGCAGGTGGTGTGCGAAATCCGATATAAAATACTTTATTTTCATCCGAATTGGATACAATGGTAATCTTTGCTCCGCTTTTTTTGTGACGAAGAATGTATCCTGTAGAATTCATGTCTGTCAGTTCTTTTTGTTCAATTAAGTCATATGCCTTTAATTCATTCAGCTTCACTCTAATTCCTCCAAGTAATATATTTGCGGCTGCTTAGTACCTGCAGCTGCGACATTTCTATTATAAACGCCTATGGCGATACTTTTTTATAATCCTCTTTGATATAAAAGAGGGTGTTTATGTCAACACCCTCCTTTTGGTTATTAATTCTTCTATTGTTAAAGAACTATGCCTGACGAACTACATTCGCTGCCTGTGGTCCTTTTTCGCCTTCTACAACTTCAAATTCAACAGCTTCACCATCTTTTAACTCTTTGAAACCATCCATCTGTAATGCTGAGAAGTGAACGAAGATATCGTTGCCCTCTGCATCAGAAATAAATCCATAACCCTTTTTTGCATTAAACCATTTTACAGTACCCTGCTGCATAATACTACTTCCTCCTAAAACTTAAATGTACTTTTGTGGTTTCTCCCACGAAAATTAGACTAGCATATATTGGCAGTTTTGTCAATCGAACAGTACCTTGAGTTTCCGCAGTTTTATCCACAGAAGCCTTGATTTACTGCTTTCGTAATAAACAACTTTATAAAATTGCCCAAAATATAAGGAATCTCATTCCTATTTGATGTAAAATTAAGCTACCAAACAAAAATCTCACTAA
>JAGALK010000019.1 GCA_017625255.1 Lachnospiraceae bacterium
AAAAATACATATCTTTATTAAAGTACGCAAAAAATCAGGGTAAACTTTCAAACGCCGAAGTTTTCCCTGATTTTTCTTCCAACAAAAGAAGGAGCGTCGCTCCATGACTATTTTTTAGTCATTTTGCGACACTCCCTTTTTCTTATATCGTTATATCGTCTATTCTCTTAATTGGAATTTTCCAACTAATTCATCCATTGTAACTGCCTGTGCAGATAACTCTTCACTGGTTGCTGAAGCCTCTTCTGCTGTTGCTGAATTGGATTGAACTACTTCAGAAATTCTTTCGATACCTGCATCTGCCTGTTCAATAGACTCTGCCTGCTGTGTTATATTTTCATTTAATTTTTTCGATACATCTGCAATTTCCTGAACCGATTTTACAACACCCTCTAAAACCTCTGATGTTTTTTGTGCCGCCTGACTTCCTGTATTGATTTCTGCAATAGAGCTTTCGATTAGCTGTCTTGTATTCACTGCCGACTTAGCACTCTGCTCTGCAAGACTACGGATTTGATCTGCAACGACTGCAAAGCCTTTACCGGCATCTCCTGCTCTTGCAGCCTCAATCGCCGCATTTAAAGAAAGTAAATTCGTCTGGCTTGCAATATCCTCAATCTCAGCAATGATATTTTCAATTTTGCCAGATGTTTCACTAATACGCTCCATCGCAGCCATCATACTTTCCATTTCTTCACGACTGCTATTGGCTGCTGTCGCGCATTCCTGCGCCTTATCATATGCTATATTAACATTTCCTACACTTCTCTCCAAACCAATTGTCAACTCATCCATAGTTGCCTGCATCTCTTCTACGGATGCTGCCTGATCTGTTGCACCTTCTGCTAATGCCTGAGAACCTTCTGCGAGATTAGTCGCTCCTAAAGATACCATTTCGGAAGCACTCTTAACATCCTTTAATGCAGTATCGATTTGGCGGTTCATTTTTCTAATAGCTAACAGAATTTCACGATATTCTCCCTCATATTCCTCTTCGCAGGAAGTCTTGATATTAAAATTACCATTTGCCATTTCACCTAACAGCTGTTCTAAATCTGTAAAAATCTTTTTCAGCTTTAACGCTGTTCCGGAAACAACATGTATCATATCTCCCACTTCATCATCCACTTCATATACAGGGAAAGGTGATGAAATATCACCATGCTCAAAACTTTCCATTCGTTCACCCAGTTCTTTCATTGGGTTAGAAATACCACTGGCAATTAAGCTTCCTATCTTATTTGCAACAAATGATGCAATGGCAACCACTAAAATAATAATCAGAATCAAGATATTTTTTATGGTATTTAATCTATTCTGAGTTTCATTTCCAAGTGACACATTTGCATCCATAAAACTCTGTAATGCCTCATAGGCAGTTGTATAAGCCGGTGCCATCTTAGTAAATGCCAGTTCCTGTGCCTGTTTTCCCAATTCTACATCTTCAGAAGCACCCAGACTCAGTACTTCCTGCTCTATGGCTTCATATTCTGTCAATGCTGTCACAATATTGTCATAGGATACCTGACCAATATCTGTTACTATACTTTTTTCTATAAGATCCAGATAGTAATACAACTCCTCTTTCTTTTCTTCATGTGTGTCCAGCATTTGATCAATTCTATCCTGTTTTTCGTAACCAATTGCACCACGGGTAGCACTTCTCATATCTGCCAACGCTGCCATTGCATGTCCAATATCCCCTTGCGGAAATGCATAATATGTCAACACATGATTATATTGACCTACCATGTACAAAATAACTAAAACTGCCAGAATGGATGCCATGCCGGTTATTCCAATTGTTACCAAAGAGCTAGATGTTATTCTCTTTTGAATTTTCATTTTCATTAGATTTTTTAGCATTACACACTTCCCCCTAACATAAATTTTCTTCATGTACAATCAAAGTATCTATCAAATACTTCCATTGCAATTCTAACATCTTTTTTTATTTTAATCTAGTACTTTTGTCACTATTTTAGTTTTTCATATATCTGTACTTCATATCCCTCTAACACGCCCATTTTCTTTCCTTTTACCATAGTATAGCCTGTAATCTGAGGAATTTCTTTTCTTTTATCGGAATGGTTGATGACAAAAAGCCAACGGGTGCTCGCATTTTCTCTTGTCATATATTCCACATCCTCAATTCTATCTGCCAACTTCTCGACATTTGCTCCGTGACAAATATTTTCCATTAGCTGCAGCATCAATTCTTCGCCGGGTTCGGTGCCAATATAATAGCAGCAGCCATCTCCATAAGCATGTCTGGTAATACATGGTTCCCCTGCGTAGAACTCACTTGCATAGGTTGCCATTACTTCTGTTTCAGGCATCAGATGCATCAAATCACTCCAGATGTTTGCCTGATACTCCCTGCCCTGATACTCTACCTTTACAAATGCATTTCTAAGACAGTCATAATCTAATACTTCCATACCTGTAATTTCGCTTAATCTGCCAGGAAGCTCTCTATCTGTCATGCAAAGGTTATTATCGTCTTTTACCCCTGTACGCATAGTCAAAATCAAATGTCCGCCATTTTTTACATAGGACATATATTTTTCTTCCAATTTTGGATTCATCAGATACTGTAAAGGTGCAACTAATAATTTATATTTCGAAAAATCTCCCTTATCGGATATGAAATCTACAGGTATATTCTGATCATATAAGGCTTTATAATACTTCTGCACTTGTCCGATATAGTCCAAATCTTTATGATGAGGCTGAATCTGGAATGCATAATCCTGTTCAAAGGAGAATACCATTCCTACCTCTGCTTTTGGCATACTTCCCTGCATTTTTTTCATTAAAGGAAGCATTTCCTGCATAGTTGTCTTTAATTCTTCATATCTGCGCCCCGGATTTCCGCTGTGCGGCAAAATTCCATGCCAATACTGCTCTGTACCCACTGCACAGGTTCTCCAACGGAAAAATACGATGGCATCTGCCCCATGTGCTATAGACTGTAATGCCCATACGGATAGCTGTCCCGGCGCAGGCGCTCTGCCCATAGTCTCCCAGCCGGTAATTCCCGACTGCTGCTCCATTAGCCAGTATGTCTGATTCTTATATCCGCGAATCACATCTAAGGTTGCTGCTAAGACATGATTTTTCTCATGAGGTGTTGCTGTTTCCGGCAGATAAAAGCCTCCCGGATACTGATCATGGGATACAAAATCGAACAATTCACCCAGCTTATAATAATCTACCTTGTCAGCAAAGCCCATAAAATTGTGGGTAACAAACTGATTCTTTGCATATTTACGGATAATATCGGTCTGTTCCTTTGTAAAGTCTATGATTAAATCAGAGCAGAATCGCTTCCAATCCAGCATAGCGGATGGATTTTCTCCGGTAACGGTAATTCTTGGTGTAAATACTTCGGAAAAATCGTTGTATTCCTGACTCCAGAATGCAGTTCCCCATGCCTGATTTAATTTATCGGTAGTCTGATATTTATCTTTTAACCAATTCTGGAAGCTCTTACGACAATTATCACAAGTACATAAATCAAAATGACTGTTTCCCAATTCATTGTCTGGCTGCCAGCCGATGACATTCTCATTTTCTCCATAGTGCTTCGCTAATTTTGTCACCATTTTGCGGATATATTCGCGATATGTAGGATTTGACTGGCAATCGTGGTGTCTTCCGCCAAAGCCTCTGACTCTTCCCATTGTATCAATTGGCAAAATATCCGGATGTTTATTGATCATCCATGCAGGCGGTGCTGCACTTGGTGTTCCTACAATGGTCTTGATACCGTATTTTGCAAGTAATGCAATGGCATCATCTAACCATGTGAAATCGTATTCACCCTCTTGTGGTTCTAATTTGTGCCAGGAAAATTCAGCCATACGAACAGTCTGAATCCCCATCTCCTGCATCAATTTCGCATCAGTTTCCCAACGGGAGCGTTCCCAATGCTCCGGATAATAATCTACGCCAAAAAATATGTCTCCCATATACATTTCCTCCTTTGTATCATCAATTTATTCAAATACTATTTCTTCTGCAAAAGCATTTGGCAAATAAATATTTCCACCATTTGTTTTCTGCAATAGATATAATTCTAAAAACTTTTCACTAGAATCCGTTAGCCGATTATGGTGTCTCATATTAGCTAAAATTGCATCATATAACTGTTGTTTATAATCTTCCGGTAATTTACTTTCCAGACACTTAAAGGCACTAATAACATCAATATCCTCATATCTGACCTTGGTAGAATAGTCGTATGCCTCATCCGAACATCGAATTCCGTCTTCCTGTATATAATTTCTATTCTCTAAATTCTCTACCTCAAATGAAATTTCATTATGCAAAGTATCTATTTTCCAAATATACGCAAAGGATTTTGTCCCCTCTAACATACATTTTAATGCATCTATATCGTCTTCAATGCATGCATAATAAAATTCCTTATTTTCTGTAAGTGAATCTTCTTTTGAAAAAACCTTTTCTACTTCAACACATAATTCCTGAACCAGTATTTCATATTCCTCATCCGTACTGCACAGCTTTCCACATATCTCGATTCCTTTTTTCTCTATATAAAAATCCTCAAACCTGCATTTAATATCCCCATTAATAAATACATAGATTTCTGCTGTATACTGTATCGTTATTTCCGGATGTTCCTGACAAATCACTCTACGCCATCCACTCTGGCAGCAAGCTTTTTGGTAATAAGCAAATATCTCCATATTAAATTCGCTATCTGCTAACCAATGATATTCCCCTGCTTTTGTTTTCTGGATAAACTCTTTTATCGTATGTAGCATATGGATTACCCCCTCTTGAATTCTTCTCTTTTCTTTATAGTACTTCTTCTCTATTAGCTTAGGCTATTCAATTTACAATGTCAACTTATTTTCTTACCATTCACATATCCAAAACGAATTCCATCAAAATAATCCTTTATTTGGTCTAATACCTTTTCTTTTATTTAATAATATGTTATAATTTTAGTATACAAAAAGCATATTTAAATTACAAAAAAGAAAGGAGTCCCTATCATGAAAACGCTTGTAAAACTTATTAACATTCACGATGGAGAAGAAAGTGAAAAGCAAAATGGAGACCGTTTATATGTTGCAACTTATCCAAGAGCAGAAAAAATAATCAGTAGCTTTCTTACAAATGGATGGAAATTAATGAGTAAAACTCAACGCTACACTCCAGCACTTCAACGAAACGAATGCTATACTTTTTATTTAGGTGGATGGGATCTTCTTTTTGAAAAAGAGGTAGATGATGACACAGAAGATGACAGTGATAAAATCTTAGAAGAAGCTTTGAAAGAAATTGTACCTCAGAGACATACCTTTTCAGTAGATGATTTGATTCCCGCTGAAGAATATGAGGATGATTATTCCGATGAATCATAAAAATTTTTAAATTAATAAATAGTATTCTTGTAATTCATTTTCATACAAAGATTATCGGATAACACATCCGATAATCTTTTATTCAAACAACAGCTCCTCTACCGTCACAAATTCATATCCATCCTTTTGCAATTCATCCACAATTTTCACTGCCGCCTCCACAGAGGACTTTGATGCATCATGTAATAAAATAATATCATTATCCTCCACTTTATCAATGACCCTGTTTGCAACTGCATCAGCATTATGGGTATTCCAATCTAATGGGTCAATATCCCACAGCACCTCTATCATATCCGTCTCATAATCTAAATTACTCTTCCAACTGCCAAAGGGCGGTCGGATAAATATAGGATACTCCCCTGTAATTTCATAAATCACTTCATTGGTTTTATTTACCTGTTCTATAGCAGCTTCGTCAGATAAATTTTGCAGATTTACATGTTCATAGGAGTGGTTTCCTATGTTGTGCCCGTCTTTTTTTATTTGTCTTACAATATCCGGCTCTGATTCTGCCTGCTTTCCTAACAAAAAAAAGGTTGCCTGCACATCTCTTTTTTTAAGCTCCTCTAATAATATTCCCGTATAGTCTGCATTTGGACCATCATCAAAGGTTAATGCTATTTTCTTTTTTTGTATGTCCCTCTGCCTTGCATCTTCCGTCTGCATAACCGGAAACAACACTTCACCGGATTGCATTTTCCCGGTATATACAGCTACTAACAGGCACAGAAGCACACTATCTACAGATACTATTCTTTTTAAAAATCGTTTCATACCACAATCTGTTTTCTTTTTTCTAAATCTATGTTTTGTGTCACAAAAAAATACCCATCGACATGGGATATTCCATGTCAACAGGTATAAATTGTTACCAAGCATTATGCTCTAAAAGCCGAATATAATGATTTGCTTCTCTTAAAACATGATCTGCTAAAAGTGGTAAAATAACCGATGAAATCTTACAATCTAAGATACCTTCCGTTCCTGCAGTCTTAAATTCCTGATATTTCCGGGTTTCCTCTAAAGATTTCTGCCGCAGCGCATCCTCGGCAAGGCATTCTTGTTTCCTTGCCATTTCTAAAAGTTCTTTATATTCTTTTGCAAAATCATCCGCTGTTTCGATTAACTGCTCTTCGCAAGGATCTAAAAGTCCTCGAATAAATAGTGCGTGTTCCATCATAATCTGATTCCAGAAGGTTTCAATATCACATAATTTTTCCTTATTCATGCAGCCATTACGCATTATCTGCTGCAATAATTCCCGATACATCTTCGCTTCCCGCAAAATATGCTGTACTAACAGCGGATAGTTCGCATTATAAACACGACAGTTATTTATCTGTCGAAGCAGATTTTCTTTAAAGCTTATTAAACCATTCAATAGCTTTAATGCTTTACGATTTAACTGATTTACAATCTGACGGATTTTAGGATTCTCCTCACAGTCACTTCCTGCACGAAGGCTTCTCTCTGCCATGGTGATTCTGCTGTCGATGGATACACCACTTAACTGCTGTGTTTTCTTTTCTGCTGCTACGGTAAAACAAGTAGATAATTCTTCCGATTCTAAAACCTCTTTGTGAATTCTGCCGTCACTGATACTTACTGCTTCACGAAGAAGCTGTTCAAACTCCTTACGATACCAGTCTGCGGTCTGTATCCATTTTTTCTCTTTACATGGAAAACCAGCTTCCAAGAAGAAGGCATGCTCACGCATGATTCTTAAGAAAAAAAGGTGGAGTTCTAAGGATGTGGATGTATAATTGCTCATTATTACTCATACCTTATTATTTTATATTCCCTACAGTATACGCAAACATCTCAAATATGGTGTTTATTTAAAAAAATACAGTTGGTACGGCTTTAATTACTCTATTTTGTATCAGCGACAAGCTCCCCATTTTTCACATCAATCCAGATAGTATCGCCGCCCTTTACTTTGTCTGCCAATATCAATTTGGCAGATAAGGTTTCCACATACTTTTGCAGAAAACGCTTAAGTGGTCTTGCACCGTAAATAGGGTTATAACCATGCTCTATAATATAGGCTTCTGCTTCCTCTGAAAGTGTAACTTTGATTTCTCTATCTTTTAATCTATCGTTTAATTCTTCGATTAACAGATGGATAATGTTGCCGATATTATCCTTTGTCAGTGGCTTAAACAGGATAATTTCATCCAAGCGGTTTAAAAATTCCGGTCTGAAATTACCACGAAGCTCCTGCATTACCGCTTCTTCTGCTTCTGGTTTTATGCTGCCATCCTCGTTGATTCCTTCTAACAAATAAGCCGAACCAAGATTTGAGGTCATAATAATAATGGTGTTCTTAAAATCCACAGTTCTACCCTGTGAATCCGTAATTCGTCCATCATCAAGTACCTGTAACAGCACATTAAATACATCTGGATGCGCTTTTTCTACTTCATCAAAAAGTACTACGGAATATGGTTTTCTGCGAACAGCTTCTGTAAGCTGACCACCCTCGTCATAGCCTACATATCCCGGAGGTGCTCCAATCAGACGAGAGACAGAATACTTCTCCATATATTCGGACATATCCAGACGAACCATGTTACTTTCATCATCAAAAAGACTCTCCGCTAAGGCTTTGGCAAGCTCTGTTTTTCCTACACCGGTTGGTCCTAAGAAAAGGAAGGAGCCGATTGGCTTGGTCGGGTCTTTGATGCCTGCTTTAGAACGAATGATGGCTTCCGTTACCATAGTTACACCATCGTCCTGCCCAATCACTCTTTTATGAAGCTCTTCGTCTAAATGTAAGGTTTTATTTCTCTCACTCTCTGTCAGCTTTGCTACCGGAATTCCTGTCCAACGGGAAATAATTTTTGCAATTTCTTCTTCGCTGACATTTTCATGTACCAAAGACAAATCCTCGTTTTTAACCTTTGCTTCTTCAATCTCTAACTGTTTTTGCACCTGCGGAAGTCTGCCGTACTGTAATTCTGCGGCTTTTTCCAAGTCATAATTCTGCTGTGCCTGTTTGATTTCATTTTTGAGATTTTCTAAATCCTCTCGAAGCTTTTGTACTGTTTCTACGGATTTCTTTTCATTATCCCACCGGGCTTTTTTGTTGGAAAATTCGTCGCGCAACTCTGCAAGTTCTTTTTGTAGTGCTGCCAATCGTTCTTGACTTAAACGGTCTGTTTCTTTTTTTAACGCAGTTTCTTCGATTTCAAGCTGCATCACACGACGGTTTAACTCGTCTAATTCAGTTGGCATGGAGTCTAGTTCTGTTTTTATCAATGCACAGGCTTCGTCTACTAAGTCAATGGCTTTATCTGGTAAGAAACGGTCAGAAATATAGCGGTTGGATAAAACTGCGGCGGACACTAAGGCTGCATCGGCGATTTTTACGCCGTGGAACACTTCGTAACGATCCTTTAAACCACGAAGAATGGAAATTGTATCCTCTACGGTCGGCTCTTCCACCATGACAGGCTGGAATCTTCTTTCTAAGGCTGCATCCTTTTCGATGTACTGACGATATTCGTCTAAGGTTGTCGCTCCAATACAATGAAGCTCTCCTCTGGCAAGCATTGGCTTTAGCATATTGCCTGCATCCATAGCTCCATCGGTTTTGCCAGCACCTACGATGATGTGAAGCTCATCAATAAACAAAATAATCTGTCCATCGGACTGTTTTACTTCGTCTAAAACGGCTTTTAATCGTTCTTCAAATTCTCCGCGATATTTCGCTCCGGCTACTAAGGCTCCCATATCTAAGGAAAACAGCTTTTTGTCCTTTAAGCCCTCTGGCACATCTCCTCTTACGATTCGTTGTGCTAATCCTTCTACTACTGCGGTTTTACCTACTCCGGGTTCTCCGATAAGTACTGGATTATTTTTTGTTTTTCTGGAAAGGATGCGGATGACATTTCGTATCTCGGAATCCCTGCCGATAACCGGGTCTAGTTTTTGTGCTTTTGCTCTTGCCACTAAGTCAATGGCGTATTTTTCTAATGTATCATAGGTAGCCTCCGGATTGTCAGAGGTTACTCGTTGATTTCCTCTTACAGTGGAAAGTGCCTGTAAAAATCTCTCTCTGGTGATACCGTATTCTTTGAAAATTTCCTTTAGGGCAGGATTTGGGTATTTTAGTAAGGATAAAAACAGATGCTCTACGGATACATACTCGTCACCCATCTGCTTTGCTTCATCCTCGGCACTAATTAACACTTTATTTAACGCCTGACCCATGTAAATCTGACCGCCGGATACTTTTACGCGCTTTTCTAAATGACGGATGGCGTTATCCATAAAATGGTCTTTGTTGATGTCCATTTTTTCAATCATTTTCTGGATTAAACCGTCCTGTTGACGCATGAGCGCTACAAGCAAATGCTCCTGTTCAATTTCCTGATTGCCATATTCGTATGCAAGCTTTTCACAATCGTTGATGGCTTCGATTGACTTTTGTGTGAATTTTTGTATGTTCATGGTAACACCTCCTGATAAAATGCTCTTTGCATATTTTGCCTTTTCAAAGAGCAGAATATGCGTAGATTCTGTGTATGATTTCAACGAAAATCCTCGTTTAACTGAAATATAGCACTGGTTGTTAGCACTGTCAAGAGGTGAGTGCTAATTTATAATTTCTTTAGATTTTATTTATAAACAATGCGCAGCTCCAAGTAAAAAAGAGACAATTATGGGGTTGAAAAACTCCCCTAAAAAGTAGAATCCGAACACCATCATTACGATAGTGCTCGGATTCTCTTTATTTTTTGTTTTTTGTTTCCTTTTCAAATCTTTCTCTCTGCAACAACTGCGATTCCATAA
The DNA here is from genome assembly GCA_017625255.1 of Lachnospiraceae bacterium. Taxonomy (GTDB): domain Bacteria; phylum Bacillota; class Clostridia; order Lachnospirales; family Lachnospiraceae; genus Roseburia_B. The sequence continues at coordinate 10,200 of JAGALK010000019.1, forward strand.
TTTCCATCAATACTTCACACATCTATTCATCTACTACTTTTATTTAAATTCTATAAGTATTTTTCCATTTCTTCTTCAGAAAGACCATATTTTTTAATAAGCATTGTGCTTATCTCATAATCATTATGACCTAATTCTCTCATTGCCTCTACAGCACCAAGAATCTTGCCTTCTCGATACATCGCTTTTTCTCTTTTTTCCACAATCGGCTCCATAATTTCCATCAATGCTTCACACATACGATCATCTCCCATCATCTCATCTACTATCTGTCTATTGGCTTCAATACTTACCTGCAACACCGAATCTGCCAGTTCCTTATCTTCTTTTTCGGTCAGTTTTCGGATATTCTCCACCAATTCCTGCATATCCTGCTTCTGTAACTTTGCCGATAATGCACCGAGCCAGATATGCTCTTCCTTATCTAACTCTTTCGTTACAATAATCTGTGTTGAAAACAATACATTACTTTCTATGTAGTATATTCCTTTGTGCGGATTCGATACCTGATATCCATGCTCTTTAAAATATAAAAACAATCCTTCCGGCTTGGCTTCTCTTATCACAGATACCGTAATATCATCTGCTCTTATTTCATCCAAAGTCCTTCCATAAGACTTATACAGACTTGCATAAGCTCCCGCTTTATAAAAAGCATCTATATCCAAATGATCCTCCGGAGACTTATACTCCATGATATTGTGTCCCTTGAAAAAACTTCCGATTTCATTTGTAATCTGCACCGATGCATCTTTTTTCACCACCAGCAAATCAATTTCCAAAGGCTTGGTATTCAAATTATATTCTTTCTCGAATATTAACTCATTCCTGTTTTCGGCAAACTCTAAATTCATGGCTGCCACAAAACCGGGATGCCATTGTATTTTCGTATCTTTCATGCAAAAACTCCTTCTCTTGATTAAATTATAGCATCTTATCTGATTTTTACAATGCAGTACAACATTAAATTTTTCTAAATCCTGACACCATTTTTGACACCATTTTTCATTTTTTTGATGAAGTCTGATGATGCCAGATAAATTGTTCTATTGTCGCAAATGCACTAAATTCAGGCATTTACGAACTACGATGAACTTAGACAAAATCTGCGTCATGACAACAAGAGGTGAGTGCTAATTTATAATTTCTTTAGATTTCATTCGTTCGTGTGAAAAAATCTTTCCCAGAAAGCAAAAAATAAGGCTACATCAAATCTCTCTCATTTGATGCAGCCTTCTAAACTATACTATCCATTGGCTTTTACCTTCCTTTATTCTTTTTCTTTCCTTTTAATTTAAAAATTGAACTTCTCCACTTTGTTCTCCATGATGCTTTGAACTGAAATCATATATGAATGTTACCGCCTGATTCTCTTGTTCTGTTATTTTATCTATTTTCATGGTTTCTATTTCGATTCAACTCTCAAATCCAATCGGAATTCTTTTGCCTTTTCTAAGGACTTTTTGAGGTGTTACATTAAGTTTTTGTTGGACCGTACCTCCTTGTCTTATTTTTGAAGTTGAACTTCTATTTCTGGTTGAAGTTCCTTCTTTCTTGTTGCTTTTCCTTTGTTTGTTTTGTTGAATTCATTTTACCTGACAAATATAGAAATGTCAATATATTTTCAGATATTATATATAATTATTACTTATTATTCAAATATTGTTTATAAATTACAGTCTTTTCAGTTTTTTTACAACTGTTCCTCAAACAAAACTACAACAATCTTTCGTCATGGTCATCAATCTCTAAGTTTTTCCGTATCTTCTGATTCCAGTAAATACTTTCATCATTCCACTATCATTCCTTCTCCTTTAAAGCTTCCTCCTCATGCTTTATCTCCCAATGAATCAGAAATGTCAGCAGTCCTCGCAGTAAAATAACTGCACCTAAAATTCCAAGCTCTGACCATTCACGCACCACAACGGTACGAAGCACCTCGCTCCCCATCTTAAATTCCAAAGACAAGGCAATCCCCTGTGCCAATTCCAATCTGAGTGTCGCATCATGCTTTATCCACTGAATAAAACACTTAATTGCTGTAACTACCAAAACAATAACACCAAACATCTCCAATATTACAGTACAAATTTCAACGACATACATCAGCCACAATTCTATATTTTCAAGGATACTTTCCATAATATACCTCCAGTCTTTTTGCTTTTTATTTTACCATATATACTTCAAAATACCCATACTTCTTTCCATTTATACGATTAAATCTCCACTCCCCTACACTCTGCAATCCCATAGGCAATAACAGAAACACACCATACACCAGATAAAACACCACCGACATCGGCGTTATCCTATGTATCACAATTACCGGATCATAATAAATCTTAGTCTGATCTAATAAAATCGCCATGAATAGCACCGTCAAGCAGGCAAACATGGTAATCACCACACCTCTGTCCCGATAATCGAAGCGATATATCGAAAAAGCACTGCGCCCCTTTAAGGAATATCCACGACTTTTCATGGAAGCAGCACTTTCCAAAAAATCCTCCAAAGTCCATGTCACCAAAATAGAAATCATCCCAAATAAATGCCACACACGCAAAAATATATTTCCTTTTCGACAACCTTTTCCAATGCCTTCTCTGGCAAGAGCAATCTTTTTCGCCCGAATCCCTATCCTCGGTACACTTCTAAGGATAATGGATAAAAACAGTGACAATTTCGGTGAAATCCGTCCAAACAGATAGATAATCTTATCCGTAGATACAATCGTAAAAATACAACTGCACCACATAAAAACGGCTGCAATTCGAATGCCTATTGTAATACCATAAATGAATGCCTCTAATGTAATGGAATTATCAATAAAATTGCTCCAAAGAGCAGTAATACCAAAATGATGATAAAAAGCATAATACCCTGCATACACAAAAACCAACGGAAACAGACAAATATTTACCACTAGCTGTCGTACACCATTGAGCTTTATGGAATACAAAAATACTGCCAGATAGGACAGTACAAGAAATACAGGATGATTAAAACAAATTGTGGCAGCAATCGCTGCCACAAAATAAATGAATTGAATTGTCGGATGATAGCTGTCAAGTCTCATATTTACTCCCTTTTCATAACTCCATACTTTGTCATAATACGATTCAATTTTTCCAACATTGGACGAGTAAGTAACAGCAATGTTAAAAAGGTTGCCAGACCATGTACCACATTTAATGGTAAGCCAGAGGCATAAATAGCGGCTATAGCCTCTGCATTATTAACATCCGGCATTAGAAAAATAGAACTTGTATCTAATATTGGTCCAACAATACCTACAACTGCCACAAAGCCATATGCTGCTATAAATAGAAGTCCTTTTTTCTCTTCTAAGACCTTTCTTCCTCTCAAAAAGCCGCCAAGCATTCCTGCCATACCATAGGCAAGCATCTGCCATGGTGTCCATGCACCCTGACCAAACATAAAATTACTGACAAAGGCACTAACAGAACCAATCAAAAATCCTGCTCCCGGTCCAAAAGCCATACCAGAAATCATAATCACACCGGACATGGGTTTAAAATGCGGCACCATCACAAAGGCTGCTCTTGCTGCCACTGCAATGGCACTCATTACGGCAAGAGTTACCATCTCCCTCGCCTGAGGTCTTTTTTTCTCAAAGCGAAAGCAAAAAATGGCAAATGCTATAAAAATAATAAGTACACTAAATACATAATAATGGTTGTTTATAAATTCTTTTGACATAAATAAATCACATCCTCATTGGTTATTGCATTTTCAAATATGTGTCTGCTCATGCGGTTTGCCGCCGTTGTATAGAAGCTGTTTTTTGAAAAGAACTTGTGAGGAGTATTTGTAGTAATAATTCCTCCATCAAAAAACATACTGACTGTATCCGCATATTTTGCACAAAATTCCACATCATGGGACACCATAATAATGGTAATGCCCTGTTTTTTTAGTTTATCTAATATCTCGGCAAATTTCAACTTAAAGAAATTATCAATGCCCTTCGTAGGCTCGTCTAAAAGCAGAATCTTTGGTTTTGTCAAAAGCACCTTTGCCAATGCCACTCTTTGTTGTTCTCCACCGGATAAATCATAAGGATGCCTCTCTAAAAGATGCGTAATTTCACAAATTTCTGCCACTTTTGTAATTTCTTCTGCCCTATCTTGCTCTTTCCTAGCAAGCATTTCCTGTAAATCTTCTTTTACCGTTTTCTTGACAAAAAGGCTCTGTGGATCCTGAGGCAGCATTGCTAAATTCTCATAAAAAAGCTCTGCCGCTTTATATTTTTCTAATCTTTTACCATTTATCCACACCTTTCCGCGATACCCACGGCAAATTCCACATATAGATTTTAACATGGTGGATTTTCCCGTTCCATTGCCGCCAACTACAGCAAATAACTCTGCCTTTGGCACTTTTAAGGATACGCCCTTTAATATATCCGGTGCATTTTTTTCATAACGAAACCAGACTTCCTTTAGTTCTACAGCCGGCTGCGCAATATCTTCTTCGCAAAAGGCATTTGCCTCATCCACAGCAGATACTTTTACTTCTTTTTCTACAAAAATTTTATCCAGCCACTCACCGCCTTCGCGAACAGTCAACGGACAGATTTCCTCGTTTGGCACACCGTAATACACCTGTACCGGTGTCGGCATTGCAGCGAACATAAAATGTTTCTCGTCTTTTAAAAATTCGCCTACTTTTCGTGGATTGTCTGCTGCAATAATCCTGCCCTCTTCTAAAACTACCACTTTATCCGAAGCATAAAAAATATCCTCTAGACGATGCTCTGTAATAATAATGGTGGTGCGAAGCTCTCTGTTAATTTTCTTTACCGTATTCAAAAAATCGGCTGCTGCAATAGGATCTAGCTGACTGGTGGGCTCATCCAAAATCAAAACTTCCGGCTGCATCGCCATAATAGAAGCCAGATTTAATAGCTGCTTCTGTCCTCCGGAAAGCTCTGCTACATCCTTATAGAACCATCCCTGTATGCCAAAATAGCTTGCCATCTCCGCCACTCGAAGTCTTATGGTTTTCTGGTCATATCCAAGACTCTCTAAACCAAATGCCAGCTCATGCCAGACCTTATCTGTGACAATCTGATTATCTGGATTTTGCATCACATAGCCGATTTTAAACGACTGTTCTCTTAAACTGGCATCTTCTAAGGGCTTTCCGGAAAACAGAATTTCTCCTGACAGCTTTCCATGGGGTGCTAAAACACTTTTTAAATGTCGTAAAAGCGTCGTTTTTCCACTTCCGCTTCGTCCACAGAATGTCACATATTCTCCTCTTTCTATGGTTAAGTTTATCCCCTCTAGAGTTGGTTTTCCCATAGATGTGGGATATTCAAATCCTAAATCTTTGATTTCAAAATGAGCCATTTACATTCCTCCGCCAAATTTACTACCGTTGGTATACTTAAGAATATACCGTAAAAAATCACACCCATCCAGGTGTATCTGTTATCTATCCCAGCAAGCACAATTTTGGGTGTATAGGCTGCATAAGCGCCACCCTTGGCCACACAGCCTATAATCCCAAAAATTAGTACAAGCATAAGAAAAAGCAAGCCTCTGTCTCTGCTCTCCCATCGATACACCGAAAAAGAGGTTCTCCCTCCACTTCCAAATCCACGGCTGCGCATACTATCAGCCGCTACAATTCCACCTTCAAATGCCCAAGAGGCCAGAGCTGACAGGACTGCCATGCCATGCTCTGCCTTCTGTAAAGCTGTTCCATTTTCTGTTGATTTTCCAATACATTTCCTTGCGGATGCAATCTGCCCTATCTGTCTTTTGTATGCCGGTACAAAGCGAAACACCATCGTAAGCAATAGAGATACTGCCGGCAGCAACCTGCCAAAGCAATACAAAAACTTATCACTGGTCATCACAATATTATAGGAGGCAAACCATGTAATAACGGTTATAAACATGGCTGCTAACACCATTCCATAACACAATGCTTCAAGGGTATATACCCGTCCATTCATATAGATAAACAGAATCTTTTCCCCTGAATGATTAAAAAACGGATTGGTAAACGCTACCACCAAAAACAGCACCAGCATACGAAACAGATATTTACTTTTTTGATTTGCCAATGCCATGTAATAGGCAAAAGCCAATGCCACCGAACATAGCAAAAATGCCGGATGCATCAAAATCATACCAAACACCATCGCTCCTATATAAAAAAGCAAATTGATAAACGGATGATATGCAGAAAATGTATTTTTCATATAAATGCCTTACTTTCTAATGGTTACCTTTTTGCCCTGTCCTTTGTTCTTAAACAGCTTTTTATAAGCCGACAATTTCTTTGACGGTACTTTAATCTTTGCATTGGACTTAATACCCTTTAGTGCATTTTTTCCCACTTTTTTAAGCTGTGTGGATCTAATTGTAAGCTTGCTTAGCTTCTTACAATTTCTAAAGGCTTCTTTTCCAATGGTTTTCACATTTGCACCAATGATTACGGTAGTAACTTTTTTCTTATCTTTTAATGCCTTATCGACAATAGCTGTTACTTTAAAATTCTTGTCTTGTATTTTAACTGTCTTTGGAATGCTTACTTTTTTGACAGATTTTTTACGGATGCCAGTAAAGCTTACTGTATCAGAGCCTGTAACCTTATATGTATTATTACCTACAGTATAAATCTGACCTTTTTTAATTTCAATAACCGGTTCAGCAGGTGTATTATTTTCCGGCTCTTTAATCTCAGGTTCTTTATTGTCTGGTTCTTTGTTGTCCGGCTCTTTCTCTATGGTTGGATTTTTCTCTCGTATCGTAACATCACTCATATTATACAATGCGGTCTGTCCTTCTAAGAGTCTCTGGTACGCCACAAGTGCATAATATCCCTGCTCTGTTGCCATACCATCACGATTGCCGGATAAGCTGTGCTTAAATCCACCCTCTGCAACTGCAAAGCTTAATAAGGCATCTAATACCGATTTTCCATCCTTGATAAATCTTCCATCGGTATATGGGTTGATACCTAACGCTGTTAATGCCACGATTACCTGTGCACAGGATTCACAGCTTGCCGTATCTGCACCTGCTGTGGCAAATCCCCCATCCGTAAGCTGCATAGCCGAAAGTGTTTCTAAAGCCTTATCCACCGCGGTTTTCACTTCTGTATCCTTTTCATAATACGGTGCTAATGCCTGTATTGCCATAGCGGTCATATCCGCATCTGCTGTGCTTCCACTGACAGACCATCCACCATCTGCAAGCTGTGCTGCAAGAATTCCTGCAATCAGACTCTCTCTTGTCACAGTATTTTCAGGTACAGTATAGTCATGTGCATCTAATGCAAGCAATGCCCATACCGGTCCATTGATTCCCTGAATATTTAAATACTTCATATCGGAAAGACCCTTTAACAGATTATAACCGTCTACATTTGTGACATCATAGCCTGCTGCAGTTAAAGCAAGAATCACACGGGAATTTTCTGTAGATTTTGCTCTGTGCAGCTGTCCTGCCTCATTTATATTTGCTCTTACATAGTTTACTACATTGGTATAGTACTCTTCAGATACCTCCTTACCGCTTCTTACAAGACCAAGTACTAACCAGTCTCCACCGGTGGAAGAAACTGTCGGTGCGCTATTTTTCGCTAAATTTTCCAGATAATTTCCAGTTGCTGTATACACCTCTGCTACTTTAGGATGTGTCTTTTCGATTTTTTCAAGAGCAGCTTCCGCAGCCGTCAGTGTTTCATAGCTTTTAACGAATGCTTTCTGTTCCTCTGTCAAAGAATCGTAGACCATTCTTGCAAAAGCAATAGCTTCTCTGCTTTCAACTGTAACTTCTCCTATTGCCAAAATCAGATTCTCTGCTTCCTTTGCATATGCCATATCTTCATTGATTTCCGTTTCAGTACGAACTAAAATGGTAATCATGTCATTTTCGCCTTCTGCATAAGGATATTCAGAAATTATACGAATAACAGAACCATTTTCTAACTGTATATTCTGCATTGGTTTGTAACCTATTTCTAAACCATTTACCGTAGATGTAATCACAGAAGAATAGTTTTCCAAAAGAAGCTCTAATGCAATGTTTCCTGCAAATTCATCCACTGTATAGGTATAGTTTACAACTTCTGCATCAAATGCAGGGGACAGCGTACCGTAATCCTCTTTAAAATCAACACCTGTAATTTCGGCACTGCCTTTCATCCAGTCATTTCCAATATCTGCTCCCCACTGACAACTGTACTGGAATTTAATCACATCCCCATCTTCTACTGCAAAAGCACTTGCACCCTGATCCATAAACCAGTTATTTAAGGAAACCATCCAACCAGACTGACTTCCTGCGTCAAACTCGCCCAAGGAGGCATAATAGACATCTCCCAATATCAGATTCTTAATTCCCTGTAAATAGAATCCATTTTCGGCTGTACCAGAGTATTCCGCTTCGATATCCAATGCATTCAGCAGACGAAGAGCTACTTCTGCCATATTTTCCCCCTCTGCAAATGGTACTTTTGCATCCTTAATAAATGTACCTAATGGTGTTCGGTATAATTCCTCCATAGCCTCTGCTTCGTTACGGATTCCATAATCCATAAAACTGATATTGACATAACCTATGATTTCTTCCGGTAATATATCTTCAAATACCAAATTGTCGGTATCAATAACTGTTCCTGCTGCCGGCTTTTCTGTCAACTCAATAAGGGCAATATATGGCGCTTGTTCACCGCTTTGCACAATAACACGCAATAATTTCTTTTCCGGTGCGGTTTCAAAATTTACAGTAGTTCCATAGATATCATTTACATATACATTGGTATCTTCCGGAACATCTACAATTATTTCTAATGCTTCTTGTGCTGTATAGGATGCAGTAAAGATATTCTCTGCGCCTTCTTTTTTACGAATGTCTGCACCATTTATTTTTATAGATGCCGGTGCCGCTGTCGTACCTACAGATTCGTCTGCCTGATTGGTGGTTCTGCAAACTGTTTTTACTTCCGGTGATTTCTCCCCTAACATTCCGGCATAAATATTCGAAGCTGTAGATATCTTAATATAAGAAATCTCGTCTAAATCTACCGGCATACCATTGGCATCTACTGCCCAGTCAAGGTCATATCCATCTCCAATTTTTAGATGCTCACCTGTATATGGATTTCCTGCAGTACCATCCGCTGCGGCAAAGGTATTTACATCTACATAACCAAATGCCGGAAATACTGCAGACGCACTTCCGTAAGCATCCTTTGCTGTACTGGCAAGATTTACGCCTGTAACTGTTATAGAGGACTGCTTTGTTTCATCCCATGAAAAATAGGGATAGCTTGCTTCTCTAGGATAATTATAGTTCGTACCGCTTGTGCCATCACTAGCTGTCCATGAGGAAGCTCCTGTGTCTGTCTTTGTATAGGTCATGGAATAATCCCAAGTGGTTTCATCACTATAATGCATAGAACCTGCTAATGTATACCATGTCTCTCCATCCTTTGAAACTAACACATTCCCCGGCTCTGCTGCTCCTGCGGAGGCATTAAATGCATTTCCATAAACGGTAAAATCAATACCATAAGGATTCTTTTCATCATTTTTAATTGGCTTATCATATGCATATACAATATATCCACCAAAATTACCAAGAGATACAATAGAAGAACCTTTAAGTAAAGTGCGCTCCGGCTGCATACCATAAGAACTTCCATTGGTATACTGAGAGCCAAGACACAGATATTCTACAATCCTGTCAGGTACAATATCTTTTGTTCCCCGCTCTTTAAGTGAAAAGCTATAGGCACTTACACCTGTGACTGTAGGGTCTTCTTCACTGACAGTTTCTAAATTAATAGTAACCGTTGCTCCACTAACTTCTGTGGTAAATACATTATTTCCTGCTTCATCCTGTCTTTCTGCTGTCATCAGATTATCTGCAGATACATTCCCCTTGTAGACATTGATTCCTTTTGGAACGGTAAATGTCATAGTATCTGTGGTCTGTCCGGCTGGAAGAAGCACATTATGGGAGTATATATCCGAATCATAGCCCGGCTTATAATATTCTCCGCTTTCAAAATCTGCGGATAGAATCTGTGCATCAATCCCCAATGGATTGACACTTTCTACAATAATGGTATAGGTAGCTTCCGGTATTGCAAATGGGTCTTCCCCTGCTGCCATTTTTTCCACATAAGTTTTTTCGGAAACTACTTCATAGGTAAATTCTGTAACTCCATCTTCATCTAATGTCAATGGTGCTGTTGCCCAATTATACACCACCTCTACCGGATTTTCACCGTTTGTCCATATTCTTGCATACTGATTCACATTCTGGAATGTAGCTGTCAGTGTGATGGTACTGGTTCTTTTACCAAAAATAAATGCTTTGTATTTATAGTGTGAACCGGAAAATCCTGCCCAACTTGCCAATGTACCATCTTCATTTTCTTTAAACAGCGTACCTTCCACACTATTGTTATATTTGGGATAAGCAATTGCTGTTTCCCCGTTTGGTCGTAAGGTTACGCTTCTAATGGTACTGGTGGTATAATAAGGTCTTGTTACATTAAATGTATAGGTGGTTACATTTTCCTCATACTCCTTAGGAAAAACAGCAATGGTAATCACATTTAAGCCTGTCATATAGGCATTGCTGATATTTACCTTTTCTCCGCTAATAAGCTCTTTGGTCTGATACTCTCCACCGTTTACCTGATAGGACAATACCGCTTTTAAATTGATATCATCAAAGGTCGGTACAAAATACAGATTTGTGGTACTAATATTATTCTCTTTAATCTGCATGTCATAGGTAAGCTGTGCCGGATGAAAAGCAGATACCTTCGTACTCCATTCCTCACCTTCAAATACAGTATAATTTTCAAAGGAAATGTCGTCTAAATACACTTTGCCCTCTTCTTTTACCTGTACATACATACCGCCGACTAACGGATTATCTTCTGTGGATAAGGAGGAGGTTGCCTTAATATATACATTTCCTTCTTTTTTTGCTGTTAAAACACCATTTTCATCAACAGAAGCTACTGCTTCATCAGAACTTGTCCATGCAAAGGCTTCATTTGCACTTGTACCTTTGGCAAGCATCTGGTATGTGGTTTCTTTTCCAGCCTTTAAAACAACCGAAGCGCCATCGTTGTCCTCAATAGCCACAGACACACCTTTTACATTCACAAAAAATTCTGTTTTTATGTTCGAAATACTGCTGTGAGTTGCCGTTACCTTTGTCGTACCAAGCTGCTTTGGTGTAATCGAAAGTCCATAGCTTCCTCCATAGGTAACCTCTGCTATTTCCGGATTTTCCACTTCATAGTTAAAAGCACTGCTATACCAATGACTAAAAGCATTCTGCAGGGTAACTGCTTTTTTTAAATCCTCATTTTCTGCTAATGTCACTTCATAAATATCCTGAGACATTTTCGGATTTTCCGGATAAATGGTCAATGCTATACTCAGCAGATATTCCGAACCGTACATTCCATAAATATTTACATTATAAAGTGTTGATTCCGGCTTGGTAATAATCACCTGACCTGTTGCAGCATCCACAGATACGGCTGCTTTCTGTGCTGCTGAAGCATAGTCAGATAACTGATATGTCAACTCCACATCCACTTCCGGTTCAAATTTTGCAGATAAATCAAAGGTATTTTTACCTTCCTCATAGATATACATATACTCCGTATTTCCAGTCTGCATCAATGGGCTGTCTGCTGATAAATTAAGAGATGGTTTTAGGGCATAATACACCAGTTTCTTTTCCGGTGAATTTTCTTTTCCATCATTCGCTATTATTTTATACTCCTGTATTCCCGGCTGACTGATAACTACCCGATAATTTAAAGTACTATATTCCTCTACCGTTTCTCCATCCTTGGTAACTGTATAGTTTAACGCATCCCCATCTTCATCCGTAAAATAATTGGATGGATTAAAATAAAAGTAAGAAGTACTTCCCGTTCCATAATGTGCCTTATAGAAAACCTCTGTTGCTTCACCATTTAATACAGGGGCATGATTTTCGCCTGCTTTTGTTTCCTCAGAAATCTCCTGCGCACCTAGTTCTACAGGCACACTGGTAAATAACATAAACAAAACCAGCAAAAACGACAACAGTCTTTTATGTATATTCGTTTTTCTCATTCTTTTGTGTTTCCTTTCTTTTTGTATTAGTAATTACTCCCTCCAACATCACTTCCAAGTCCTGTACAGGTATAGCAAAAGACAATAGCATCATCCTTTTGTACCTGATACGCAGAACATCCATAATTTGGAAACCAGCCATTGACCTTATACATCCACCCAGACTGACTTCCACAATCAAACTCATAAAGCTGATTGATTCCTTCCACATAATAGCTTTCGTATATGGGTGTATAGGAATATTCCAAGGACATACCTATGTATTCACAGGCTCTTTTTAGCACATCAAAAGCCGTTTCTCCTGCTGTAAATTCTACCTTTGAGGCTGCTAAAAGCGTACCGTCCGCAGGTACATAAGCCTCTTTTCCCGGCGAAAGATTTTCCATATTATTCAAAATCGTATCACATCGGATTTCAATGGTGCAGTATTGCACACTTTCCTGCGGCTTTACTTCTTCCGGCCTTGTCTCTTCCGTTTTCGCTTCTTCTGGCTTTGTCTCTTCTATCTCGTTTTCCTGTTTTGGATTCTCTGCTTTTTCCTTCTTTTTCTTTTGCTTCTTTTCGGTTGTATCATCCTCATTATTATTTTCTTCTTGTGATGAAAGCTCTTCTTCTGAAATAGTATCCTCACTTAATGCATTATCTATCGTATTCTCTTGTGCACTCTTTGAGGTTTTAGAACGCTCCGTTTCAAATGCTTCAGATTCCTCTTCTTCTGTTTCTGCACTTGTTTTCTTTTGGGTATTATCTGAAGCAGAAATTTCTTTCGATTCGCTGGCATTTCCTGTTAAAAGCTTTGCCTGTTGGGCAAGCAGTTTTTCTTCATTCCGAACCTTCTTTAGCTGCTGCAGCTGTGATTTGTTAAAACAAAAACTATTATCTAAAGTCGATGCTAACAGCCTTGACATTTGAAATGCATTCAGTGTGGATATCTGTAATCCACTGACCTCTACGGCTTTTGCAGCATCCTTTTGGCTTACAATAGATATCACCTGTCCGGCTGCAGCAGTCTGTTTTATATTCTCTCCGGTTACAGACACTTTTCCAGAATATACATAAATCATACTTGCTTTTTTCTGGGTCATAACAGACACTACCGCCTGATTTGCTTTGATTTTTAAATCCTGTGCATATAGTATCGCGGCTTTTTCCATGCTTTTTGTATCTGCAAATATTTCTCCCTTTTTCACCAAAAAAGAAATTTGCTCATTTTGATTTACAACAGCCAAATCTGTACCGCCTGTCAGCCAGATATCCGGCATCTGTTTCTCATTGTCAGAAACAGCCGCTTGGGCATCTGCATTTGTATGTAGTATATCTCCCTCCTGAATTACACTTCCTTTCTGTACTTCATAGGCAACTCCACTGCGTTCTACTACCACAATTCCTGTTTTCTGACTCACAAATAAAGATGCATTTTCTTTAAACCAGCCTTTAATAGAACCAACCGCAGCCAATCCACCACATATCATCAACAAAATAATGATAACCATTCCCACATTGTAAAATTTTCTCTTTTTCATATCATTTCTCCTTACATCCCTCCGTTTCTCTGGAAACATCAGAAAAACAAGCACAAAAAAATCCCCTGAAAGTCTACGCTTCCGGGGATTTTCATACACAAATAAAAGGTCTGTCTGACCTTCTATTTGCAACTATTGCAACAAGTACTATAAAAAATATTACCCCTGAAATATTTTCTGATTTTCAGACTAGAGAAAATATCCTGGCTTAGAAAAGGCATCCTTGGACTATCCTTCCCATATTTTTATACAGTGGATACTCCTGCCGTTTAATTTTTCTTACAGTAGCAAGGGTGCTGCTACGGATTCTAACCGTATTCCTTCCTTCTAATCTGCTTTCCTTATTCATTTTTATGCTGCACATTTCTGTGCAAAACAATATTAGCCCCTGACTACCTTTCTGTCAAGGGCTAATATTCTATGCTTTTTTGTTAAAAATAGAGCTTTCTATATTTTCTTCCAGATTAAAATACCGGAATTTATCATTGTGCGGAAACAGCATTTCCATATATAAGCTTCCCAAAAGATTTTTTACATCCTCCACAGGAACATCCAAAAATACATCCTGCTCCCATTCCATTCCTTTGAGGTTATTTAATAATGTTTCTATACTTTCTGACATATGGCTCTCTTCGTTTATTGGTGCAGCTTCTTTTTTTACTTCTTCTGCCATGTCTTCTGTATTTTCCCTTGGAACAACAGCCTCTATTGCTTCCTTCTTCTCAGGTGTCATCAGCTTTTGAGTCTCCGGAATATTATAAATGAGATTTTTACAGGTCTTTTCAAAGCATTCCTTATCGAATATTGCTAAAAAGCGCAAATCCTCCATCAGTAATGTCTGTTTATTATAGATTTTAATATAAATATCTGCAAGTCGTGTATTTTTTTCCATAATCTCACGCTCCTTTATACGCAGGTTATTTCACATCTACTATTTAACCTCAACAGTCTGATTCAGCACACCAACAGCCACTTTTATCTTATATTTATTATCGGCAGAAATCTTTGAATTCTCAATATCCCATTCTATAGTTTCTATTTTCGCTTCCTTTGCTGTCAACATTTTAGTCTGTGTACAGATCAGCTTTTCCCCGCATTCTATAGTCAGTACAACCGGAATATTTAATACTGCTACAGTTTCTTTTGCATATTTGGATTTTGGAATCTTTTCCACATACGCCTTCACTGCATCACTTATTTTTATATTTGCTTTTATATTTGCCTTATTACTTGCTAATTTACATTCTGTAATCTCTCCACTGACAATATTTATTGCCTCTTCTGCTGTGATTTCTGGCATAGCATCAGATTGATATGCAAAGGCATCTATCACATAAGGCAGATAAAACTCACTGTTATGCTCACCCTCCTCTAGTTCAAAGAAATGCTCTATACCATAAGAACGCAATTTTTTATCCAATGCAATCGCCGGTACTCCAAACTTGTACAAATCACGATTTCCACAGACAAGGTACTGTGTAAAATATGCTAAGTATTCTTTACTTTCTGCCATTGCAATATTTAACGGTGATTTTCCCATATTAATAGCACCATAAAAACTTACGATTCCGGAAAACAGATTCGGATTGGTCAGTCCTATATAATAGGCTCCGCTTCCTCCCATGGATGCTCCTGCCAAAAAACGATATCTCGCATCCGGGATTGTCCTATAATTTGCATCTACATATGGCAGAATTTCTTCTGTCACCATAGTATCCCAGCCATTACACCACCAACTATCTCCCGTACTATCCGGTATAATAACAATCATTTCTTTGATACTACCCTCTGCAATACCCTGATCTAACAATCCATCAATACCGTCAATGGCATAGGAATTACTGCTGCTGTTCAACTGATGCAGCAGATACGCCGTCGGATAGCGTTTATCTGCATTTTCCGGATCATAGTAGCCTTTTGGTAAATAGACTAAAAAATTCTCATCCACATACTCTTCCTTTGAACCAATCCTCTTTGCCCGATACTTAGAAGGAATCGTCTGTGTAAAGAATCTCTCTTTACCTTCTTTTATCTCGTCCCATCCTGTCAGCTTAGCATACGCTTCTTTTGAATAAATACCCGGATGTCCGGCATACCAACCGCCATCTCCAGACTGATTGTGGGTTAATACTGTTATGACATTACTTCCGCCAATATTTAAAACATTTGAATTAACCGTATATACCCGCTTTGTATCCCAACAATCCTTTTCATGCTTCCAGCTTTTTGCATTTAATCCTGTATTGCCAATCTCAATACCATTGATAAAGCAAATATCGGTTTCATCAAAAAATCCCATTGGCACATAATATTTTTCCTCAGGAAAATCTGCCGGAATCTCAAACTCCTTGACATACCATGCATAACCATTGTAGGATGCCATATTGCTTTCCTTAGAAAACTCTCCGTCCCACCAGTTCAGACATGGATACACTTCTTCCCATATATCATATTCATCCTTTTGGGGTAATTTTCCTGCCACCAATTTCACATCCCTAAATGCCTTAAATTTCCATGCACCCATCAAATCCACAAATTGCTCTTCTGGCAAGGTTCCTGTTTTTGCAATCCTAATCAGTGGCTGCGTTTCTATTGGGATTTCTTTTCCTAATATTTTTACAGATAGAGTAACATCTGTACGAATGTCCTTTACGATATTTGGTAATTTTATAGGAACAGAGCTATTCGTATATGCTTCTTTTGCTTCGGTTGACTTTGCTTCTAATTTAACTATTGTATCTTCCGTTACCTTTTCACCTGTATCTCCATCTGTCATGGAAATTCGTATTTCTATTTCATTCTCCGTATCATTACAATATGCAGTATATAGTTCTCCTATATCCACTTCATATACCGCTTCAATTTCTTTTTCCTCCGCCAATACAGCCTGAGGTGTCAGGGATATTTTTCCGGAAACCATATTCTGTGTCAGCTTATCACCGATACCTGTCATGGCTTCTTTCACAGACTCCTGAACAAATCCATCATCATATGCACTGTTTTTGGCACTAAGCTTTAGGGTATAGGCATCTGCATTTCCATAATATTTATAAAATGTACCTCCATATGCACTTCCACGATTAATATAATAAGCAATTATATCGTTTGCCCCACCATTCACATAGGCTTTTTCATCCTCTGTGGCTGCACTCATATAGGTATAAAATTTACTGGCAGTTCTGTTATCCAAATGTGATTTCCCGCCGCCTGCTGCAATTTCATAAAAATCTCCATAAAGCGACTTCCATTCATTTTCTTTGCTCTGATAATCTCCATGAATACTCGCCATCATGCCAAATAATTCCGGCTCTTTATTCCAATTACCCTTTCCATCTGTATAAGTGAATACTGTGGCAAGGTATCCGCCAATCTGCGTTCCAATGACGGCTCGCATATTCGGCTGGGCAATCGTATGATATTCCTGATCTACTGCCGTAATAATCGCTTCAACAGCTTTATATGCATTTGCCGTTGGCTGTTCGTTTAAAGTAGGAAATTTCGGTTCTACAATAATACAATCCACAATGCTCCCCGCATCCGTTGCATCATAGATTGCCTGCTTAAAGCTGGGACTTTTTTCTTCAACTCCGTTCTTCGGCAGCACATATAATACAGGATATCTTCTGTTAATATTTGAATCATCATAGCCTTTGGGCAATGTAACTGCATATTTATATGTAACACGATCTATTTCTATTTGCTTTTCTCTAACAGCAGTATCTTTTGATACAGATGTCCTCTGAGATACCAATATCTTTTCTGTTGTTTCTGTATTTTTAGCTGTTATACACAATAACAACACACATAAAATAACAATAACTGCATTCCCAGCACGCTTTTTCATAATTTTTCTCCTGTGATTTCTATAAAATTAATAAGGCTACATCAAACTTCTTTTATTTGATGCAGCCTTCTAAACTATACTATCCATTGGCTTTTACCTTCCTTTATAATTTTTTAATCCGAAAATTGAATTTCCCCACTTCATTATCCATGAATCTTTTAAACTGAAATCATATATGAATGTTACCGGCTGATTTTCTTGTTTCGTATTAACAAATACCTTCATGGTCTCCACTCTGATTCAATCTTCATTGGATTTTTGCCTTTTCTAAGGACTTTTTGAAGTGTTACATAATGTTTTTGGTGGTCTGTACCTCCTTTTTGTATTTTGAAGTCGATATTCTGTTTCTGGTGGAATCTCCTTCTTTCTTGTTGTTTTGTTTGTTTTGATGAGTTTATTTTATCTAACAATCACAGATATGTCAATATCTTTTTCAGTTTTTACATATAATTATTACTTATAGAAAGAATATTGTTTATAATCATTAAAATTTTCTGACTTTTTAAATTAATTTTAAAAGTTTATATCGTATTTTTATAATATTATCCTATTAACAAATCAAGGTGCAAAGTCATTCATACCTCAATAGACTTTACACCCTGTTAAGTGGTTATGTTTTAATGCTTACGAAATTTTTCGTTTCAACTCAAGCATATCAGATTCTAACATTCTCACTTTTATAGCTAACATTTCAACTTCATTGCTCGGTTTCATTGCTTCATGCAAATTTCTGGATAAATCCAAATGACCTTCCGCTACTCTTTGAATGTTTACTCTGATTTCATTTTCGAGAACTACTTTGACTTTTTTTACATCGTTTTTTAATTCACCAACTTCGTTTTCTAAACCATCAAATCTGTTCTCTAGACCATCAAATCTGTTCTCTAAACCATCAAATCTGTTCTCTAAACCATCAAATCTGTTTTCTAAACTGCAAACCTTATTCAGTAATAAATCTAATTTTTCACTATCTGTCATAGCGATCACGCTCCTTTTTGTAAATATATCACATTTAGGGTGTAAAGTCTATTCAATTATTAATGTGATTTGCGTGATAATTTCCTGAATTTCTTTCCATCGTACATATAAACTCATACTTTAATGCTTCATATTTTGACAAACCACGATCTCTGGCACAATAGGACACCCTCCCATGCAAAGCTCTCTTTTATCACAATTGGGACATTTTTTTCTTAAATGTTCCCTAAAATCTTCAAATTTTCTGCTGTTCCATGCCTCTTTTATGGTATATTCCCTAAGACTTACTGCCCAACGCTCACTTTGATTATCAAAGCTGCAGGGCATCATTTTCATATCCGCCGATATATATGCTGACCATCGTCCTCCCTCACAGGTGTCAATACTGCTATCATTTACATGCTTTAAACTAATCAACGCCGGCACAGTACAGGAATCAAATCCTATCTTAAATGGAAACTCTGTATCATCAATGTATTTTAAAAGCTTCCAGAAATCCTCATTTTCCTTAGTAATCATTTCTTCCGGTGTCCCAAGTCCAATCGGTTTATGTAAAAGAAAAATAACAGCATTGATTCCCTTTGGAAACTTTCTCTCATTTTTCAGCAATGCCATTGCTTCTAAGACTGTAGATTTAGATAATACATAATGGATATTGGTCTTTACTCCCGCGGATATTAACTTATTTATCGCATCTACCGTATACGCACTACGATACCAGCTTACTGCCACAGCTCCACAATACTTTTTGCAAATTTGGGCTGTTTCAGCCGTCATCCCCAAACCTGAAGTAGTAAAATTCGGTACAATTTCAGCCTCTTTACATACCTTAAGGATTTTCTCAAATTCCTCATGACAATCCGGATCTCCGCATCCCCCTAATGCAATCTGGTAAGTATCATTTTTGCATTGTTCTACAATACTTTTAAAATCCTCAAGGGACATATTTTCTTTTTCTGCATGCAGACCATCCTGATAACATTCGACACCTGCTTTTGCACAAAGTCCTAACTTTCCATGCTTACAATGTCCCATAATCCCAATATCAAGAAGCTCCGGAAAACTTGCCATAAACGGCTCCTGTTTACCCGTTCTAAAATAGACTCCTGTCTTTTCATCAAAGCAAGAAACAAAATCCTTTTCTTTTCTGATTTTCATAATGCTACCCCATATGACCACATCCTAAAATACAATGTGGTGATGCTTTAATTGCATCCGCTATCAAATAATGTGTTTCAAGCTGACTATAATACATATATTTAGCCCCAAGTAATTCCTCTAATATGACACCAGCACAAATATCCGCATATTCCTGTGCAAATGTAATCATTTTTTCATAATTATATGCAATAACATTACGGGTAAATTCATCTACACTTCTATTCCAAATATCCAAACAACATGACATATGTTCAATAATACAATCCACGATTACTTCTCTGCTGAGCCTGTCTATTTTATATCGCTCTCCTATATTGTTTCCATACGCATCAATAGCATATAGCACGAAAATTCCTGCTATTTTTTTAAGTGCTTCATCGGATATTTTTTTGTTTCCGATTTCTTTTATGTATTCCCATTCTCGTTTATTAAATGCTTCCCAATCTTCATTTGGATGTTCAACCGGATAATCCGTCAGAATATTTTTCAGAATATCCCTCATATACCATTCTGCAACTTCAAATATCTCCTCCATGGTATGTTCATGAATAGGCGAAAGATTTATCCCCTGCATCCAATCAAATAACCATTTCTCTACATAACGCATATCTGCAAACGCCTTATGTAAAGCCTCTGTTTCATTTTCTTTAAAAATAAAGCTACTGCTCGAACTATTTGTAACAAAATCTGTTCTTATTTTCATTATGCCTCCATATTTTTTAATCATCCTTCAATGTTTTCACATGCTTCAACACCAAATCATTACAATGCTTTCCAAAAATTTTGCCAACTTTCTCAACCGTATCTTTCTCCTCTTTTATGCAATCTCTGTATACATTAGGCTTTACTAATTTCAAAATTTCCGCTTCTGAAAAAACTTCCCAATTGGATGGAAGTTCATTAAAATCCACCATTTTATGAATTATTTTTCGTACTCGCGCCAATGTAACAATATTTTTGCTCCAAAATAACTTTTCTTCCATCTCTAACACTTCATTGATGTTCATCGTTTTTACAACTTGTCGTGAAGCATTTGTTTCCTGAAACTCAGCATCTACTATCTTAATATAAAATTTCTTCGTATCTGAATTAAGTGTGGTCTGATTTTTTACTACAATACCCTCTCCTTTTTTGCCACCTAACAAGGTCTTTCCCACATACTGCATTAAATCTCTCCATGATGTAAATTTACAACGGGCTAATACCGGCGCATAAATAAAATTACAATCCTGCGCTAATTTTTCTACTTTAGCCTGACTCCAGTACCTCCCATTTTCCTTAACATCAAATACATAGAATATTCCATATCGTTCTGCCGGATATATACAGTGATGAGGAACTAACCATTCTCCACTATCATATGCGCCTGTGAACCATCGATTTTTTCATGAACAACCACTTCATCTCCCTCAGAAAATGCTTCAAAAAATTTCATACTGAAATTATTAATATTCATATACAAATTTTCATATTTATGGATATATGGTTCCAATGCCTCCCTTTCTTTATGAAAAAGAGATGCCAATTCTTCTCTCGAAAATCCTTCTAAATCATGCTTTTTCTTAACATCAAAATATTGAAAATATGGATTTGTCTTTAGCAAATTATACATATAAATACCCCCTTCATTTTTCCAATTTATCTTTAGCTATAAACACATATGCTCTTTCCTATTAATTTTTAGCCTAACAGAAAAGAGCACATACTTTTTAGCAATTATTCAGGTTTTTACTTTTCTTCCTCTTTGCTATCTCTAAGACAATGAAGACATTTTATTCATATTTTCCCATACTTCAACTGACACTTCTTTCATTTTTTCCTCCATCTAATTTGCTGGTTCTTGTCATTTTTCTATTGTTCATTTTTTGAAAACACCTTATTCACAATATTGGCAGTCACTGCATTAAGAGCATCTAAATGGCTGGTATCTGCATTTTTTTGAAAATCAATTATACCATCCATGGTAATATCTCTATCTGTAATAATGTAATCTCTATATCTGGCATAACAATCTACGGAATTAAAAATTTTTTTGCTGATATACATGTGTACCAGATTATTTTGTTCATTTAAATTCATTTGTGAAGCAATCTCTTCTCCAGCTTCATCTCTCAACTTTTCCTGTACCTTGAACTTCATAGCCAGCACATTTAACCATCTGTGTGATGTGACCGCACTTGTTAAAGCAGCCAAATACTCAGGACCAGAAACATTTTTAGCAGGTGTAGTAATCCCATGTCGTGGTCCTAAATAATCTCTGACATTTACGATTTTATCACACACCTCTATTCTCTCTATTCCATTAAACTTGGGATGCATTTCTACACTTTTTAATTCCATCTCTTCAGAAGAAAACTTTCTGAACTGTTCATTTACCATATCTGTATTTTCAATCATATCCAGAAGCTTCTTATGTTCTAAAACTTTTGTTACCATATCTTTTGTGTTTATAAAATTTACCAGTCTATAAAATTGATAATCTTCATATAAAACAGACTCTGCATTTACAGATCCCACACTTAATGTCGCAATTTTGGAATTAACATACAAGGATTCTTTCAAACTGTATACATTATATTTAAACTTCCACTCATTATCAGATTCTTTTTTCACAACATCAAAACCTTTTAAAAGTCTTAATGCACCAGAAAAATGTGTCTCTAGCAGCTTTGGGAAAAACTTAAGATTGCCACCTATTACTTCTTCTAAATACATTTCAACAGAAGAGATATTTGCTATACTACTTCTACTGTATTGAAAAAAATCAAAAAGCGAGTCATGTCGTGTTTCTATGAATACCGGTATAGATCGTAACGCTTCCGAATAAACATTTTTATACCATCCTTCAACATTATTTGGATAATCCGTTGATGAACACAATAAAATCGCACCGTCTACCCCATCAAGCCCTAAATCATATACTGACATATTGGGTAAAGCCTTTAATTCATCCGCTGTTGTATCTAACATTCCACGCGTATCGCGTATTACCAAAGTATCAATTCCAGCTTCAGACATAAATGTTTCTAATTCCTCACATGCCGGCAACTGAATTCTGATTCTTTTTACATATTGAGCAGTTTTTTTATCCAACATCAATTTTTTTAAATACTCAAATAATGTATTCTGTATCGAATCCTGCACCTGCTTTTTAACATAGTCTTCAAGCTCATCCTTTGGAAATTCATCCTCTTTTGGCTCTAATCCAAAATAATCTTTAAAAAAATTTTTCTTCTGTAAATTTTCATTATATACAGCGACATCTCTCTCTTCTTCTTTTCCCAATATCTCGTCCAAATTAAGTTCTACTTCAAGAAGTTTAATTTCATCCCCTAATCCCAATGCCCAGTCAACTGTTGTGTTTGTTCTTGCCGATACATCTCCACTGACTTCTGCAATTTTTTCCGGACAACGGCTAAGAGCGCCAACTTTTGTAGTTTTTCCTGCCTTGGTCATTCCCAGCAAAAGTAATACGATTTCATTTTTCTTCATAGTTACCTCCAAAAACATTTTTATATTCTATTTTTGTATATTAACTATATCATCCTTTTTACATTTTCTTGAACCAAATTTCGGATTTTATAGTTTTTCATCCCAAACAAATCACATCTTCCATCAAGCCCTGATATTTGTCCCCTACACTTACATCCATGTGCCAGTGTCCAAAATACCATTTTTTAAAATCAGCCTTTTGTGAAATTCTTTGCAGATAATACTGCAATTCCTCCTCTCCTGAAACAATGTCATTACATATAGATTCCACAACCTCTCTTGGTGCAGTATGGGTCAATATATAATCCACCTGAAAATTCTCCTGTTTTAAAATTTCCATTCCTCTTTCGTACTCTTCTTCATTAGGCATCTCCTGCGGCCACCAGCTGATTCCCTCTGTCCGATACATTTTATCAATGGAATATCCACCGCCAAATGTCCAGATTTTTCTGCCATCAATCTCAAAACACTGTCCACGCATTAAATGAAGGATATCCGGAGCAATCTGATGCACCTTCCCACCATTCCAGCTTCTTACCGGATAAGCAGACAGCACATCGAAATTTTCGTGATTCCCATCCAGCCAGAGTACTGTAACCGGAAGCATCTGCAAGGTTTTTTTCACCCATTCATCATGCACATCATCATCCCAACATACCGCCACATCACCTAATATAATCAAATAATCCTGTTTCGTTAATACATGCATCAAGCTTTCCAATTCAAAAAAATCTATTACTTTTTGAATATCGTGATTTCCATGTATATCTCCCGCTAAATAAATCACTCTGTTTCCTCCTTTAATCTATACATAAATCCGTAGATTTCCATTCAAAACCATTGAAAAAACCTTTATGCTATCCGGATTAAAAACCTCTGCTTCCACTTTTCTTGTCAACTATATAAGCTCCTGTACATTCTCCCATAAAAAATCTAAAAACATATTTTCTTCAAAATATTTTGATGATTTACCGGCAATTCTTACTTCAATCCCACTCTCTAAAACATCTTCTAACTCCCCTACACGATGATAATCTTTTGACTGCAATAACAAATAAATATCTCTTTTTTCAAGTACCGGTATCATATATCGGGCTTCGAAATAATACATTCCTTTCATGAGTATTTCCTTGTGTCTATTATGCAATGCCAAACAACCAAACTGTATAGTATGATTAATAGCCGTCACAAACTGCTCTCTGCCCCAATATGAATTTCCCCAATCATCACCCTCAAATATATAATTTCCCTTATAATGTATTCCTATTTTCTCCAGATACTCCTTTATGTCCGGATTGGTCAGAAATGGTCTCTTATCTTGATTCTCAAATTCTATTGCAAAACAATATTCATATTGAATTTCTTTCCCCGAATCATTAAAAATAAGGAAGTCAGATATTTTATCCTGTGGTAATTCTTTTCTATCTTTTATTATAATTAACGGCATTTTTTATTTCCCCCTCTCATCTATGTATACTCTCTTTTTTTCTTTACAATATGAATTATAACAATAAAAAGAAGATTTCTTTTACAATTTTTCGGATTTTCAAAAAAAGATCACTACACGATATCCCTCATGTAATGATCTTTTAAAACGCTCTTATATTAGATTTTTGTCAAAAAATCCGTATAACTTTTTCTTCTCTTCTTAATACTATCCTTAAAAACAGGTTCAACCAATTCTCTTTCTATCTTCTCAATCCAAACTTTATTTTTCTCTCTGTCTTCCAATAAATTTATATATCTTTTTGCCAGTTCCAGAATATCGTCTACCCTGTTTTTTCCGGAAAAAATCTCTTGTATTCTTTCCATCTTTTTTCTATAAATACCTGCCCTTTTTTTATCGGTCATACGGAATACATTTTTTCCCAGATTCTTTTCCTTCTCAGTTAGCATATATCCATACACTAGATATTTTTTCTCTTTTATTCTCATATCCTCAATAACAGAAAAATTAACTTTTTCAACGCCTTGACATTTATAATTTATATATTCGATACAGATAACCGTCTGCATCAATGCATAAAGACTTATTAAATGATATTGCCAGTTTCCTGCTTTATATATGCTTTCAAATACCCTCAGGGCATTTTCCTCTAAACTGCTGTTATCATCCATTTCTTTTTGCCACTGGATGACATCCTGCAGTGCTTCCGGAAGTTGTTCCGTTTTTAAATGAAATGTGTCTAACTCATCATATTTGTAAACCATCATTTCATACAAAGCAACTGAATATATAAAATGCAGATATCTTTTCTGCTTTTCCTGTATGCGAATTAGAATATCTTCTTTAATATATCCATACCAATCTTCTATTCTTCTTTGAAACTCTTTTTCTGTTTCATTTTCTTTTTTTTCTAATATTTCATAGGAACAAAAATCCAACAGCTTTTCCACACATGTCGCATATAATTCTTCTAGTAATAGAACAGGATTTTCATAACATTTCAATAGTTTCTGACATTGAAAGGTATGACCTTTTTGTTTGCGTAAATAATCTAGCATTTTATCATATGTTAATTTGGAAGTTTTAACAATATCCATTTTTTTTCTATGCATTTCCATAAAATCCATAAAGAAATAATGTATCAAATCACTGCTTTGCTTACCTGACCGATAATTTTGTACCACCTCTGCAAAATAACTTTCCACTAAATATTTCACTGTACCTTTCTTTTCTACATCTTCTTTATCATCCTCGTCTTTACTTTTTCTCTTCTTAACTCCTGCTTTGATTATTGTATAAAAATGATTGCACGCGGCAATTTCAATCGATACATTATCTTTATTCATGTACAATATCCATCCTTTACTTTTTAAAATATTGTATCATGTTTATAAAAAAACAACAATCAAACCACTCTTTTCAAAAACTATTTATTCGACAAACAAAACTCCATTTTCTTCAACATCCCCATCTTCCCGTCTTAACATCTCTATCTCATTTTCTTTCCATAATGTATATGCCTCATTTTTTAACATTTCCTGTTCCTTTTGATTTTTACAATCAATTACCTGTATATCTCGTTTTATTTTTATTCCACACTTTAACATCTGCTCTTTTTTTACCAGCAACTCTTCCATACCACGCAAATCAAATTCTCTCCTGCATACTTTATCATACATTCTTTTCAATAACACCAGCTTATTTCCTAAAATATACGCCATTTCATATGTTTGACATTCTATTCTTTTACAAAAAACCCATTTAAACGAAAGTTCAATATTTTTCATTCCCATGCCAATAACAATCTCCTGCGCACCTGTTTCCGGAATATATTCTATCTCTTCTTCTGTACTTAATTCATTGATTAAACTGCAAATATCAATAGGTTCAATACATTTTCTTTCCTTAGTGCCAATCTTAAATTCATGCATAAAACTCCCCGATATTATCCTTTGTATTTCCCGCAGCCTTCCAAAATTTTCTCTTCCAATAGCCATATGAGAAACATTCATATAAAACGATAATCTGCCTGTAGAATGTCCAATAACTGCAATTTCTTTATCACATGTTGCGTTTATATTCATCTTCACATAATCCAGCTTTGATTGTGAACCATTTTCCTTATACAGTCTTTTAAACACATAAATTCCCGGTTCGATCATATGCGCAATAAAATTTTTATACTGAAATTGTTTAGGGTATCCCTGATAAGTATTCGTTTTATCCGGCTTTGGAAAACGACATAAGCCTGATGCTGGCTGTTCTTTTCGGCCTTTTAATCTTTGTTCTTCTTTATTCATGGATGACTCATCCAGCCAGTTGCAATAAAATTTGTTATAATATTGTAACCAATTATCCAGATCAACACTTCCATCAAAATCTTTCATAATAGTCTTGAAAGTATTATAGCCCAAAAGTTCAGTAGCACTGCTATAAAATTCCCCTACTTCTGATACCAATTCTTCTGCACATGCAAAATAAATTTCATATTTTTCGTTTTTATTTACAATATAGTGTTTTCCGGTATTTTTATCATATTTATACTCCGGTATTTTTACCCAAAAAACCAAATCCCAGTACTTCAATAAAAACTGCTCATATTCCTGTTGACCTAAGCACACCGTCTCTTTCGGCTGATATAAACCATTACCGATATACTTATAGACAACATCTCCAATAATTTGTGTTTCGGGATATTCACATATAAAGTCTTCTGTTATATCCACATAAGTATCTTCTCGATTTAATTTTACACTTAAATTTTCCATATTCTATCTCCTAAATCAATTCTACTCTATCGGGAAATATATTTTTTGCCATACCTAATATTGTTTTAGAACGCGCAGCTAATCCCATATAATCATTGACCGTTAAATATTGCAGAAAGAAGCTTTTAAACCTTGCAGATTCAAAAAATGTATTTGCATCTTCTAAAGGTTCTACCAGTGATAAAAACACCTTATGTTTTCTAATTTCCTCTAGCGTTTCTGCAAATGACATTCCCGTTACCATATAAAACTCTTTATCATTTTTCCCTTTAAAACAGGCATCGTGATCAAATATTGGATATAATCCGGTTATCACACCATTGTCTACTAATAGTCCATAATTTTCACCATTCCTGTTTGTATTAAGTGTTAAATAATCAAAAATCTGCATTAAAATGAAATTTCTGGCATCCACCTCCATGATATACTCGTATACTTTGGAATTTATATTCATGTTGCAGCCATAAAACAGCAGCAAATCCTCACAAAGCAACAGCTCATGCTCAATCGCATTATCTATCCTGCACTTTGAACAGTGTAAATCTTGAAATTTTTGATAACTATAATAAGCCGAATCTAAAGTCAACGCAGCTGCTATCACATTAGACACTATTTCTGCTGCAATTTTCCTAAGGGATAGATTTTTATACAGATAAATCCCCTTTTTCTGCCACATCAAAAGTTTTGCATGATTTCCCTTTACAGTCAGTTCTCCTGTGCGTATTTTT
Source organism: Lachnospiraceae bacterium (assembly GCA_017625255.1). Taxonomy (GTDB): domain Bacteria; phylum Bacillota; class Clostridia; order Lachnospirales; family Lachnospiraceae; genus Roseburia_B. The sequence goes on from JAGALK010000019.1 coordinate 38,283, forward strand.
TCACTGGAAAAACCTATATTACCATCTGCTTTTCCGGTTAAAGCCACTACACCTAAGGCATGATCAAATGCATGATTTCGTATATTTATTTCTTCCCATGTCTTACTATTTTTTGAAGCATCTATCCAATAATTATCTGTTACACACAATGCCCTCGATTTCAGGCAGATACTGACAGAATCCAACTCCTCTAAACAGCAGGCTAATAAAATATCCTTTGCATATACTCTGCTGTTATGTAACACACGCTGACGGCAAAACACCCTTACCATCTCATATCCATCGGGCAGATTCTTAATACACATTGGCAAATACTGCTTATTTAGCATTTTAAAATAACAATCTATAGGATCAAATGCAAACACTTTGCTATCCTTATATTTTAAATAAAACATTATTTCCCTTCTTTCGTACGAAAATCTTCCCAAAAAGAATATGCCTCATCCAATGTACAATGGTATTGTTTTACAATAGATTTTAAAACAAACTCTATCATTTCCTCTCGGATACGCTCCTTTTTCAATGCTACAATAAAGTCTATATTTTCTTCCTGCGATTCTTTCATAAGTCTATCCAATGCTTCATACATAACACCACCCCCACAACCACTTCTATATTCCCATTTAATCCGCTAACCCCTGAATCACATCAAATTCCGGTCTGTTTCTCCATCCGTCATTGTATGGTTTTACGATATTACAAACTAAATCCTTGCATAAATACATCAAATCATTTACAAGCTCCATAGAGTCCTTGCTTTCGCACAAAATATGCTGAAGAGTATCGCAATATGTACAAGAACCGTATTCTACATAAGATAATAGTACATCATCTACTCCTAATGCCCCATCTTCTTTTATAACAAAAAGTATACTTCCCTGATATCTGCCTATATAAATACACGCTATATCTTCCTCATATCGAAGTCCCTCACTTGAACCGGCATTCAGAATATGTTTTACACACAATCTCATTAACTCTGTATAATCAATGGTATCCAAATCGGGATAATTCAATAGTGCAGTTTTTAAATATGTCTTATTTTCAAACCATTTCTCCACACAATATCGATTCATTTTCTCCCTCCGTGCTTATTAAATTCCAGACAATCCGTACCATCTGTTCAATTTCGATTTCTTCACCAAGCAAAAATATTGAGGAATTATCTAATTGAATTTGTTCAACTGTTTCGATATCCAACATAGTTTCTCCCCAACGGCGCTGCATGGATTTGATTCCATTACTCCATTCAAACTCCACCTGCACCATATCGCCAAGTGTAACATTTAACTGTTCTGCTGCGATTTTTGCCTTTTCCTTCGAGTCCTTTATGGCTAATTTAAGAAGCTCATTTTCTTCGCTTTTCTTATTTTCTGCATAAAACTCAACATAAAATTTATCCGCTACACCGCACTGCAAAATTTTACTTGCTATAAACTCCAGATTTTCTGTTTCAGCAGGAAATTTTACTTCTATTCTTCGTGTATAGCCATACCCAAGAAATTCTTCTGTCTCATCTCCCTGTTTCCATAGGGTTTTCGTCATACGGCTAATTTCATATTTTCTGGCTATAATATTCTCTTCTTCTATTCCCAGCCCCTTTAAAACAACAAGCATTGCTGCGCTTCTATTCAGTGACTGTTCCACAGCATCTTTGTAAATATCGCATCTTCCATTTATATCCATTTTAAACTTTACGATATTAGCTTTAACCTTTCCTCTTGCAAATCCCATTATTTTTATTGAACTTTTCATCTGCAATTTCCTCCATTTTTTGTTCCAAACGCCTTAAAATCCGCTTTTTATTTGTATGCCTACAATACAGCCATGGGGATATCTTCCAGCCAACCGGTTTAACACTTTAACCCATCTCATGGATTTCAGCATATGTATTATGCCTAAAGAAAAGTTTTTTCTTCATCAAAAAAAGTTCATCGTATTTATCGTTAAGCTTTTACAATTATCAGATAAAGTAAAATACAAAACAGTTTAGGAGGATTCGAACCTCGAACAAATTAGCTCGCCACTATTTTATCTTTTCTATAATCCAAGTAACATAACCCTGTTACAGGGAAACCGGGTACGAAGTTTTCGTATTGCAGACACATATTCCTTTCTTTTTAGATTTCAATAAATGTTGTTGCATTTGACACCTTTATCTGGGTATCAATTTCCATCAAAATCACATTTTGTTTCTCTTGAAGTTCTTCGATTTTTTTCAAAATTTCTATTGGGTCTACAAGCTCTGTCGTATTTTCTTTAACATAAATATCTACGACTTCTAAAGGCTTGTCATTTTTTACCTTCGTGTCTTTTCCTAAAATACTAAGACGCATATCTTCTGCTGTTTCCTGCAGACTTTTATTTCGTAATTCCATTGCTATCAGCACGCTATCCAAATCAGCTTTCATTTTCTGATACAATTTCGTTTCAAAATCCAAATCCCCTCTATTATTTACTGCTGTTTTTCGCATTCTGCTGCGAAGAGATATTGCCCCTGCAACAGTAAATCTTCCATAAGAAGTTTCAATATATGTACTGGCATTAGATGCTACTATTGCTGCATCTATTTTCTGAAAACGATCAATTAAATCCTGTATCTGCTGATATGCCGCCTGCGCCTGTTTTGCATATTCTTCTCGTAAAACACGCGCATTCAAAACCTTGTCTTCATTTCCCTTTGCAATATCAACGAAAGACGCTTTCTCAATCTTGTCATTAATTTTCTTCACCAACAAATCTCTTTCGTCTAAAGCCTGTGTAACCAACATTTTTTCCGCCATGCTTCTTTTCCTCCCTTGATTTTTATTCATTATACTTTCCTATGAATTTCATAGATCACCTGTACCATTACTTTTTTTATATCCCAAAATATTTATCTCTTTTACATGCTTGAATAGTATGTTTTCACCATCAAGCGTTACCAAAATATCATAACAGGGCTCATTCAAAACGAAAAAAGTCCCATATGCATCTACTCCTGATATTTTTCCTTCTAGTCGAACATCTCCATGTTTCAACTCATAAATAAAATCCACCCAATCCTCCCGCTTATATTTTGGACATCCAACTATAGAATTTTTCTCTACAGGAGCTTTTCCAATCTCAACAATCTGATCGTACAACACCACTTCTCTGTCACTAATTATTCTGTCTTCATGATAATGTCCAAAATACCATCTCTCGAATTCACAATTATTCTTAATCTCGTCAAAATAGTTCGTAAGTGCATTTGCTTTGTATTCTCCGGTTTTATTAAATTGATTTTGAGTAGAAGATGCACAGCAATGCGAAATCACATAATCTATTTTTAAATTATTCTGAGCAAGATTTTGGGAAGCCAGAGTATATTCCTTATCACTTGGCAATTCTTCCTCCCACCAGCTAATATTCTTTATTCTATAAGATTTATATTCCTTATTAAGTTCTTTTTTCTTCTGTGCAAAATCCAAAGCTTTGGGATCTAATACCCCTCCTTCTATATCATGACTGCATGCTCCTCCAAAAGCGAAAATCTTTTTTCCCGCCAATTCAAACACATATCCTCGCATAAGATGTAATACAGACGGTCTGATTTCATGTACAAGTCCACCTTTCCATTCTTTTACCGGATATTTCTTTAACCGTTTGAAATTTTCATGGTTGCCATCTACAAATAATGTAGTATACGGCTTTTCGTCTAACCATGTCAGCCAATAGTTTTCATTGCCACTTTCCCAGCCTTGATTCCATATTCCTCCGAAATCTCCACAAATTATTAAATAATCCTCTTTATCTAATTCCCGCTGTATAGGAAAACGATGCGTATTAAATTTCCTAAAATCCCCGTGGCAATCCCCTGTAATATATATTTTTCCTGCCATAGTCCTCCTTTATCCATTTCTAATTTTAAAATCCTGATTATTTTTTATTAGTTCCTGAAAACTCGCAGGCGCATAGTTATTTAACATACATCCTGCATTCAACGCGCGCTCTCTGCTTTTCATAAATTGATAGGTTTCTCCCGTATCACCATGAATATGCCCATATATATGATAAGAACCACGATAGAACCCATTCCATTCTGCAATAGGAAAATGACATAGACATATCTGCTTCCCCATGTCTGTCACATGCATCATTTTTTCCACACCTTCAAAGTAAGACATAGCTTTTTCATTTTGCAGCAATCGATAATCATGATTTCCAATCACTAAATATTTTTTTCCATGCAGCTGTTCTAAATACCATTCTTCAGGCTTTAGACTCCTATATATGAAATCCCCGAGAATATATACATCATCCTCTGGCTGCACTTTCGCATTCCAACGACTAATCATCACCTTTTCCATTTCTTCTAAATCCAAAAAAGGACGATTATCACATGCAATTACTTTTTCATGTCCAAAATGTAAATCACTGATATAAAACTTCATTCTTCACTTCCACAATATGTATTCCCTCTTTATCCACCTGTACGCATCGCAATGCTCCGCCAAATTCTACTTTTCCTTCCAGATTAAAAACTCTATCATTGACCCTTACAGGCAATTTTTTCGTATTTCTATGCCCATGTATCTGATAACAATTTTTCTCTGTTGTTTTCAAAAACTTTTCTGCTTTATCATATGTATCCACACAATGCATTTTATATCTGTATTTTATACACATTTCTTTACATATATTGACCTTAGACAACTCGAATATCCTACCATCAATTATTGTAAATTCGCCATTTTTCATTCTTTCTTCTAATATCTCCAAAAAAATTTTCCATACGATATTCTCATTTCTAAAACTTGTACACACACTACCATCTATTTGCATTATCGGACTCTGGCACAATATGCGAACGGAGTCTAAGGATAACATATATTTTTTTACTTCCTGCTGCTTAAACCATGATGATTTATCTTGCTTGGTATTTCCTCTTAATAAAAGCAGTATTCGCATCTATTTCTCCCTTTTTAACTTTGTTTAATTCTTTTTACTGAATAATGCAGATTTTCCATTATAGCAATCCGGGCTAATAAGTCCCTGACGATGCGTATCTGGCGTAAATACCAATGTTTCTTCCGGAAGAATTTTTGTACCATTAAAAACAATTGTTTCATTTCTCACATTTTTTATCACCGCAAGCTCAATATTATCAGACCAGCTATATGTTTCCATGGTATTTAATCCCTTCGGAAAATATCTAAAATCCAATGCACATGCATCTTCCTCCGTTGCATATTTCATATACAAAATACTATTCTGAAACATACCGCAATTTAAGTGCGGTATAACTATTCCCAAATCATTTCCCAAGTGGTACGCCATCTTATCTCCACACTCTATACTCGATACTTCAATGTACACACTGTTTTCATATTGCTTTACAATTTTTTGCAGTCTGTTATTTTCAGCTATCACCTTTTCTTCCATCTCTTTTCTGCCAACTGATGCCAGTTCTAAAATATGCTTAGCAAACATATCTTCTTCTCCCATCCCATTTGCAATTTTCGCTGTCGCAGCTATAATACGATCAAGACAATTACCTGCCTTATCTGCGCGATGTGTTAATTGTTTTTTATACTCTTCTGTTACTGCTTTGTACGGATTTATATCTATATATTTTAGTGGGCATTGGTAAATCGTATTTTTCGTTTCATATATCAAAATATCGTCTTTCAATTCAAAAGTTTCCACGGATGATGTATATGCCACATAAACATTTCTTCCTAAGACCGGATGTTCATCTGCTCTTCCAGATAACTTATATTTTTCATTATAAACATATAATTCCCATTCTTTCATTTGTACAATTTTCTTGTTCATTTTTTCTCCTATCATGTCGATATTTCATTTTTCTTAAGTAAATCATATCATCACTTAGAAAGGACTAAGACAATATTTTCGGATTTTTTAAATAAAAGTGTATTTCGCGTGCAAAATTGCGCATTCTGCAAAAAGCTTTTATTTGATAGAAACTTCCCAACAAAAAAAAGCGGTCAGGCAAGCCTGACCGCTTTTCACACAACGAATCGTAATTCGTCTAATTCTTATTACATTTCAGCTTTTAAAGCTGCTGTTAAAGCTGGAACAATCTTATTTAAATCTCCAACTAAACCATAATCAGCAACATCGAAGATTGGAGCATCTTCATCCTTGTTGATTGCGATGATTAAATCAGATTCTTCCATACCAGCTACATGCTGGATTGCTCCGGAAATACCGATAGCGAAATAAATCTGTGGACGAACAGTTTTACCTGTCTGACCAACCTGTAAATCAACTGGTAACCAGCCGTTTTCTACTACTGCACGAGAACAGCTTACTGTACCACCAAGCACTTCTGCTAATTCTTCTAACATCTTGAAGTTTTCTTTAGAACCAACTCCACGACCACCAGAAACAAGAACTTTTGCTTCCATGATGTTTGCTGTGCTCTTAACAGCTTTTACGATGTTTAAGATTTCAACATATCTGTTGTTTGGTGTAAATCCTGGATTGTATTCGATAATGTTTGCTTTTGCACCTTCGATTGGAGCAATTTTCTGCATAACACCAGGACGAACTGTAGCCATCTGTGGACGATTGTCTGGGCAAGCGATAGTAGCGATTGTGTTACCACCGAATGCTGGACGAGTCATTAATAACTGGTTGTGTTTCTGCTGATCTTCTTTTCCTGGAGCAGCAACTAATGGGAAGTCACCGATTTCAAGAACTGTACAGTCAGCTGTAAGACCAGTAGCTACTCTTGCAGATACAGTAGGACCAAGGTCACGACCGATTGCTGTAGCACCAACTAACATGATTTCTGGTTTATATTCGTTGATTACAGATGCTAATGCATGTGCATATGGCTCTGTTCTGTATTCTTTCAATTCTGGATCGTCTACAACGATAACTTTGTCAGCGCCGTATACTGCTAATTCATCAGCAAGACCTTTTACATCAGAACCGATTAATACTGCAGTTACATCTGTATTTAAATCTGCTGCTAATTCTCTTGCTTTTCCAAGTAATTCGAATGCAACGCCATTTAATACATTGTCTACCTGCTGTGCGTAGACATATACTCCTTTAAATTCTTCTAAACCCATTGTATTCACCACTTTTCCTTATTTTTATTAGATAATATGTTTCTCTTTGAATTTACCGATTAAGTATGCAACAGCTTCTTCAGGATCAAGGTTTACTTTTTCTCCAGCACCTTTTGCTACTTTATCAGAAGCCTTAGCAATCTTTGTAGGTGATCCTTTTAAACCAAGGTTTGCATCGTCTACATCTTTAAGATCTGCTCTGCCCCATACGGTAACTTCTTTGTCACATGCATCGAAGATTCCGCCTGGTGTCATATAACGAGGCTCATTTAATTCAGATAATGCTGTAATTAAGCAAGGCATTTTTGCTTTTACTTCATGATATCTGTCTTCATACTGTCTTTTAACGATAACAGAATCGCCTTCTACTTTGATATCTTCTGCATAAGAAATAACCGGAAGTGAAAGATGCTCTGCAATCTGTGGTCCAACCTGTGCTGTATCACCATCGATAGCCTGACGACCTGTGATGATTAAATCGTACTCTAAGTTACGAAGTGCACCTGCGATTGTTGTAGAAGTAGCCCATGTATCAGCTCCTCCTAATACTCTGTCAGTTACAAGGATTGCATCGTCAGCACCCATAGCCATAGCTTCACGAAGAACTGCATCAGCCTTTGGAAGTCCCATGGTAAGTACTGTAACTTTTGCACCTGTTTCATCTTTAATTCTAAGTGCTGCTTCAAGACCAGCTTTATCATCTGGATTCATGATAGCAAGCATAGCTGCTCTATCAAGAGTTCCATCCGGGTTAAACTTAACGCCACCCTTTGTATCAGGAACCTGTTTAATACATACTACGATATTCATGTATTTTTCACTCCTTATAATTTTGTTTATTGGTAACGAACGCTAAGCGAACTCAAGATGCTTCGCCTCTTTCGTGCGCGTTGCGCCATCAAATGTCTGTCACAAATGTCCTGCTCATGCAAGCATGGCATGACATTTATGCCAGCCATTCTCGCTCCGCTGGATCGCGACTATTTTAGAACTGCACCAGAAATAACCATTCTCTGTACTTCAGATGTTCCTTCGTAAATTTCTGTGATCTTAGCATCACGCATCATACGCTCTACATCGTATTCTCTGATGTATCCGTATCCACCGAATAACTGAACAACTTCTGTTGTAACTGCCATAGCAGTTTCAGCTGCAAATAATTTTGCTTTAGCTGCTTCTACAGAATAATTTTTCTGAGTAGCTTTAGCCATAGCAGCTTTGTATACTAATAACTGAGCAGCTTCAACTCTTGTAGCCATATCAGCTAATTTGAACTGTGTATTCTGCTGTGCAGCAATAGAACGACCGAACTGTTTTCTTTCTTTTGTATAAGCAACAGCTCTTTCTAATGCACCTTCTGCAATACCAAGTGCCTGAGCAGCGATACCGATACGACCACCGTCAAGAGTATGCATAGCGATTGGGAAACCTTTTCCTTCTGGTCCTAAAAGGTTTTCCTTTGGAATTCTGCAATCTTCAAAGATTAATTCGTATGTAGAAGATCCACGGATACCCATTTTCTTTTCTTTTGTTCCGAAGGAGAATCCCGGAGCATC